>JANXOM010000069.1 GCA_025353585.1 Deltaproteobacteria bacterium
GGTGGTCCGGCGCCGCCGCCCCAGCTCCGCGGCGATCGCCCGCATACGACCGCCGCCCACGCGGTCGGCGCGATTCTACGCGCGGCCGGGGCGAGGGCGGCCCCCGACCCCGAGCCCGGCACGAGCGCTCGTCAGCCACGCCGCCTCGAGCCTTTCCCTCGAGCCTCGAGCCTCAAGCCTCGAGCCTCGAGCCTTTCCCTCGAGCCTCGAGCCTGAAGCCTTCTCCAAGCCTCGAGCCCGAAGCCTTCTCCAAGCCTCGAGCCTCGAGCCTTTTCCTCGAGCCTCGAGCTCCTCTCCTCGCCCCTCCCCCTGCCTCGCCGCTACGCCCCGCGCACAGGCGCCGGCGTGATCTTCGGCGGCCGCTTCGCGATCCCCGTCGCGAGCAACCCGAGCACCGCAACGCCCGCCGGCACGACCGCCCACGCCGTCAGCCACACGCTATCCGGCGACACGGCGCTGCTGATCAGCGCGCCTCCAACCGGCGGCGCGAGCACCATCGCGAACGACTGCAGCGAGCCCGAGACGCCGAGCGCAGCCCCTTGCTCGTGCCGGCCGACGGCCTGGGTCATGCGGCTCGTGATGACAGGCCGCAACACGCCGTTCCCATATGCCGAGAACACCGCCGCAATCAGCAGCATCGTGAGCGTCCCCGCGACGCCGAGGAGCGCGTACGCGATCGCAGCGGCGATGAAGCCGCTGACCACGAGCGGCGCCTCGCCGAACTTCTTGACGAGCCGGCCGATGAGCCCGCCCTGCAGGATGAGCCCGAGGAAGCCGGAGAACGAGAACAGCAACCCGGTCTGGTGCTGCGTCCAGCCGAAGCGCGCCTGCGCGAACAGCGCGAACCCGCTCGTGAACAGCGAGAACGCGAAGCAGAACAGGAAGAACTGCAGGTACAGGCCGCCGAGGCCCGGCCGGCGGAAGTACTCGAGGTACGTGCCGAAATCGAACGCGCCCGGGCGGCGACCGGCGGGCGGCGGCGGGGCGCCCGCGGCGGCCTCCGGCGGCGGGGCGTCGGCCTGCGGCGGCAGGTCCCGCGGCAGGAGCGTGTAGGTGCAGATCATGCTGACCATCGAGAGGCACGCGGCGACGAGGAACGGCAGCGACAGGTTGATGTCCCCGAGGAAGCCGCCGAGCGCGGGGCCGAAGAAGAAGCCGATGCCGAACGCCACGCCGATGACGCCGAACGCCTTCGCGCGGTTCTGCGGCTCGGTGTGGTCCGAGATGTAGGCCTGGGCGAGGGACAGGTTGCCGGCGGTCAGGCCGTCGAGGATCCGGCCGAAGAACACCATCCACAGCGACGACGCGCCGGCCAGCACGAGGAACCCGATGCAGGTGCCGGCCTGGCTGATGAGGAGCAGCGGGCGACGGCCGTGGCGGTCCGACAGGCGGCCGATGATCGGCGTCGAGATGAGAGAGCACGCGGCGTAGACCGACACGATGGTCGTGGCCACGAGCGGCGTGGCGCCGAACTTCTCGGCGAACAGGCTGAGGAGCGGGATCACGATCGTGAACCCGAAGACGTCGACGAGCACGATCAGGAAGATCGGCAGGAGCGGAGACCGCCGCATGGCGCCGGGAGAGTATAGTTAAAGGGTGCCGAGGGCGACTGCACTGCTGACCATGTTCGCGCTCGTCCTGGGCTCCGGGGCCGGCGCGGGGTGCTTCGGGTACAACCGGGGCGCCAAGCGCTGGTCATATGTCGGCGATGCGCTCCTGATCGCGGGCGGCGGCGCGGCGATCGGCGTCGAGGAGACGTCCAAGCCGGCCGACTGCACGGGCCCAGGTTGCCCCAGCTACACGCCGCCGTTCCGCGGCGGGCTGGTCGTCGGCGCCGTCCTTGTCGTGGCCGGCGTGGCCGGGCTCGTCATCAACGCGACCCGCACGACCGTCAAGACCTCGCGGTAGCGCCGGGCGCTACGCTGCGCACTCGCCGTCCCCGCTCGCCACCTCGAACGGCGCCGTCGTGCCGAGGTCGATGAAGTCGTCCGGCGTGGCATCCGCCTCGGCGAGCTCGGTCAGCGCGCCGAGCGTCGCGCGCAGGACCTCCGTCGGCGCGCCGTCCCACGCGCCCGCGCCCGTGCGGCCGCTGGCCTGCGCGAGCGAGACGTACAGCTCCAGCAGCTTCTCGAGCGCCGCGGCGACCTTGCGCGCCGGCACCTTGCCGACGAGCCGCCCGAACGACGCGCCCGCCGCGCCGATGCCGCCGCCCACGTACACCAGATACTGCGGCGCCGGCTTGCCGGCGACCTTGCGCATGCCGCCCTGGAACCCGATGCCCGCGATGTAGTGCTGCCCGCACCCGTGCGGACAGCCGCTGACCTTGATGTCGAGCCCCTTCGCGGCCGCGACGAGATCGGGCCGCGCGTCGAGGACCTCGGTGAGCACGCTGGCCAGCCCGCGCGAGTGAGTCACCGCGAGCTTGCAGCTCGACGCGCCCGGGCAGCTCGTCACGTCGGCGAGCGAGTTGGCGCCCGCCCTCGCGAGCCCGACCGCCGCGAGCTCGCGGTGCAGCGCGGGCAGCTTCGCCGTCGGCACCCAGCGCAGCACGAGGTTCTGCTCGTTCGTCGTGCGCACCTCGCCCTCGCCGTGATGCACCGCGACGTCGGCGAGCGCGCGCAGCTGGGCGCCCGTGATGTCGCCGAGCACGAGCCGGATCACGACGGCCGCGAACCCGGGCTGCTTCTGCGGGCGGACGCTGTCCGCGGCCCACGCCGCGTAGCCATCGGCAGCGGCGGTCGCCTGCGGCAGCGCGGGGCGGCGCACGGGCGGCGGCGGCGGCGCGGGCAGCTCCAGCGGTGTCCCGCCCTCCGCCGCGATCAGCGCGCGCTCGGCGGCGACCTCGGCGATGAAGGCGGCGGCGCCGAGCTTGTCGATCGCCCACTTGAGGCGAGCCTTCGCGCGGTTGTGGCGATTGCCGATCCGGTGGAACACGCGCACCACCGCGTCGGCCGCGTCGAGCAGATCCGCCGCCGGCACGAACTCGTCGACGACGAGCGCGCTCCGCCGCAGCGTCGAGAGCCCGCCGCCCGCGAGCAGCTGGAAGCCGATCGCGCCGTCGCGCGTGCGCGCCAGGAAGCCGAGGTCGTTGATGAAGGCCTGCGAGCAGTCGGTCCCGCAGCACCCGCCGAGCGACGGCTTGAGCTTGCGCGGCAGCGTCGACGAGTACGGCCCGCGCAGGAGGTGCCGCGCCAGCGCCTCGACGTACGGCGTGGGGTCGAACGGCTCGCCGGCGGCGACGCCCGCGAACGGACAGCACGTCCAGTTGCGCACCGAGTGGCCGCACGCTTCCTTCGTCGTGATGCCGGCGTCGGCGAGGGTCCGCAGCGCGGACTCGACGTCCGCCGTCGGGACGAAGTGGTACTGCACGTTCTGCCGGGTCGTGACGTGGCCCTTGCCGCCGCCGTGCGTGTCGGCGATGTCGGCGAGCGCGCGGAGCTGCGCGGGCGTGGCGATGCCGGCGGGCAGCTTCGCGCGGATCATCATCACGCCGTCTTGCCGCTGGCCGTAGACGCCGTTCAGGAGGCGGAAGCCGCGCCAGTCGTCGGCGGACAGCTCGCCGCGCTCGAACGCGTCCAGCCGCTCGACGAACAGATCGACATCTTCGTGGCGCGCGAAGCCGAGGCGGCCCACGGCAGGGGCGGGCGTGTGCGTGACGGTCATGGCAATCCTTGCTGTCCTTGCTGGGTCCGGGGCGCGGCGTGCAGGTCGGTGCGCGCGCCGATCGTGTGGGCGAGCGCGACCACCTCGCCGATGACGAGTACCCCCGGCAGCTCGAGGTCGATCACCGCCGTCGCGAGCGTGGCGAGGGTCCCGAGCCAGCGCGCCTCGGTCGGCTGGGACGCGCCGAGGACGATCGCGGCCGGCGTCGCCGGCGCCCAGCCGCGCGCGAGCAGGCGCTCCGCGATCGCGCCGCGCGTGCGCAGGCCCATCAGCACGACGAGCGTCAGCGCGCCCGGGGCGATGCCATCGACGACCGGGCCGTACGCCTCCGCCGCGTGCCCGCTCGCCACCGCGAAGCCGGGCGCGATCCCGCGATGGGTGACCGGGATCCCGGCGAGCGCCGGCGCGGCCGTCGCCGAGGACAGCCCGGGGACGACCTCGTACGGCACGCCGGCCGCCGCGAGCGCGAGGCACTCCTCGCCGCCGCGCCCGAGCACGAACGGATCGCCGCACTTGAGCCGCACGACGCGCTCGCCGCGCCGGGCCGCGCGGATCATGAGCTTGTCGATGCCGGCCTGATCGATCGAGTGGCGGCCCGCGCGCTTGCCGACGTAGAACCGCCGCGCGTGCGGGGCGAGCGCGAGCAGCGCGTCGGGGGCGAGCGCGTCGTACAGCACGAGGTCCGCATCGCGGAGCCGATGCGCCGCGCGGATCGTGAGGAGCTCGGGATCGCCCGGCCCCGCGCCGACGAGCGCCACGCTGCCCATCCGCGTCACGACGCCGCCTTCGCGTAGAGCGCGTCGAGCGCGCGCAGGAGCTTCGGTCGCCGCTCGGCCATCGGGACGCCCGCCTGGCGCCACTCGCGCCGCGCCGCGCGCGCCGTCTCGACCCAGCGGGCGAGGTCCTCGGGGAGGAGCGCGTCGAGCGCCTCGCGCAGGAGGCCCGCGAGCGCCGGGGCCGCGCCGCCCGTGGAGATGGCGATCGTGATCTCGCCGCGGCGCACCACGCCGCCGAGGTACGCCGATGCGGACGCCACGTCGTCCACCGCGTTGACGAACAGGCCGCGCTCGGCGGC
>JANXOM010000117.1 GCA_025353585.1 Deltaproteobacteria bacterium
GTCGACGCGGACGAGCTTGAACGCCGCGAACCGCCGAGCCGCATGGCCTGACCGAACACCTCCACGCGCCCGGCTCATGTTTCACGTGAAACGACGGGGCTACAGCGAAGCCAGCGTCGCCGTTTCGAGCAACACGAGCTCGTCTGCCTGGAGCGTCAGCGGCGGCATCCAGACCACGACGTCCCCCAGAGGCCGCAACAAGACGCCATGTTCACGAGCCCGATGGCACGCCGTCAACCCTGCCCCCTCGTCCACCAGCTCGATTCCGATCATGAGCCCACAACTGCGGACCTCCTTGACCTTGGGCGACCGCGCCAACCGTGACAGCACCAGTTCGAGGTCGGCGATTCGGGCCTGGGCGTTGGCAAGGGTCGAGTCACGGAGCAGACGCAGAGACTCGAGCCCGACCGCACACGCCAGCGGGTTCGCCGTGTAGGTGTGGCCGTGAAAGAAGTGCCGCATCTCGCTCCGTGCGCCGAGAAACGCGCCGAACACTTCCTCGGTCGCGAGGGTCGCCGCGAGCGGCAGATAGCCGCCCGTGATGCCCTTGGCCAGGCACAAGAAGTCGGGCGACACGTCTTCGCGCTCGCATGCGAACAGCGTCCCCGTTCGGCCGAAGCCGGTCGCGACCTCGTCCACGATCAAATGCACCGAATGCCGACGGCACAGCTCTGCAACGGCGCGCAAATAGCCCGGCGGATGGACCAGCATCCCGGCCGCACCTTGGATCAGGGGCTCCACGATGAACGCGGCAATCTCGTCCGCGTTGCCGAGCGCAGCCTCGACTGCGGCCAGCGACGCGCTGCCGTCGGTGCCGGCAGGGGAGGGGATGCGAATGCTCTGGACCAGCAGTGGGCCAAAGATTCGGTGGAAGACATCGATGCCACCAACACCAACCGCGCCGAGCGTGTCGCCGTGGTAGGCGTCGCCGAGCCGGAGGAACCTCTGCTTCGTCGGCCGGCCGACGAGCTGCCAGTACTGGAACGACTGCTTGAGCGCGATCTCGACCGCGGTCGAACCAGAGTCTGAATAGAACACGCGCGTCAGACCCCGCGGCGCGACCTCCAGGAGCTCTGCCGCAAGCCGGATGCCGGGCTCGTGAGTGAGGCCTAGAAACGTCGAGTGCGCGAGCCGCTCCAGCTGCGCCCGCAGCGCCGCGTCCAGGCGTGGATGCCGGTGCCCGTGAACGTTGCACCAGAGCGAGCTGACGCCGTCGAGGTAGCGCCGGCCCTGGGTGTCGACGAGGAAGTTTCCGTCGCCAGACGCGATCACGAGCGGATCCCACTCCGCCATCTGGGTGAATGGATGCCATAGGACCGCTTGGTCGAGCGCCTCGAGGGTCGTCATGGCACCAGCTCGCGGAGCGTGGCGAGCGCCCGCTGGAGCTGCGCGGGTTCGTGTCCCGATGACACGCTGATGCGCAGGCGCGCGGTACCGTCGGGCACCGTCGGCGGCCGGATGCCCTGGGCGAACACCCCACGCGCCAGCAGACGCTCGCTCAACGCCATCACGGCCATGTCGTTTCCGACATGCAGCGGAGCGATCGCGCCATCGCGCGCCCCTCCCAGCGTCGGGATGGCCTCGCGCAGCTGCCGCGCGTTCGCCGCGAGCGCACGCCGCCGGTCGTCCCCGTCGCGACCGCGAACGATCGCGATCGCGGCCGTGCTGGCCGCCGCCGTCGAGGGCGGCAGCGCTGTCGAGAACACGAACATGCGGGCCCGGTTGTAGAGCAGTTCCGTGATCGCGGGGCCGCTCGCCGCGAACGCACCGAAGCTGCCGAGCGCCTTGCCGAACGTGCCGATGACGACATCGGGCACCACGCCCGCATCGGCGGCCACGCCACGCCCCTCGGTCCCGCGCGCGCCGATCGCGTGCGCCTCGTCGAGGATCAGGGCTGCGTCGTGCCGCGCGCAGATCGCGTGGATCGCCGCGACGTCGACGATGTCGCCATCCATCGAGAACAGCGACTCCGTCACGACGAGCCGCCGGCGCGCCGCGGGGTGAGCGCGCAACGCCGCCTCGAGGGCACCGCCATCGGCGTGCGGGATCACCACGACCCGCGCCCGCGACAGGCGGCAGCCGTCGATGAGGCTCGCGTGGTTCAGCTCGTCAGAGAAGATCACGTCGCGAGCGTCGGCCAGCGCCGTCAGCACCCCCACGTTCGCGGCGTACCCGGTGTTGAAGAGCCGGGCAGGGCGCCCGAGCCAATCACCGAGCGCCGCCTCGAGCGCGACGTGCTGCCGATGGGTGCCCGTGATCAGCCGCGATGCGCCCGCGCCGACGCCATCGGCCTCGAGCGATGCCTGGGCCGCGCGCACGAGGCGCGCATCGCCGCTGAGCGAGAGGTAGTCATTCGACGCGAGGTTAACGACCTCGGCGCCGTCGAGCACCACCGCCGGGCCCGGCCGGCCATCGACGATGCGCGGCGCCCGCAGGCGATGCACCCGAACGAGCTCGTCCAGCTCGGTGCGCGCGTCCGCTTCGAGACTCACGGTCGCGACTATATCGACGCGCCCGAAGCTGTCCACCGGGGAACGCCCCGCCGACTCGGCCGGAGCTATTTGCCGATGCAGAACCGCGCGAACACTTCGTCGAGCACGCGGTCCCCGACCTCGACGCCGCGCAGCTCGGCCAGCGCCCGGGTCGCCTCGCGTAGCTCGAGCGCGACGATCTCGCCCGGCGCGCCCGCGGTCCAGCCCGCCAGCGCCGCTGCCAGATGCGCGCCCGCCGTTGCGGCCGCTGCGTGCTGCCGGGCCGTCGACACGAACGCATCTTCGTTGCCCTCGCGCTCGCTGACGCCCGCGACCTCGAGGACCCGACGCTTCAGCGCCGCGAGCCCTTCGCCGGTCTGCGCGGACGTGCCGATCGCGCGATCGCCCTCGGCCCCGTCGGGGGAGCGGCCGAGGTCGACCTTGCTGCGCACCGCGATGCCGCGCGGCCCGTACGCCGCCGCGCCCGTCCCCGTGGCCGCGTCGGACACCACGACGACCACGTCCGCCGCCTCCACCCGCGCGGCGCCGAGCGCGATCCCCCGCCGCTCCACCAGGTCGACGGTCTCGCGCGTCCCGGCCGTGTCGACGAGCGTCACCGCCACGCCGTCCCAGACGTCGACGACCTCCAGGTAATCACGCGTGGTCCCCGGCGCGGCCGCCACGAGCGCGCGCTCCTTGCCGATCAGCGCGTTCAGCAGCGAGGACTTGCCCGCGTTGACCTCACCGACCAACGCGACCGTCACGCCCGCGGTCACCGCGCGCGCGTGCCGGAACCCGGCGGCGAGCGACGCACAAGCCGCCGCCGTCGCGGCGAGCTCGGCCGCCAGCGCCCGCTCCGACGGCGCCTCGAGATCGTCCTCGGGAAAATCGATTCGCCCTTCGATCTCGGCGAGCACGCGCACCACCCGCGTCTCGAGCGCGGCCGCCGCATCGCCGAGCCGCCCCCCGAGGTTGTCCTGCGCCAGTCGCCACGCCCGCGCGCTGCCCGCCGAGATGACCGCCAGCAGCGCCTCGGCCCGCGCGAGGTCGAGCTTGCCGTTCGCCACCGCCCGCCGCGTGAACTCGCCGGGCTCGGCGACCCGGGCCCCACGTGCGCACGCCGCCGCCAACAACGCCTCCAGGTTCATCCGGCCGCCATGGCCGTGCAGCTCCGCGACGTCCTCGCCCGTGAAGGAGCGCGGCGCGCGCATCGCGAACGCCAGGACCTCGTCGAGCCGGCCGCCATCGGTCCCCCGCGCCACACCGACCCGCACGCGCCGGTCGAGCCGCGCCGCATCCACGCCGAGCACCGCCGCGGCGACCGCGATCGCGCGCGGCCCCGATAGGCGCACGATCCCGACCCCGCCCTCACCGGCAGCCGTCGCGATCGCCGCGATCGTGTCGTCGGCGAGCCCCCGCGTCACTCGGCGGGAGCAGGCGCCGCGGTGCCGGTCGCGCCGTCCGGGACGACGAGGATGTGGCGGTCTTCGCCTTCCCCTTCGCTCCGGCTCGTCACGCCCGCGATCTCCGCGAGGGCCATGTGCACGATGCGCCGATCGTGCGGCGTCATCGGCTGCAGCGGGACGATCTGCTTGGTCTGCAGCGCCTTCTCGCTCATCCGCTGGGCCAGCGACGTCAGCCGCTCGACCTGCTTGTCCCGAAAGCCGCCGGCGTCGACGATCAAGGGCTTCCCCTTCTCGCCGCGCTCGCTCTTCTCGCCGTCCCGCGGCCGCTCGCGATCGCGGTCACCACGCTCGCCGCGCTCGTGAAACACGGCCTTGTTGACGAGGTGCTGGAGCGCGTCGAGCACGACACCCCGACGTCCGATCACCAGCTCGGTGTCCTTCGTCTGGATCTCGAGCACCGTGCGATCGGCGTTCTCGTTGATGTCGATGTCCGCAGAGACACCCATGCGCTCGAGCAGCCCGAGCAGGAAATCGCTCGCCTTCTCGGCGAGATCTTCACGTTCAGCAGACGCAACTTCGGTCACTCGAGCCTCCAGGACTAACGCCGACGCTTCTTGCGCCGTGGCCGGGTCGCACCCGCGCCGGTGGTTGCGGATGCGCCGAGCGCGGAGTCCGCAGAATCATCAGGCTCGCTGTCATCAGCGGACGCGTCGTCGTCGACATGCACGGCGGCGAGGTCGGCCGTGCCGAGCTCCGTCGTGACCGCGGTCTCCTTGAGCGCCTTGATCGACCCGGCGGCCGTGGACTTCTTCTTCTTGCCGTTCGTGCCGACGAGCTTGGCCCGCGCGGCCTCTTCCTCGGCCGCCTTCTCGCGCGCCGCGACCGCCGCCTTGTTCTTCGCGAGCTGCGCGGCGATCGCGAGGCTCTTCTTGTCGAACTTGTTCATGTAGACCGAGTGCAGCGACGACAGCACGGTGTTCGTGAAGATGTAGAGCGTCAGGCCGGCCGGGAAGTAGAACGACATCACGCCGAACATGATCGGCATGCCGTACTGCATCATCTTCTGGCCGGGCTGGTTCGCGGCCTGCGGCGTCAGGCGCGCCTGCAGGAACATCATCGCGACGAGCGCGACCGGCAGCACGTGCGTCGGATCGCTGTTCGTGAGGTCGTTGATCCAGCCGGGGATGAACGCGGCCTGGTAGAGCTCGCCCGTCGCCGACAGCATGATGTACAGCGCGCTCCAGATCGGGATCTGGAGGAACATCGGCGCGCACCCGGACAGCGGGCTGACGCCATGCTGCTTGTAGAGCGCCATCGTCGCCTGCTGCGCCGCGGCCTTGTCGTCGCCGTGCTTCTTCTGCAGCTCCTGGGCTTGCGGCGAGAGGGCCGCCATCGCCTTCATCGAACGCATCGAGCGCGTCGTCCAGAACAGCGTGACGACCTTGACCATCAGCGTGAGCAAGATGATCGCGACGCCCCAGTTCCCGACGACGTTGTAGATCTGGCCGAGCAGCCACAGGAGCGGCTTGCCGATGAACGCGAGCGAGAAGTTGAGGACCGGGAAGTGGCCAAAATCGACCGTGTCGCGGAAGCCGGTCGCGAAGCCCGCGAACGCGTCTGCCGCGTCGAGGAGCTCGTAGTTCTTCGGACCGAAGAACGCGACGACCGTGCGCTGGCTGGTGCCGTCCTTCTGCTCGGTGACCGGCTGGCCCAGCACGATGTCCGTGCGCATGAGGCCCGCGGGCTCGATCGCTTCGGTGTGCTTCGAGATGTTCTCGGTCTCGCTCACCCGCTGCGGCGCGACGACCGCCATGAGGAACGGGTGGACGAAGCCCGTCCACTGCACGTTGTCCGCGCGACGCGGGAAGGAATCCGGCTGGCCGTCGGTGCCGAGCTTGATGCCCGCCGTGGTGTTGTAGTCGCCGTTGAAGAGCTGGCTCGCCGACGACCACACGCGCGGCTGCACGCGCGCGCTGCCCGCGTCGTCCGTCTTGGGGTCCTGGAACGCATAGGTCGAGATGACCGGCGTGATCTGGGTGTCGACGGTCGGGCTGTGCTTGAACGTGGTCTTGACGTCGAGCTTCACCATGTAATCCGCCGGGATCACGGTGAACGTCTTCACGACGTGGACGTCGTCCGTGTCGAGCTCGTAGGTGACGTGCGTGTCGTCGACCTTCGCGCCGGTCCACAGCGCGCGCGGCGGCAGGAGGACCGAGTCGTCGCTGCGGCGGTAGTTGACCTGCAGCGAGCCGGCCCCCGGGTAGGTGATCGGGAGGAGCTGGGCCTCGTCCTTGTCCTTGACCTTCTTGTAACGCTCGTCGCTCAGGCGCCAACCGGCGATCGCGCCGCCCTGGTTCGTGAACTCGACGTCGAAGCTCGGGAAGTGGAGCTTCGGAGCGGGCGGCAGCGCGATCTCGGCCGCAGTCTGCGCGGGGCCGCGATACGTGTCGTCGGCAGCCTTCGCGCGCGGCCCGAGGTTCGCGACCGTGACGCCGCCGGAGCCCATCGCCGAGCCCACGCCGGGCGGCGGCGGCTCCGGCTTCTTCTGGATGAACTTCGTGTAGCCGATGAACACGACGAGCGCGAGCGCGACCGCGACGAGCAGTCGCTTGCCTTGTTCCTGCACTAGCTATGCTCCTGGCAACTGTGACGCGCGGACGGCACCGGATCGAAGCCGCCGCGGAACAATGGATTGCAGCGCGCGATCCGCACCACCGCGAGCGCGGTCCCGACGACGATCCCGCGCGAGTGGACCGCTTGCTGCGCGTACTCGGAGCACGTGGGCAGGTACCGACACGTGGGCGTACGCTTGAGCGGCGACAGCACGAGGCGATAGCCCACGACCGGAAGCAAGACGATCCACACGAGCGCCGCGTGGATCGCTTTGAAGAGCGTGGTCGTTGTCATGCGAGCTGTCGAAGGATCCGCGAGAGGTCGGGCGCGAAGTCGTCGGGGTGACCCTGCCGCGCCGCGCTGTCTTTGGCAACGAGAACCACGTCCCACCCCGTAGGCACCCAGCCGTGCAGGCGCAACCACTCGCGGAGCATCCGCTTGATCCGGTTGCGAACAACGGCGTTACCCACCTTCTTCGTCACCGTCAGCCCGAGCCGGCCGAGCGTATCCACGCCGACACGCCGACGCGCGAGCGCGAGGACATGACGACCGTGGAGCTTCTGACCGGTAGACTGCACGCCGACGAAGTCGGGCCGACGCTTGAGACGCGCTGCCTTGGCGATGCCGAGGGGAGCGCGGCCCGGCATCACTTCTTCGCGGTCGTCACCGAGATCCGCTTGCGCCCCTTGGCGCGGCGGCGGCGGAGGACTTCACGTCCACCACGGGTCTTCTTGCGGGCGCGGAAGCCGTGGGTGCGCTTACGGCTTTTGTTGTGCGGCTGGTAGGTGCGCTTGCTCACGGGCGTGTCCTCGGCTGAACGGAGGGCGATCGATACTCGACGCCGGAGACGAGGTCAAGCGCAGGCGTAAGAAGCGGCGGGCCAACCGCCGATTCCGGAGGGGATCTCGGGCCGCGTAAAATTGTAATTGTCGTCGGAAATCCGGAGTCGACTTGCTGGTGATTTTGCCTTGCGCAGCGAAAACGCCATCTGTTACCAAGCGAGCGATTTCGATTCGCCAGGCTGCCAGACGGCGGTTCGGGGAAAGGACCAGGAGACCCTGTGGATAACTTCTGGATGGGGCGTTGTATTGCGTGTGGACAGGCGTGCCTAATCAAATGATATCGCAGGACTTTCGTCCCGGAGATGGCATGAATTCTCAGCTCGTCTGGGAGGAGGCAGTGCGCCGCCTCGAGACCCGGGTTTCGTCGCAGAACTTCGACATGTGGCTGCGCCCGATCGAGCTCCGGTCCTGGGACGGCGCGACCCTGCGCCTCCGCGCTCCCAACAGCTACGTGCGCCTCTGGTTCGAGTCGAACTTTTTGGGCTCGCTACTCGACGAGATCCGCGGCCTTGGCCACGACGACATCCACGTCGAGTTCGAGCCCGACGGCGGCGAGCGTCCGGCCCCCACGTCCATCGCGCGCGATCCAGACCTCGTCTCGGCCATGTCAGAGCTGCGGACAGCGCCCTCGTCGTCACAGACGATGCGCGCCGTGGAGCCGCGCGACGAACAGCTCCCGGTGCTCGAGACGGCCACGCTGAACCCGCGCTACTCCTTCGACACGTTCGTCGCCGGCTCCTCGAACCAGCTGGCGTTCGCCGCGTCGCAGGCCGCCGCGTCGAGCTACCCGCCGAAGTACAACCCCGTCTTCATCTGCGGCGGCGTCGGCCTCGGCAAGACGCACCTGCTCCACGCCATCGGCCACCAGCAGCTCGCGAACCGTCCCGGCGCCCGCATCGTCTACATCTCCAGCGAGCGGTTCATGAACGAGTACGTGCAGGCCATCCGCACTGGCCGCATGCACGAGTTCCGGCGCAACTACCGCGAGGGCATCGACGTGCTCCTCATCGACGACGTGCAGTTCCTCGCCGGCAAGGAAGGCACGCAAGACGAGTTCTTCCACACGTTCAACGCGCTCCACGAGAATCACAAGCAGATCGTGCTCACGGCGGACCGCAAGCCGCACGAGATCAGCGACATCGCCGACCGGCTGCGCTCGCGGTTCGCCTGGGGCCTCCTCGCCGACATCGAGCCACCCGAGCTCGAGGTGCGCATCGCGATCTTGCGCAAGAAGGCCGCGGTCGAGGCGGTGCACCTGCCCGATGACGTCGCGCTCTACATCGCCAGCGCCATCAAGAGCAACGTGCGCGAGCTCGAGGGCGCGCTCATCCGGCTGGCGGCGTACGCGTCGCTCAGCAAGCGCGAGATCAACCTCGAGTTCGCACAGGAGACGCTAGGCTCGTCGATCACGCGCCCCCGCGAGATCATCACCGTCGACTCGATCATCAAGCACGTGGCGAGCTACTACGGCGTGAAGCCCGCGGACATCAAGAGCGAGCGGCGCCACAAGTCGATCGCCACGCCACGCGCCGTCGCGATGTACCTGGCTCGCCACCACACCAAGGACTCGTTCCCGGACCTCGGGCGCGTGTTCGGCGGCAAGCACCACACGACCGTCATCTCCGCCGTGCAGAAGATCGACCTGCGGATGAAGGACGATCCGGGCCTGCGCAGCGAGCTCCACGCGATCGAGGGGCTGATCCTCCGATGACCGCAGCGGGACCGGGAGTGCCTGTGCACAACGCTGATGGCCGGGCTGTGGGTCGATCCTGGATGACTTCACCGACGACGATTGTCCACACGCAGCCCGCATCGCGTGCTAGCTACGCAACACGTCAGACCGCTGTGCTCTGCTCCCCGGATCGACAAGCGCTGCGCGAGGTTGCCGAGTTGTCCTCGATCCTCACAGCCCTTCTGATTCTTACTACTAACAAGATCTAGATCTCTTTAAGACTAAGAGCAGACCAGAGCCGCTGAAGACCGAGCCGGAGCCGACCATGGAATTTCGCATCGCAAAGTCTGAGTTTCTTCGCGGCCTTCGCCTCGCGCAGGGCATCGCCGATCGCAAGAGCACCATGCCGATGCTCGCGAACGTCTTGCTGCGGACGCAAGGCAAGAACCAGATCCTCGTCGCGGCGACGGACCTGAACGTCTCGCTCACGGCCGAGCTCAAGAGCACGAACACGAGCGAGGGCGGCATCACCCTCGGCGCGAAGAACCTGTACGAGCTCATCGTCAACGCGCCCGGCGAAGAGATCACCCTCAAGAAGGCCGACAACCACTGGGCCGAGATCAAGTCCGGCAAGGTCGCGTACCGCATCGTGGGCATGCCCGACCGCGACTTCCCGAAGGTGCCAGACCACCGCGAGGCGAGCTACTCGACCATCGAGTCCGCCGTGATCCGCGAGATGATCGACCGGACGCTGTTCTCCGTCTGCAACGACGAGACGCGCTTCCACCTCAACGGCGTTTACTTCGAGAGCGACGGCAGCAAGGCGCGCATGGTCTCGACGGATGGCCATCGCCTCAGCAAGGTCGAGCGGACCATCGCCGGTGGCCCCAAGCTCACCGCGGGGATCATCATCCCGAAGAAGGGGCTCCTCGAGATCAAGCGCGTCCTCGAGACGGGGCCGAGCTGCAAGCTCGCGATCAAGACGCCGCATCTGTTCCTCGTCCAGGAAGACATCGCCATCGCGGTCAAGCTCATCGAGGCGCAGTTCCCGCCGTACGACCAGGTGATCCCGAAGGATCACAAGCGGAACATCACGATGGACCGCGTTCGCTTCATCGATGCGCTCAAGCGCGCGCAGCTCATGTCCTCGGAGACCCGCGGCGTGAAGGTCGCCGCGACCAAGGATGGCGTCACCATCACGAGCGACAACCCGGACCTCGGGGAGGTTCGTGAGGAGCTCGAGGCCGAGTACAGCGGCGAACCCATCGCCATCGGCTTCAACCCGAAGTACGTCGTCGAGCTCCTCGGTCAGATGGGCGCGGACCAGGTGACGTTGTCGCTCGGCGGCGAGCTCGACCCGGGCCTCATCCGTCCGGTCGGCGGCGATGACTACCTCGGCGTCGTCATGCCGATGCGCATCTGACCTGCTAGCGCGTCGCGGGTCGCATGCAGATTCACGCGCTGGTCGTGGAGGGCGTGCGCAACCTGGCGCCGCTCACGCTCGTCCCCCGAGCGCGGTTCAACGTGTTCGTCGGCGACAACGGGCAGGGCAAGACGAACCTGCTCGAGGCGATCTTCGCGGTAGCCGCGCTGCGATCGTTCCGCACGTCGAAGCTCGCGGACCTCATCGCGTTCGGCGCGTCGGAGGCCCGGCTCGGCGCGCGGGTCGCCAAAGACGACCTGACGCGGACCTACGAGGTCGAGATCTCACCGGGCTCGCGGCGCATCCGACTCGACGGCAAGACCGCCCGGCCGCTCGCGAAGTACTTCGGTGGCTTCAACGTCGTGGTCTTCACCCCGGAGGACCTGGGGCTCGCGCGCGGTGCGCCCGCCGATCGGCGCCGGTTCCTCGACCGCGGAGTCTTCAACCTGCGGCCAGGCTACCTGGCCGTCACCAGCGACTACGAGAAGGTCTTGAAGCAGCGCAACAGCGTGCTGCGCCAGGTCGGACAGGGCGCCATGAGCCATGCGCGGGCCGAGGAGATGCTGTCGATCTACGACAACCAGCTCGCCCAGCTCGGCGTCCAGCTCGCCCAGGACCGCGTCCGGTTCCTCGAGGTCATCCGCCCCGCGCTCCTCGATGCCTTCGGCGAGATCACCCGCACCGGGCTCGCCGCGGGCGCTCGCTACGTGTCGCAGACCGCGGGCGGGTCTGTCGCCGACCTCGAGGCGCGGCTCCGCGAGGGCAGGGCGCGCGATCTGGCGACCGGGTCGACGCACGTCGGCCCCCATCGCGATGACCTCGTCCTGGAGCTCGAGGGCCGCGAGGCGGGCAGCTTCGCCTCTCAGGGCCAGCTCCGCGCGATCATGCTCGCCTGGAAGAGCGCGGAGCTCGCTGTCCTGGGCCGGGCCCACGGCGACGCGCCGATCTTGCTGCTCGACGACGTGTCCTCGGAGCTCGACCCCTCGCGCAACGAGTATCTCTTCCAGCACCTGGCCAATCAGGCCGGCCAGTGCTTCATCACGACGACCGCAGCCGGCCACGTCTTGCTCGATCAAAATCGGGCCGACTTTTTCATCCACTCAGGCCGGATCGAATCAGGCCGAATCGACGCGTGAAAACGCTCGTTACGTGGTACGTCTAGCGCCAGCTCGAAATGGCAGATCCCACTGCAACATCGCAGACTTCGGACGCCGACTACGACGCCGGATCTATCACCGTTCTCAAGGGCCTCGAGGGCGTCCGCAAGCGCCCCGGCATGTACATCGGCGACACCGATGACGGCTCGGGTCTGCACCACCTGGTTCACGAGGTCGTCGACAACTCCGTCGACGAGCATCTCGCCGGTCACTGCACGCGCATCGACGTCATCATCCACTACGACAACTCGGTGACCGTCGAGGATAACGGCCGCGGCATCCCGACCGACATGCACCCGACCGAAGGTCGCCCGACCGCCGAGCTCGTGATGACGCAGCTCCATGCCGGCGGCAAGTTCGGTGGTAACGGCTACAAGGTCTCCGGCGGCCTCCACGGCGTCGGCGTCTCCGCCGTCAACGCGCTGTCGGACTGGCTCAAGCTCGAGATCCGGCGGCAGGGCAAGGTCTTCGCGCAGGAGTACGGCGCGGGTATCCCGACGACCGAGCTCAAGCAGACCGGCGTCACGGACCGGCGCGGCACGAAGACCACGTTTCACCCCGACCCCACGATCTTCAAGAACATCCTCGAGTTCAGCTTCGACCAGCTGGCCACGAAGCTGCGCGAGCTCGCGTACCTCAACAGCGGCCTCGAGATCGTCATCGTCGACGAGCGCACGAACCGCCGCGTCGAGTACAAGTTCGAGGGCGGCATCGCGACCTACGTCGCCGATCTCAACGCGAACAAGACCGCGGTGTCCGACGTGATCTTCGCGAAGGGCTCGCACGAGGGCTGCGACGTCGAGATCGCGCTGCAGTGGAACGACGGATACAGCGAGCTGCTGACCTGCTTCACCAACACGATCAAGAACCGCGACGGCGGCACCCACGCGACCGCCTTTCGCCAGGCGCTGACGCGCACGGTCAACGCGTACGCCACCGAGAACAAGCTCCTCAAGGACAACAAGGGCGCCGAGCTCGCCGGAGATGATCTCCGCGAGGGCCTGACCGCGGTCGTCTCGGTCAAGGTCGGCGACCCGAAGTACTCGAACCAGGCCAAGGACAAGCTCGTCTCGTCCGAGGTCGGCACCGCCGTCAACGCCGTCGTGCGCGCCGAGCTCGGCCGTTACCTCGAGCAAAATCCTAAAGACGCGCGCATCATCGTCGCCAAGGCGCTGATCGCCTCACGCGCGCGCGAGGCGGCCCGCAAGGCCCGCGAGATGGTGCAGCGCAAGGGCGTCCTCGACCTGACGTCGTTGCCCGGCAAGCTCGCCGACTGCCAGGAGAAGGACCCCGCGAAGAGCGAGATCTTCATCGTCGAGGGCGAGTCCGCCGGCGGCTCCGCGAAGCAGGGCCGCAACCGGCAGTTCCAGGCGATCCTCCCGCTCCGCGGCAAGATCCTGAACGTCGAGAAGGTGCGCTTCGATCGCATGCTCGGGTCGCAGGAGCTGACCACGCTCATCACCGCGCTCGGTACGAGCGTCGGCGAGGCGAAGGACATCGGAAAGCTCCGCTACCACAAGATCGTGATCATGACGGACGCCGACGTCGACGGCAGCCACATCAGGACGCTGCTCCTGACGTTCTTCTTCCGCCACTTCATCGAGCTGTTCGAGAACGGCCACGTCTACATCGCGCAGCCCCCGCTCTACAAAGTGAAGCGCGGCAAGACCGAGCTGTACCTGAAGAACGAGGCGGCGATGGAGGACTTCCTCCTCGACAGCGTTGCCCGTGATGCGACCCTCGAGCGCGCCGGCGCCGCGCCCCTCGTGGGCGACGCGCTCGCGACCGTCGTCCGCCAGGTGATGCAGGTCAAGAAGCTCCGGGCGCAGCTCGACAAGCGCAGCGACGCGCGGATCTCGGCGCAGTTCGCCGAGGCCGGCATCGTCGAGGACGACCTGCGCGACCGCGACCGGCTCGAGCGCCTCGAGGCGAAGGTCCTCGCCGAGGTGACGAAGCGCAACAATGACCTCTCGCAGGCCGCCGCCGAGTACGTCCGCGATGGCGAGCACGGCACGTGGGAGCTGCGCTACCCCGCGAGCAAGGCCGGCGTCCGCCGCGCCACCACGATCAACGTGGACCTCGTCCGCGGGCCGAACGAGCTGACCGAGCTGCGCCGCATCACGGCCGACCTCCGCGCCCAGCTGACGGCGCCGCTGCGGCTGCGCCAGGGCGACGCCGAGCCGCGCGAGATCAACGGCTGGGACGACCTCGCGCTCGCGATCGACGAGCTCGGCCGCAAGGGCCTGCAGATCCAGCGCTACAAGGGTCTCGGCGAGATGAACGCGGAGCAGCTGTCCGAGACCACGATGGACCCGGCAAAGCGGAACCTCTTGCAGGTCAAGGTCGAGGAGATGGTCGAAGCCGACCAGATCTTCACGAAGCTGATGGGCGATCTGGTCGAGCCACGGCGCGAGTTCATCGAAGAGAACGCGCTCAACGTCCGCAACCTCGACGTCTGACGCGTACGGGGGCACCGGCGGTACGCCGTCGCGGGCACGCTCTTCCGTATGCGCGAGATCGCGCGCCCGGCGAGGATGTGCACCCGCGGCTCGGATAGCGCCCGGGTTTCGCCACCTGCGCCGCCACGCGCTCGGCGCGATCCGAGGTCAGGCTCGGCCCGGGGCCGGACGCCCCCCCAGCGCGCTGCGCTCGGCGATCACACCGGCTCGCCGCACCCCTTGACGACACCGGCGGCACAGCGGGTTCTCTGCCGCACGTCCGGCCTTTCGCGCCCGGCTCGCTCGGCGCCTGCACGGTGCGCAGACCACGCGCGTGACGTGCGCCCGCGTTCCGTCGGCGGCCCCCCATCTCGGGCGCCGCGCGCGGCCGCGTCGGGCTTGCGGTGATGCCGCGGTGCTCCCATCGGCGCGCCCGCCGCCGGGACGGTTGATACAAGACACGTGGGGCAGGGGGTTCGGCGGGCTCGGCTACTGCACCACGGCGAGCGGCGTGCGCACGTCGGGAACCGTGGGTGGTCGTCGCGCTACACGAGGCGCCGTGTCCCGCCGCCTCGCCGGCGCGCTCTGCCACTACCGCTGTGTCGACCGCGTCGACGAGTAACGAGACGCATCGCAACGATCGCCCCCGCGGCTCGGCCGGCTCGCGGGCTTGTCGAGCGGCCGTCCGCGCCTTGGACCGCAGAGGCCGGTGAACGTGACCTCGGGCGTCGCGGTCGCCGCGTGGTCGGCCGTGCGCCCCTCTTGATCCGCGGGCCCGCCTCGCCCGCGCGCAGCGCAAGCGACTGACGCTAGAGCGCGCGGTGCGTCGACTCGCCGACCAGCCCGGCGCTGTGCTCGGCGTCATTCATCCGCACCACCTGGAGCCGGTCGAGCGCGTCGCCGGCGATGACGTTGAGCGCGGCCGGCGCCTGGCGAAACTTCCAGACCCGCTCGATCGGGAGCCCGAGCACGCGGCACAAGATCACCCGGTTCACCGCGTCGTGGGCGACGATCAGGGCCGTGCCGTCGCCCACCCGCGCGAACACCTGCTCGAGCACGCCCCACGCTCGCGCCTCCACGTCGCCGAGCGTCTCGGCTCCCGGGCCGGCGGGCGAGTCGCGGCTCGGCGCCGAGCGCCACACGCCGAACATCTCCGCATGATCGCGGGCGACGTCATCGGCAAGCATGCCCTCCCACGCGCCGTGCGAGATCTCGAGGAGCCCCGTGTCGAGCTCGAGCGCGCACGCCGGCGCCGTGCGCTCCGGGGCGCCGAGGATCGCGGCCGCCGTGGCCTGCGCGCGCACGAGCGGCGACGCGACCGCCACGTCGATCCGGACCCCACCGAGGCGCGCGCCGAGCCGACGGACCTGCTGCTCGCCAACCTCGGCGAGCGGGATGTCGGTCCGACCCTGGTACCGGCCTTCGCGGTTCCACGCGGTCTCGCCGTGCCGCACGAGCAAGAGGTGCATGACGCGACTCTACATGCCGTGGCATAACGGCGGCCATGTACAAGAGCCGGCTGTTGGGGATCGGCATGCACGTCCCGTCGAACGTCGTCACGAACCACGACCTCGCGGCGCGGATGGACACCACGCACGAGTGGATCGTGGAGCGCACCGGCATCGAGGAGCGCCGGTGGGTGCTGCCGGGAGAGACCGGCGCGGACATGGCGACCGCGGCGTGCAAGGAGGCGATGGAGAAGGCAGGCGTCGGGCCCAAGGACATCGACCTCCTCATCTACGCGACGCTCTCGCCCGACGTGAACTTCCCGGGCACCGGCGTGTTCGTGCAGCGCAACCTCGGCCTGCGCGATATCCCGTGCATCGACATCCGGCAGCAGTGCACCGGCTTCCTCTACGGCCTCACGATCGCCGATCAGTTCATCAAGACCGGCGCTGCGAAGCACGCGCTCGTCATCGGCTCGGAGATCCACTCGACCGGGCTCGACCAGACGACAGCCGGGCGCGACGTCACGGTCATCTTCGGCGACGGCGCGGGCGCGGCGGTCGTTGGCCGCGCCACGGACGACGAGCACGTCATCCTCTCGACGCACCTCCACGCGGACGGCACCGAGGCCGAGATCCTGTGGACGGAGTACCCGGCGAGCAAGCACCACCCGCGCATGAGCATCGAGGCGATGGAGCAGCGTCTCCACTACCCGCAGATGCAGGGCAAGAAGGTCTTCAAGCACGCGGTCACGCGGATGCCCTCTGCCATCATGGAGGGGATGGTCGCGAACAACCTGAAGCTGACGGACATCGACATGGTGATCCCGCACCAGGCGAACCTCCGGATCAATCAGATGGTCGCGCAGATGATCGGGCTCCCGCCCGAGCGCATGCACAACAACATTCAGAAGTACGGTAACACCACGGCCGCCACGATCCCGATCTGCCTCCACGAGGCCATCGAGCTCGGCAAGGTGAAGCCCGGCGACCTCGTGTGCCTCGTCGCGTTCGGCGCCGGCCTCACGTGGGGCAGCGTGTTCTTGCGCTACTGAGCCGGGTAGCGCCTGCGGGGATGAACCGGATGAACCCGGATGAACCCCGCACGTAAACGCGCGTTCGCTACGCAGCCGCGACGGCGAACAGGGCGTCGACTTCCGCCGCGAGCTTGTCTTCGGAGATGCCCTTGGCGAGCGCGAGCTCCTTCACGAGCAGGCCGCGCGCGGTGTCGAGCATCTTGCGCTCGCCGAACGAGAGGTCCTTCGTCGCGCGGAGCACGGTCAGGTCACGCATGACCTCCGCGATCTCGAACACGCTGCCCGTCTTGATCTTCTCCATGTACTCGCGATAGCGGCGGTTCCAGGTCTGCGTGTCACGCGGGATGTCTCGCTCCTTGAGGATCGAGAACACCTCTTTGACCTGCTTCGCCGTGATGAGATCGCGCAGGCCGACCGAGCCGGCGTTGCCCGTCGGGATCACGATCTTCATCCCGGTCTCGAGGATCTTCAGGACGTAGACGGGCGTCGGATTGCCACCGAAATCACGCTGCTCGAGGCCGACCACCTCGGCGACCCCGTGCACCGGGTAGACCGCCTTATCCCCGACTTGAAAATGTTCTTTCACGTAGGGGCCTATCCTGCCGATTACAGTACCAGCCGCGGCGGCGGCTGTCAAACTACATGCCCCCACAACCCAGCGAGATTGCTGGAAAAAGCCAGGGAACAGGCCCGCTTGCCGGTGATCGCCGGCCCGCAAAATAATCCGCCCTAGTGGCGAGTTGCGTATTCGACGATCGACGCGACCGCGAATCCCGAACCGCCCTTGGGCTGCGACGGGCGCGCCGTCGACAGGGACGCCGGGCCCGCGATGTCCACGTGGACCCACGGGGTGTCCTTCGCGAACGTCTTGAGGAACAGGCCGGCCGTGATGGCGCCGCCGAAGCGATCGCCCGTGTTGCGCATGTCCGCGATCGGGCTCTTGAGCTGCTCGCGCAGGCGCGGGGCCAGCGGCAGGCGCCACATGTCCTCACCCGTGCGCTCCGCCGTCGCCAGCCAGCTCTTCGCGAGGCTCTCGTTGTCGGACATCACGCCTGCGATGTACGGCCCGAGGGCCACCATGCAGGCGCCCGTGAGCGTGGCGAAGTCGAACATCTCGTCGGGCTGGATCTTCTGGCGCGCGTAGGTGATCGCGTCCCCGAGCGTCAGGCGGCCCTCGGCGTCCGTGTTGTTGATCTCGACCGTGGTGCCGTCCATGGACGTCAGCACGTCGCCGAGCTTGTACGCCTTGCCCGAGACCAGGTTCTCGCAGCACGCCGCCACGGCGTGGACCTCGTAGTCCGAGCCGAGCGTCGCGATCGCGTCCATCGCGCTGATGACCGCGGCGGCGCCGGCCATGTCGACCTTCATGTCCTCCATCGCGTTCGACGGCTTGAGCGAGTAGCCGCCCGAGTCGAACGTGACGCCCTTGCCGATGAAGCAGATGCGCTTCTTGGGCTTCTTCACGGGCTTGTACGTGATGTGGATGAAGCGCGACTCCTGATCGCTGCCCTGGCCAACGGCGAGGAACATCCCCATCCCCAGCTCGGCGCACTGTTTCGGGTTCAGGATCGTCGTCGTGATCGTGTCCTTGTGCTTCTTGGCGATGGCGAGCGCGTCGTTCGCGAGCGCGATGGGCGTGACGATCGCGGGCGGCTCGTTGACCAGGTCGCGGGCGTGGTTGACGGCCGCGGCGACGACGGTGCCGCGCGTGACGGCGGCGAGGAACCCGCGCCCGTCCGCCGCGTTCGGCTTCTTGCCCTTCGCATCGGTGATGACGCCGAACGTCTTGAGGCGGTTCGGCTTCTTGGCGTCCTCGGCCGTCAGGTAGCGGCCAAACTTGTACGAGCCGAGATGGACGCCCTCGACGGCCATCTGGACGAGCGTCATCTCGCGGGTGCCGCCGAACGACGGCAGGACGAAGCCGACCGAGGCCGCGCCGACCTTGTTCGCGAACTGCGCGATCGTGGCGCTGACGTCGCGGACGTGGCCGTTGGTGAACTCGCTACGCACGCCACCACCGACCACGAGGACGCGCTTCGCGGCGAGCTTGCCGCCCGCGTAAAACGAGATGACCTGGCCCAGCTTGCCCTCGAACGACTCGGTCATCGCGACGTCGGCCAGGTGCCCGGCGAGGCCGCGATCGAGCTCCTTGAACAGGGCGTCCTTGGCCGGATCTCCGAACACCGTGATGGCCAAAAGATCGACCGTCGCCTGCAGCGCGGGGACGACGAGATGGGAGACTTCGATGGCAGCGCTAGTGTCCATAAATGCCTGTAACTCCAGTGAAACCGGCTAGGTTATACGGAAGTCCCGGAGCGAAGTAAAGGAATGGAATGCCTACATTGACAGTTGAATGATCTGATCCGTAGAGTCAGAACAGCTCATAGCTCTAGGGGAGACTGCATGCGAACCAAGGTGATGACGGCGCGGCCCGCGGCGCGCAAGAGCAGTGGCAGTGGCACCCGGACGAAGAAGACGGTGGCGGTCGCGTCGTCCCGGAAGTCCGAGCCGATGATCCAGATGGTCGAGCGCAAGAGCTCGCGCAACCTGCTCGAGATGCCGAAGAAGTCGGGCGAGCTGCCGATCCCGCTGTCGACGTTCGTGTTCTAAGCGTCGTCGTCGTCGTCGTCGTCCGCGCCGGCATCGTCATCCTCGGCGGAGTCGTCATCGTCGGCGTCAGTGGGGACTGCCTCGGCGATGAGCTTCTTGAGGTTCTTCGCGTCGTTCCACCGCTCGGGGGACGCGAAGGCAACGGTGAGGTCGGTGCCCTCGAAGTGCTCGACGAGCATCGCGAGGTCCTCGAGGCGTTCGGCGCTCAGCTTGCCCGGGCGCAGGCCCTCGATGCGCAGGTAGAACGACTCGGCCTCGAGCTCGAAGTGCACCTCGGCCGGCATGCCGGGCTCGCGGACGTTCGGGTCAAATGCGAGTGTGACGCCGATCTCACTAGCGAGCTTGAGTGCGGTGGGGACTTCCCACAGCCCATCGGGCACCCAGACGCGTTGACAGCCAACGGCGTCGGCCGTGGCGAGCTCGGTGAAGAAGCGTCGAAGCTGGTCTCGGTTCGCCGCGGAGGGCGCGAACAGGGACGGCGAGCGGAACACGACGCAGCGGGCGCCGAGGGTATCGACGGCGGTGCGGAGCGCGGCGAGGGCGACGCGGCCGGGGGCGCTGTCGCGGAAGTCGCCGGTGGTCGCGTCGGACGGCCAGGCCTTGGGGGACTTGGGCGGGTTGCGGTGGGTCAGGACGGCGGGTGCGACCAGGCCGAGGCTCCCCTTCGGCGCGATCTCGGCCCAGCGGGCAAGCGCAGACGGCTTGAGCGGCCCCGCGAACAGCGCGGATAGCTCGAGGTACGCGAGCTGCTTGAAGTAGCGGTCGCGCTCGATGCGATCGGGGATATCGACGGTGCCGATGGGCGGAACGGACAAGCGGCCGGAAACTACGCCGGTTGTGCGGGCGCTGCAAGGTTGCTGGCGCGGTGGGCGAGCGGGTATAGGTGCGCCATGAGCACGGCAGGACCGGGTCGGCGGGCGTTCTCGGTCGCGATCTACGCGCGCCTGGGCGAGCGCGTGCTGGTCATCGAGCACCGCCGGCTCCAGACGTGGTTACCGGTCGGTGGCGAGCTCGAGGCCGGCGAGACGCCCCTCGAGGCCGCGGCGCGCGAGCTCCGGGAAGAGACGGGGCTCGTGGGCCGCTTCGCACCGCTCGCGGGAGCGCTCGATGGCGTCCCGCCGGGGCTGATCGGCTACGAGGAGCACGCCGCGGGCAGCAAGGGCACGCACATGAACTTCGTGTTCGTCGCGCAGGTCGCCACAGATTCCATCACGCCGAACGAGGAGCTCGTGTCGTGGCGCTGGGTCGATCGCGCCGAGCTCGGGGCGCTGGCCTCGCCGCTCAACGTCCGGCAGTTCGGGTTCGTGGCGCTGGACGCGCGCTTCGAGTAGCGGCGATGCGGATCCGGCAGCACGTCAACCCGCTCGCGCCGTACTTCCAGGAGTTCCACGGCGTGGTGCCGGCGATGCCGGCGGGGGCCGAGGTCGAGCTCGAGATCGGGTGCGCCGACGCGCAGTTCCTCTTCGAACGCGCCGCGCTCGATCCGACCGCGATCTACGTCGGCTGCGAGATCCGCGAGGACCTGGTCGGGCTCGTCAACCGCCGGGCGCGCCGCACCGGCGTGCCGGTCCACGCCGTGTTCTGCCAGGCGCAGCTGCACCTCGATGCGATCTTCGAGCCGGGGCGCGTCGCCCGCGTGTTCGTGAACTTTCCGGATCCGTGGTTCAAGAAGAAGCACCACGAGCGCCGCATGATCGACGACGTGCTCGCGACGGGCATCGCGCGCGCGGCGCGCCCGGGCGCCGAGATCTTCGTGCAGAGCGACGTCTGGGCGATCGCGCTCGATGCGATGAGCGTGTTCGAGAGCGACGGCCGCTTCGTCAACGCCGCCGGCGAGTGGACGTTCTGGCGCGGGGGCAATCCCTACGGCGTCCGGAGCTGGCGCGAGCAGAACGCCGAGGAGACCGGGCTGCCGGTGTGGCGGATCATGTACCGGCGGGCGGCGTAGCGGCCGGCGCCAGCGGCAGCGCGAGGAAGCTCGTCGGATCGACCAGGCCGCCGCTGACGTGAATGCTCAGGTGCAGGTGCGGGCCTGTCGTGCGGCCGGTGTGGCCGACCCGCCCGAGCTCGGCGCCCTGCGCGACCGTGTCCCCCTCGGCGACGGACGCCTTCGACAGGTGAAAGTAGAGCGAGCTGATGCCGGCGCCGTGCGCGACGACGACGACGTTGCCCGCGAGGAACGTGTCGCGCACGAGGACGACGGTGCCGGCGTTGATCGCGGCGACCTTCGTATTCTCGCTCTCGCCGAGATCGAGGCCGAGGTGCTGCGAGCGATGGCCGTCGTTGAACGTGCGCCACTCGCCGAACTTCGACGTCGCGGCGCCCGCCGGCCGGCGAAAGCCGCGCGTGAACAGCGGCGCGCCCGCGGCCTTCGCGTACGACTGCTCGATCGCGTGGTTGTCGGCGTCGATGCGCTCGCGGTCCGCCTTCGGCGGGTTCGCCATCTCGTCCTCGACGACGAGCTTCGTCTCGGGAAACGTGACGGGCGTGACGGGGACGGACACGGGCTTGGGGCCTCCGGTCACCTCGACGAGCACGTGGTCCTCGTTGATGTCGAGCGCGGTCGCGAACACGGCCTGGTAGCCCGCCTTCGCGGGAAAGAAGTGCAGCGGCTGCCCTCCGGCCTTCCCCTCGGGCATCGAAGTCGCGCCGAGCACCGAGACGACGACGGCATCGCCGGGATGCACGGCGGCCGGCGAGACCGCCAGCTTCGGCTCGGCCCCCGCGACGCCCGCGGCGGCGAGGACCCCGAGCACACCAACCGCCACGCGCGACGTGAATCTGGGCATGAGCCTGTGTACGTCGCGGCCTCCGCGAGCCAAGCGCGGCCGGGCAGGACTCACGCCCGACTAACCGCCAAGCCGCCCGGGCGGGCGATCCGGCGCGGGTAGGAACCTCACGCCGTGATCGGCTCGAGCACGGTGGCGGCCGTGATCTTGTCGAGCCGGAACTGGCGGTCCTCGCCGGTCTCGAGGTCGATGCAGTTGAGCAGCGTGTGCGCCCGGTCGAAGACCAGGTTCCGTAGCTTCACCACGCGCGCCTTCGTCTCCCACGCCTTCTTCGCGTAGACGATGCGCAGCGGGCGGTGCTCGAACCACGCCGTCTCGACCGCGTCGCGCACCGACATGGGGATCGGCAGGGACGGCACGCCCACGAACTGGAGCTCGCCGACCAGCCCGAGCACCTCGCGCTGTGCGCTCGTGTCGAGGGCCGCGCGCACCTTGTCCGCCGCGCGCTCGATCGCGGTCGGGAACGGCATCAGCCGCTGCTCGGTCGCCATGCGAGTCAGCGCCACGAGGAGCGCGGCCTCGCGCGCCGTGAAGTTGATCGGAGGGAGCTGGTAGCCCTTGTCGAGCGCGTAGCCGCCGCCGCGGCCGCGATCCGCCCGGATCGGCAAGCCGGCGTCTTGTAGGGCGTCGAGGTCGCGGTAGATCGTCCGCAGCGTCACGCCGAAGCGCGCGGCGAGCTGCGCGGCGGTCACGCCCGTGCGGCGAGCACGGAGGGCCTCGGCGAGAGCGAACAGGCGGGACTTGCGGCGCACGGGATCTCCTCAGACAAACCTGACAAAAGGCTGTCACACGACACGGCCAACGTCCACTGGCCATGGAGCTTCCCTCGCCCGCCGCCGTCCTGACCCGCTTCGCCCGCACGGTGCAGACCTGGTTTGCCCGCGAGCCCTGTCCGTGCGCGCACTACCACTGGTGGCAACACCTCGCCCAGACCGCCGAGCGGTCGCACAACAGCGCCGAGGCGCTACAGTGGAGGCCCCGTGGCTAGCTATCGTTCGAAGAAGAAGGCTCCGGCGCCCGGCGTCATGGACAGCCCGACGCGTCCGCCGCTCGTGTCGAAGAAGAAGCCGGACGTGCTGTTCGCGCTCCACCAGCCGTTCGCGCCGGCCGGCGATCAGCCACGCGCGATCCAGGAGCTCACCGAAGGGCTTCGGCGCGGCGACGAGGCGCAGGTCCTCCTCGGCATCACCGGCTCGGGCAAGACGTTCTCGATCGCGAACGTCATCTCCGAGGTCTCGCGCCCGACCCTCATCATCGCGCACAACAAGGTGCTCGCGGCGCAGCTCTACGGCGAGCTGAAGGAGCTGTTCCCCGAGAACGCCGTCCACTACTTCGTCAGCTACTACGACTACTACCAGCCCGAGGCGTACGTCCCGACGACCGACACGTTCATCGAGAAGGACTCGATCGTGAACGAGGAGATCGACCGGATGCGCCACGCGGCGACGTTCGCGCTCCTCTCGCGCCGTGACGTCATCATCGTGGCGTCGGTGTCGTGCATCTACGGCATCGGCGCGCGCGACACGTACGCCTCGATGACCTGCGAGATCGACGTCGGCACCGTCTCCGACCGCGACGCGGTCCTGCGCCGGCTCGTCGAGCTGCAGTACGAGCGCAACGACGTCGACTTCCATCGCGGCACGTTCCGCGTGCGCGGCGACACCGTCGAGGTGTTCCCGGCCTACGAGGCCGACACCGCGCTGCGCATCGAGTGGTGGGGCGACAACGTCGAGGCGATCTCCGAGATCGATCCGCTCCGCGGCGGCGAGAAGAAGAAGCTCGACCGCGCCGTCATCTTCCCCGCCTCGCACTACGCGACGCCCGAGTCGACGATGCGCACGGCGGTCGAGTCGATCCGCGGCGAGCTGAAGACCCGGCTCGAGGAGCTGTCGCGCGAGGGCAAGCTCCTGGAGCGGCAGCGCCTCGAGCAGCGGACGATGTATGACCTCGAGTCGATCGAGCAGATGGGCTTCTGCTCCGGCATCGAGAACTACTCGCGCCACCTGACCCAGCGCAACGTCGGCGACCCGCCGCCGACGCTGATGGACTACTTCCCCGACGACTACCTCCTCGTCATCGACGAGTCGCACCAGACCGTGCCGCAGATCGGCGCGATGTCCGCCGGCGACCGCTCGCGCAAGGAGACGCTGGTCGACTTCGGGTTCCGGCTCCCGAGCGCCCTCGACAACCGCCCCCTGCGGTTCGACGAGTGGCGCGAGCGCGCGAAGCAGACGATCTACGTTTCCGCCACGCCGGCCGAGTGGGAGCTCCAGCAGGCCAAGGGCATCATCGTCGAGCAGATCATCCGCCCGACGGGCCTCCTCGATCCCGAGGTCGAGGTGCGGCCGGTCGCGCACCAGGTCGATGACCTCCTCGCCGAGATCCGCGAGCGCGTGGCCGCCGGCGACCGCGTGCTCGTCACGACGCTCACGAAGCGCATGGCCGAGGATCTGAGCGAGTACTACCGGGAGATCGGCGTGCGGGTGAAGTACCTGCACTCCGACGTCGACACCCTCGAGCGCATCCAGATCATCCGCGATCTGCGGCGCGGCGAGTTCGACGTGCTCGTCGGCATCAACCTCCTGCGCGAGGGCCTCGATATCCCCGAGGTCTCGCTCGTCGGCATCCTCGATGCGGACAAGGAGGGCTTCCTGCGCAGCGAGCGGTCGCTGATCCAGACGATCGGCCGCGCGGCCCGCAACCTGAAGGGCCGCGTGATCCTCTACGCCGACAAGGAGACGGAGTCGATCCGCCTCGCGGTCGGCGTGACGAACCAGCGGCGCGCGGTGCAGGCCGCGTACAACCTCGAGCACGGCATCGTGCCGCGCTCGGCGAGCCGCACGATCCTCGACATCCAGCCGGCCGAGCCGATCCCGAAGAAGGGCGCGAAGTCGTCGATCGCCGGGATCGACCTGTCGAAGATCGACGACCTCGGCACGCTGCGGAGCGCGATCGAGAAGCTGCGGGGCGAGATGAAGCAGGCCGCGACGGACCTCGAGTTCGAGCGGGCGGCGGCGCTGCGGGACAAGGCGCGCGAGCTCGAGCAGCTCGAGCTCCGCATGCGGTAGCGTGCCCGCGATGCAGCTGCGCGGCTTCTATGCGGTGCTCGACCGCGAGGACGCGGCACTCGCCACGATGCTCGCGGCGCACGCGTGCGCGCTGCAGGTCCGGATCAAGACGGGCGGCGCCGAGCAGCTCGCCCGCGTGGCGCGGCTGGCGCAGCCGATCTGCCGCGCGGCCGGGATCCCGCTCGTCATCAACGACCGGCTGGACGTGGCGCTCGCGGTCGGCGCGGACGGCGTTCACCTCGGGCAGACCGATCTCCCGCTCGCCGAGGCGCGCGCGGTCGCGGCGGGCCGGCTGTTCATCGGCGTCTCGACGCATGACGTCACGCAGGTGGCCGCCGCGTGCGCGGGCGGGGCGGATTACCTCGGCTTCGGGCCGGTCTATGCGACGCGGACGAAAGCGAACCCGGACCCCGTCCAGGGCCTCGTGGGGCTGCGGGCCGCCGTCGCCGTGGCCGGGATCACGCCCGTCGTGGCAATCGGCGGGATCACGCCGGCATTCGCGCGCGACCTCGTCGCCGCCGGGGCCTCTGCCCTGTGTGCGATCTCCGCGGTCAACGACGCTCCGGACCCCGTTGCCGTCGCACGCGCGCTGACAGCCGGCTACAGTGCCGGCGCTTGAATAGGCCGCGGTCGCCCCGCGTCCAACTCGCACTCAACCCCTCTTCACGGAAGAACCCGCTCATGGCCAAGCTTGGAATGTTCGCGTCGCTCATCGCCCTCTGCGCGGTCTTCGGGATCGCCACGACGTCCTCGCCGGCCGAGAGCGCCGACGCGTGCGTGCGCAAGGACTTCAAGACCGAGCTCGTCAAGAACGCCTGCGCGAAGGGCGGTCAGGCCGAGGCGAAGGACCAGATGAAGGCCTTCATGAAGGACAAGAAGATCAAGAGCTGCAACCAGTGCCACTCGAAGCTGGCGCCGAGCTACGACCTCAAGCCGGACGGTCAGAAGCAGTACACGGACGCTGGCGGCAAGTAAGCAGGCAACTCAGCCGGAACACTTCGCGGTGTTCTTCTGGTCCTTCTTGACCTGCTTGTCGAGATCGTCGGCCTGCTTGCTGACGTTCGACTTCGCGTACTTCTGCTTGAGCAGCGCGAGATAAGCCCGCGCCTCGTCGCAGTTGCGGAGCGACTGGGCCGCCATCGCCGCGAAGTAGAGGCCGTCGTCCGCGAGCGAGCTCGTCGGGTACGTCTCGTACAGCGACTTGTACGCGACGATCGCGTGGTCCCAGTCCTTCAGGTTCGTGTAGCTCTGCCCGCGGAAGTACTGCGCGTCCGGCGCGCGCGCGTGCTGCGGGTACTGCGCGACGAGCCGCTTGAAGATCTCCACCGCGTCCTGGTAGCGCGCGCCCTCGAACGCCTGGCTGCCGAGGCGCCAGAGGTCATCGCCGGACGACGTGGGCGCGGGCTTGCCGCTCTCGAGCTGCGTGAGCCGCGCGTCGAGCACGTCGAAGCGGCCGTCGACGCCTTTCTTGAGGACGTCCAGCTGCTGCTTCATGTCGTTCATGCTCGCGTTGACCGCGGTCACGAGGCCGTTCGCCGTGCGGACGTCATTGCGGAGCTGGTCGACATCGGCGCCGATGTCCGCGCTGTTGCGCTTGAGCAGCTTCGTCGCGTCGTCGAGCACCTGGTGGAGCTGGGAGATCTCCTCGTCGAGAGACTTCTCCTTCGTGTCGATGCGGCCCTGCAGCGTCGTCACGTCCTTGCGGACGGCGTCGCCCTGATCTTTCGGGTACCAGCAGGCCGTGAGGCCGACCGTGGCGAGGAGCGCGAGCTTCGTGGTGGACATGGGATCCCTTCCGGCTAGTGCCACTGGAACTCGACGCGGCGGTCCTTGTCGTCGCCGAGGCCCGTCGGCTGGGTCTCGCCCTTCGGGACGACCTGCATGCGCGCCGGATCGGTGCCGAGGCGGGCGAGGTAGTCCGCGACCGCCTGCGCGCGGCGCTCGGACAGCGCGATGTTGTATTCCTCGGTCCCCGACGTATCGGTGTGGCCGGAGAGGTAGACGCTCTTGCCCTTCGTCTTCTCGATGCACGCCGCGTCCTGGTCGAGGCGATCGCGCTCGCTCGGGTTCACCGACGAGTCATCGAAGCCGAAGTAGACGGCCTGCAGCGGGCACGAGGCATCCGACGGGGTGACGCTCGCGTTCGCCTTGACGCACGCCCCGGCCTTGCAGTCCTCGTCGTCGGCGCAGTCCTTGTCCTGGGTGCACTTGTTGGCCTTGGCGCAGGCGCCCGCGTTGCACTTCCCGCCGGGTCCGCACTCGCCGTCGGACGCGCACGCCTTGCACGCGCCGGCCTGGCAGACCTTGCCCAGGGCGCACTGGTCATCGCGCTCGCACTCGTTCTGCGCGCTGCACGCCGACGTCTTCGCGTCGCAGTGCTCGCCCTTGGGACAATCGCTGTCGGCGGCGCACTGCACGCACTTGTTCTCGACGCAGACCTGCGGCGTCGTGCAGTCCTTGTTCGTCTTGCACGCCGGCGTCTTGGGCTTCTTGTCGGTGCAGGCCCCCGCGAGCACGAAGCAACACGCGAGCGAAACAGCCGCGATCACGACGGCCCCGAGACGAGGTCGTGCCCTGGAGTCCATGCCTGGAACCTAAATGGATGCGAGGGCTTAGTCAATTGTACGGGGCACTCCCCGCCCCATCGGCGAAGCCGACCGGGCCCCACCCCACTTGACTCGCGGGCCCGTCAAGTCTGGTAGCTTGCGACGGTGCCGCGCAACACGATCTTGGTGATCGATGACGAACCGAACATCCTGACGACGGTTCGGCGGTCGCTCGACCTGGAGGGCTATCACGTGGTCGTCGCCAGCGGCGGGGCCGCCGGGCTGGCGAAGCTCGCCGAGCACGACGTCGACCTGGTGCTCCTCGACGTGATGATGCCGGGGGAGAGCGGGCTCGAGGTGTTGCCAAAGCTCCGGGCCGCCAGCCCCGAGACGATGGTGATCATGATGTCGGGCAACGCGACGATCGAGACCGCGGTGATGGCGACCAAGGGCGGCGCCCACGACTTCATCGAGAAGCCGCTGTCGGGCGACAAGCTGCTGCTCACCGTCCAGAACGCGCTCAACTTCGGGCGGCTGCGGGTCGAGAACGCGCAGCTGCGCGCGAAGTTCGCGATGATCGGCAAGGGCGGCGGCATGCGCGCGATCTTCGACAAGATCGGCAAGACCGCGCCGACGACCGGGCGCGTCCTCATCACCGGCGAGAACGGCACCGGCAAGGAGCTCGTCGCGCGGGCGGTGCACGACCACAGCAAGCGCGCCGAGGGCCCGTTCGTGAAGGTCAACTGCGCGGCGATCCCGAGCGAGCTCATCGAGAGCGAGCTGTTCGGGCACGAGAAGGGCGCGTTCACGGGGGCGACGCAGCAGCGCCGCGGCAAGTTCGAGCTCGCCGACGGCGGGACGCTGTTCCTCGACGAGATCGGCGACATGACGGGGAGCGCGCAGGCGAAGGTCTTGCGCGTGCTGCAGGAGAACGAGCTCGAGCGCGTCGGCGGGACCGAGACGATCAAAGTCGACGTCCGCGTGGTCGCGGCCACGAACAAGGACCTCGCGGCCGAGATCACGGCGGGGCGGTTCCGCGAGGATCTGTTCTACCGGCTCGCGGTCGTGCCGATCGAGCTCCCGCCGCTGCGCGCGCGGCGCGAGGACATCCCCACGCTCGTGGAGCACTTCCTCGAGCAGGTCTGCGCGGACAACGACCGCCGGAACAAGCGCGTGGCCCCGTCGGCGATGACGCTGATCATGCAGCACGACTGGCCGGGCAACGTGCGCGAGCTGAAGAACGTCGTCGAGCGGCTCGCGATCCTGACCGGCGACGCGGAGGTGATCACCGAGGCGGACGTGGGCGACGCGCTGCCTCGCGTGAAGGCCGTCAAGGCCGAGTTCGCGCGCGGCACGCCGTTCAAGGACCTCGTGGCCGCGGCGGAACGCGAGATCGTCATGGCCGCGCTCGAGGCGAACGCGCACCACGTCTCGAACACGGCGCGCGAGCTCCAGCTCGAGCGCAGCCACCTCTACAAGAAGATGCGCGCCCTCGGCATCGACCACCGCTCCGAGGAAGAGGCGTAGGTCCTCGAGCACGCACGAGCGCTCCGTTAGAACGTGCAGCCGCCCGCGGTGCAGGTGCCGCCGGCGGGGCAGATGTTCGAGCCCTCGCACGCGGCGTAGCAGCGCGAGCCGTCGGTGCCGTTCGCGCAGACGAGGCCGTCGTTGCAGGGGGGCAGGCCGGCGCCGCAGGTGGCGCCCGAGATGCTCTTCGCGTCGTCGAACGGCGGATAGATGATGCGAGCGCGCACCGCGAGGCCCGAGATATCAGGGGCGAGCGCGCTGGCGTCGTTCCACGCGACGACGAAGCTGTCGGCCAGCGCGAGCGTCGACGGGTTTATCTGGTTCGCGAGTGTCGTCGTGGGGATCAGGAACGCGTCACCGACCGGCGCGCCTGACGGGCGCAGCACGCGGCCAAAGACGCCGCAGCCCTGGCCATCGCCGTTGGCCGCGCAGCCGTGCCACGCGACGAGGATCGCCCCGTCGGCGCGCGTCGCGACCGCCGCCGCGAACTGCGATGCGAAGTCGGAGCCGGACTTGTCGGTGACGAGCGTCGGCCCGCCCATCGCTGCCCCCGCCGCCGACACGCGGTACATCTCGATCTTGCCGGGGACGCTCTCGTCGAAGTCGCTGTACCAGCGCACGATCACCGCGTAGCCGGCCCCGCCGAGCGGCACCACGCGGACGTGCTGCGCGGCGAGCGTGCTCGAGTGCGCGACGAGGAGCGTGTCGGCGGTGGTCGTGACGTTGCTCGTGGTGGCGCCGCGGACGTGGACGTCGCCGCCGGAGATCCACGCGTAGAGCAGCGTGTTGCCGCTCGCGCCCACGTGCGCGCGATGCGCCGCGACCGTGCCCGCCGGCGGCGAGAGCGTGATCGGCGAGCCGACGGGCGAGCAGTCGGGCTTGACGATGACGCCGCGGACCTGGAGCGTCGAGGTGGTCGCGTTGTCCGAGTTCCAGCTGACGGCGAAGTTGCCGTTCGCGAGCCCGACGGCGGACACGACATCCGTGCCGAGCTCCGCGGCGACGAGCGTCTCGGCGGCGGCCGCCGTGCCCGTCGCGTCGAGCGGCCGGCAGCTGATCCCATCGGTGGCCGGCGTCGTCGTGTCGTCGTGCGAGTCCCACAAGAGGACCGTCCTCGTCATCGCGGCGGCGGCCGTGGGCGTCGAGAGGAAGTTCGTCAGGACGGTGGTGATGTTGAACTGGTTTGCGCCCGCGCCGACGACGGTGTCCACCGGCTGCCCCGTCGCGCTGAAGCGCCGCGCGTACAGGTTGCACGCGGTATTGCAGTCGTCGCGGAAGCCCGCGATCCACGTGCCATCGCCGGTGGCGGCGAGCTGCGTGCCGGTCGCCTCGAAGTCGTCCGAGAGGTACTGGTCCATCGGGAACTCGGTGTTCACGACGAAGTCGGCGGTGTCCAGCGTGACGCTCGCGGCCGCCGTGGCGAGGACCGCCGTGACGACGCCGTGGCCCACGAGGAGCTGGTTCGCGTCGAGGGCGGAGATGTCGACGGCGAGAGCACCGGTCGCCGCCGGCGACGACACGCTGAACGTGACGGGGAACGGATGGCCGGCGAGCGGGAGGTCATTCGTGAGCGTCGCGCCGCCGTTCGTGAGCGTGACGCGCAGCGCGGTCGCGCCGACCACCGCGGGCTTCGTCTCCACCGTGATGACGACGTAGGCGTCGCCGCCGCCGCACGCTGCGAGCAGCACCCCCGCGAGGACGAGGCCCGCCTTCATGGCGCGGGCACCGGGATGTTGCCCAGATCGGTGCCGGGCGCGCCGCTGCGTGAAGCAGCGTAGATGCCCACGCCGGCCGCGACCCCCACGACGGCCACGCCGGTCCAGAACCACCACTTCTTGTACACCGGGGCGCCCGGGTGGTCGTGCGAATCCGCGGGCGGCGGGTCGGGCGGCTGCTCCGGCGGCGGGCGCGTGGGGCGGTCGATGCCCATCTTGTGCGCCTCGCCCTTGGCCTGCTTGTCCTCGAGGTCGGCGATGGTCCGCTCGACCTTGTCGCGGTTGTCCGCGTCGGGCAGGAGCTGGAGGTACTTCTTGTAGCTGAAGATCGCGGAGTCGTAGTCGCCCAGCCCGCGGTGGCACTGCGCGATGTTGAACAAGATCTGCGGGATCGGCTTGGCGTCATACGCCTTCTGGTACTCGTCGAGCGCGTCGGCGAACTTGCCGAGGTTGTAGAGCTTCTGGCCGCGCTCGAAGTGCTTCTTCGCCGCCTTCGTCTCGGCGTCCTCGGCGAACGCCACGCGCGGCGCCGCGCCGGCGAGCAGGATCGGGGCGAGGGCGAGCAGCGCGGCGAAGCGGTACGGCGTCATTTCTTGCGGAACGGGTCGAGCGTCTCGGACTGGTCGACCGTGTCCCCGGGCTTCCTGCCGTCGGGCTTCTTCGGCACGGGCTTCGGGTCTTCGGCAACGGCGGGTCTCGGATCGTCGGCGCCGAGGGGCCTGGGCTCCATGGTAACGGGCTTCGGTTCTCCGCGCGGCCGGCCGGGGCGCGGGGGGCGGACCGGATGCGGCGGCGTCCCCGGCGGGCTCGGGATCGGGGGGGCCGGATCGAGCCCGACCGGTGTCCCCGGCAGGCGGTCGAGCGTCGCGTGCAGCTCGGGGTGCGCGGCGGTCAGATCGACCACCACGTGCTTGTCCTGATAGCCGGCCTCGCGCACGACGAACGCCCGCTGATCGGTCGCGCCGCCATCGCCGAGGTCGACGTTCATCGAGCACGGCGTGCGGCACAGCTCCGCCGAGCGCCCGTCCGCGAACACGCCCGCCTGCGGCAGCGAGTCGAAGCGCACCGCGACGAGCTTCGGCGCGATCGGCGTCGCGGGAGCCGCGGGGCCCGCCGCCGCGACAGGGGCGATGACCGCCACGGCGGGCGCGGGCGGGCGCGGGTCGGCGCCGCGCGCGTAGAACACGGCCGCGGTGATCCCGAGGCCGACCGCGATGACGCCGCCCATGGCCCACACCCACCACGGGGTCGGCTGCGGCGTGGTCACGAACGTGCTCGGCATGTGCGTCATCTGCGCCATGCTCGGCATCGGCGAGACCTGCACGCTGTAGTTCGCGCTCGTCCCGAGCACCGGGCTCGATGGCAGCACGGGGTACGCGGCGGACGGAATGCCGCCCGGCTGCGGCGTCGAGTGCGGCGGCGGCGCGAGCGGCAGCGCCAGGCTCGTTTGCATGCCGACGGGGCGCATCGCGCTCTGATAGCCGACGGCGCTGTAGCTCGCCGAGTGCGACGCGTGCGGATCGCCGCCGAGCATGTGCAGCAGCCCGTCGCGCAGCTCGAGGATGTGGCCGAAGCGCTGAGCGGGCTCCTTCTCGAGGCACTTGAGGATCAGCGCCTCGATGCGGACGTCGAGGTCCTTGCCGCCGGCAGTCGCCCGCGGACGCACCGGCATCTCCGTGAGGTGCTTGCGGACGTACTCGCCGAACGACCGGCCGCGGAACATGGGTTGGCCGCAGAACAGCTCGTACATGATCGCGCCGAGCGAGTAGATGTCGCTGCGGTGATCGATCGCCATGCCGCCCGCCTGCTCGGGCGACATGTAGGCGGGCGTCCCGATCACCGAGCCGGCCTGGGTCTGGAAGCCGAGGTCTTCATCGTCGCGGTTGAGCAGCTTGGCCACGCCGAAATCGAGGAGCTTCACGAGCTCGGCGCCGTCCGAGGTCGGCACGACGATGACGTTGTCCGGCTTGAGGTCGCGGTGGATCACGCCGACGGCGTGGGCGGCGCCGAGGCCGTCGCAGATCTGCACGAGCACGGCGAGCGCGCGGGGCAGATCGATCCCGCTCCGCGCCCACTTGCCGAGCGAGACGCCGGACAGGAGCTCCATGATGATGAACGTGGTGCCGTCGCCGAGCTCGACGAAGTCCGTGACGTCGACGATGTTGCGGTGCCGGACACGGTTGACGGTGCGCGCCTCCTGGAAGAAGCGCGCGACGGCGTCGCGGCGGCGGGCGTAGTCGCTGCGCAGGAGCTTGAGCGCGACCTCGCGGCCGAGCTTGACGTGCTCGGCGCGGTACACGTAGCCCATGCCGCCCTTGCCGAGGAGCTCGATGACCTGGTCGCTGCCGAGCTGGGCGCCGAGGCGGAGCTCGGGGTCATCGGAGCTCGCGGCGAGCGACGGAGAGCGCGAGCTCGAGGCGCGGCTGGGCGTGGGCTCAGGCGGCGGCAGGGTGCGGCGCTGCGCTGAGGGCGACTCGATGCGCGTGCTGCGCTCGCGCTTCTCGTGCGTGCCGAGGGCGAGCGACGGGTGGGAGATCGCGCTGTCGTCGAGATCGTCGTCGGATGGTTCGAGCTCGAGCTGGAGCGATTGGGTGGGCTCACGCGCACCTTCGCGCGCCGGCGGCGCGGACGGACGTGAACGCGGATCGCGAGTCGTCATGCCCAGAAGCGCTGAGTGTACGATCCAAACGTAGATCGCAGCAACCAAACGATTCCGCTGGGTTGGCTGTGACCAGGGTTACGCGAACCGCGCTACGACGGGCTACAGGTGGCCAGCACCCGCAGGGCCTCGGAGATGGCGAGCTTGACCTGCACGCTCGTCTCGCCCCCCGCGCGGACGTGGAGGGGCGTCGCGGCGCTCGTGTCGCACAATTCGCCGAGCGCGCGGGCGGTGGTGGCGCGCACGTCGCGCGAGCCATCGTTGAGGTGGCCGGCGAGCAGGGCCTCGTCGGCTGGCTCGGCGTGGCCGCCGGCGGCGAGGGCCCCGAGCGACTCGATGGCCGCGCGCAGGACCAGCACCCGCGAGCCGCTCTGAGCGCCGGAGCTCGCGCCGATGATCGCGACCAGCGCGTCGTGCGGGACGCTACCGCTCGCGGGGAACTCGGCGAGGCCGCGGATCGCGCGCAGCTGGACGCCGGTGTCGCCGGAGCTGTCCTGCGCGATCGCGGCGAGCCCGGTCACCGCCTCGGCGCTGCCCGAGAACGCGGCCACGAAGTCGGCGCTCGACGCCAGCGCGTCGGTTGAGGTCAGCGCCAGCACCACCACCGACGTCGGCGTGTCACCGTGCGCGCTGGCCACGAACGCGAGCAGGGCGAGCCCGACGGTGCACGCGCGCCTCATCGCAGCACCGGGCTGCGCTTGATGATGTCCTGCTGGCCCGGCGAGAGCACGAACCCGTGCGTCAGCTCGCGGCCGTTGAACTCGCTGTAGAACATCAGGTTGGACGACGGGTTGGGATCGCCGTCGTTGTCGCGGATCGGATCCGTCGGCGACGCCGGGCTCGCCAGCGTGACGTTGTCGTAGAGGCCCATGTAGTGCGCGAGCTCGTGCGCCGTCAGCCGGGCGAGGTCGGTCCACGACCGGTAACAGAGCGTGTCGACGCCGACGATGATCCCCGAGGCCGCCGTCCCCGCGAGGCCGGCCGGCCCGGGCGTCGGCCCGAACGTCTGCAGGCCGACCGGCGAGAGCGCGCGGACGAGGAACACGTTGATGCCGCCGGCGTGGGCGCCGAGCGCGAGGAGCGCGGGGGCGTTCGAGACGTCGGGGCCGTCGAGGTCGGGGTGGGCGGTAGCGCCGGCCAGATCTTCGTAGGTCACCTGGCCGAGCGAGATGCCCGCGAGGTTGAACACGCGGCGCAGCTCGCCGAGGTAGTCGGTCTGGAAGAAGCCGCCGACCGCCGCCGAGCTCGCGCTCAAGGTCTCCGTGCCGAGCTTGCTCGCGCACGGGTGATCGGTGAAGTCGAGGAAGTAGAAGTGAAGGTCGAGCACGGTGCCCTGCCCGAGCTTCGCCACGGCGGTCACCCGCGGCGTCGCCGAGCCGATGATCGGCAAGGCCTGCGAGAACGGCGGGCGCAGGGACTCGACGGTGACGCGGTAGGCGCCGGTCGGCAGCGGCTGGTCGGCAAGGCCGTCGAGCACGCCCGGGAGATCCGGTGACGCGGGGATCTGGATGATGGACTGGCCGAACCCGGGCTCGTTGCGGAGCTGGTTCGTCGCGTCCGCGCCGAGCAGGAACAAGCTCTGGCCGCCCGGGTTGCGGACCTCGGCGACGCCGACCTCCTGGTTCAAATCGTCGATCTCGAGGGACAGCGCGACGGAGCGCACGCCGAACGGCACGGGCACCTCGATCGTGGCCTGCGGCCCCGAGACGGGGATCGTCCACTGGATCGTGGCGCTCTCGGGGAGGCAGCCGTTGAACGCGACGCCCGCGCCGGACCCCACCCGCGGGACGCTCGTACACTTGTCGCCGTCGACGCAGTCGCTGGCGAACTTGGCGCCCGCGCCCGAGCCGGTCGGGTTGCACAGATCGACGCAGCGTCCGAGCGCGCACGTGCCGTTGCGGCAGTCGGCATCGGCGTCGCACGCGGCCGCGGCGGGCCGGGCGCCCGCCGCCGCGCCGCACGTCGCGTGGAGCACTCCGTCGACGGGCGCGCTGTCGAGCTGACACGCGAGGCCGGCGCTGCAGTCGGTCTCGCTCGTGCACGCGTCGCCGGTCTGGCCGGTCGCCGCGACGCACGTGCCATCGGTCGTGCACTTGAACCCGTCTCCGCACTCCGGGGCGTAGAGGCAGCGCGGCACGCACACCGACGCCTGGCACTGCAGCACGCTCGCGCAATCGCCGTTGCCGCCGCACGTCTGGCCCAGGCCGTTGCTGCCGCCCGGACACGCCGTGAGCGCCGCGCAGAGCGCTGCGGCGAGCAAGGTGATGGGGAAGCGTGCGGCAGGTCGCATGACGGTGTCGTTCCCGAGTATATAATGCCCGCTCTCAAGGGGAGACCTCCGTGATGCGCACAGCCAGCCTTGTGACTTCGTTCGCGCTCGTGGCCATGACGGCCGGGTCGGCCCGTGCCGGAGCCGCCCTCGACGACGACTCGCACAAATCGGGAGTCGCCGGGCAGCCCGCCGCGCTCACCGCCGAGGAGCCTGTCGTCGCCGATACCACCCCGGTGGAGTACGGCGTCGGCCTCCGCCTGCGGAGCGTCTACATCCCCAAGCCGATCCTCGGCCTGTTCCTCGAGCGCGCCGCGGGCGGCTCCCAGAACATCGGCCTGGGCGCGGATATCACCCGCCGCCGCGGCAACACCGAGCTCCAGCTCGGGTTCGAGTACGAGAAGTTCACCGTCGGCGAAGGCGTGTGGATCAACAAGGGCGACTCGGTCCCGAGCAACGAGGCCGACTACGTCCTGAGCCCCGAACACTCCGGGCACAGCCTCGGCTGGTTCACGATCGAGTTCACGTTCATCAATAACGCGCCGATCAACAAGTGGCTCGCGTTCCGGTACGGCGGCGGCGCCGGCATCGGCATCCTCGCGGGCGAGCTCGACCACTACAACATCCAGTGCGCCCCGGGGTCGTCGAACTCGAGCCCCGAGCCGGGCTGCGTGCCGCCGCGCTTCAACGGCCAGGGCCAGTACACCGATCCGCAGCCGGGGCAGGCGATCCAGGTCGCCTACAGCCTGCCGCCGGTCTTCCCGGTGGTGAACGCGATCATCGGCCTGCAGTTCAAGCCGCTCGAGAAGTGGACGATCAACCTCGAGGGCGGCATCCGCACCCTCCCGTTCCTCGGCGTCGAGAGCAGCTACTTCTTCTAGCGTCAGCGCTTTCGGCGGAGATCGCCGATGCGCAGGGTCACCTTCTGCGCATCGAAGTACTCGGCGAGTGGGATCGTGTACTTGCGGCTCGCGCCGGTCAGATCCTTCCACTGCTGCGCGTCGATGGTGGTGTGGGCGGCGAGGTGCGCGAGCAGGCGCGCGTGGACGTCGGCGATGACGGTGGCGGCGACGACGAGGTCCGGCTTGACGCGGATCGCGAGGCGGGCGGCGATCAGGCGCTCGAGGAGCGGCTTGGCGCCGAGGTCGGCCGGGCGCGGCGGCTCGCAGCCGAACGCCTGCAGCTTGCCGAGGAGCGCCGCGTCCTCGGCGGCGAGCGGGGCCGTCCCGCGCGCGGCGGGCGCGGTGCGGCGGACGCGATCGGCGGCGGCGGCGAGGGCGCCGCGGGCGGCGAGCCCGGCCAGGAGCGCGTCGTAGGGGCGCGCGGGCAGGGCGGCCGCGAGCTGCGTGCGGAGCTCTTCGCGCGGAAGGCCGTCGTCGACGGGCGCGGCGGCGAGGAGGGCAGCGATCCGGTGCTCGAGCGCCACGACCGTCTCCGTGTGGACGTAGCGGTCGCCCGCGGCGAGCAGCTCTCCGCCGGCGACGAGCGCGGCGAGCGGTGGGGCGAGCTCCGCCGCTGACACGCCGACGCGGCGCACCAGATCGGAGACGGTCAGGCCGGCCGCGGCCGCCGCGCGCACGTCGAGCGAGATGCGCGCCGGGAGCCGGGCCGCCGCGAGCGTGGCGACGACCTCCGCGTGCCCGCTCGCTCGGGCCTTGGGCGCGAGCACGCGCACGATGCGTCCGCCGCCGATCGTCGTGCCGGCGCGCGTCGGCGTGAAGCCGCGGACGATGAAGTGATCGCCGGGGAGCGCCGCGAGGGGCGTCCGCCGATCGAGCCGCAGCTGGGCGACGCCGGACTCGCCGGGCGCCAGCGTCGCCGCGCCGACTAGGTGCAGCGCGGCGAGCACCTGGGCCGTGCCGTGGTGCACGAGCACCTTGCTGCGCGCGGGGAGCGGCCCGGGCGCGGTCGGCAGGTAGCGCAGCTCGACGTCGAGGATGTGCGAGCCGGCGACGCGGTCCGGGTGCACGAGCATGTCCCCGCGGGCGAGCTCGCTCGTCGCCACGCCGCCGAGGTTGATGGCCGCGCGTTGCCCGGCGATGGCGCGCGGGACCGCCGCGCCGTGGACCTCGACGCCGCGGACGCGCGTGGTCAACCCGGTGGGCAAGATCGCGAGCTCGTCCCCCACCGCGACCGCGCCGCCGAGCACGGTGCCGGTGACGATCGTCCCGAACCCCTTCACGGTGAACACGCGGTCGATCGGCAGCCGGAACACGCCGGTCGGCGCGCGGGGAGGCAGCGCGTCGATGGCCGCGGCCAGCGCCGCTCGCAGGTCATCCAGCCCCTCGCCCGTCGTCGACGAGACCGGCACGATGGGCGCGCCAGCCAGGAACGTCCCCGCCACGGCGCCGCGGATGTCCGCTTCCGCCATCAGCGCGATCTCGAGGTCGACCGCATCGCGCTTCGTCAGCGCGACGAGCCCGCGCCGCACGCCGAGCAGGTCACAGATGTCGAGGTGCTCGCGCGTCTGCGGCATCACGCCCTCGTCCGCCGCGACGACGAGGCACACGAGATCGAGCCCCGTCGCGCCCGCGACCATCGACTTCACGAAGCGCTCGTGGCCCGGCACGTCGACGACGGCCACGCGCCGGCCGCCGAGATCGAGCTGCGCGAACCCGAGCTCGGTCGTGATGCCCCGCGCCTTCTCGACGGGCAGCCGGTCCGTGTCGATGCCCGTCAGGGCGCGGACGAGCGACGTCTTGCCGTGATCGACGTGCCCCGCCGTGCCGAGCACGATCGGCGGCCCGCCCGGCGCGGCCGCCGCGGTCACGCGAGCTCGCGCAGCTCGCGCTTCAAGATCTTGCCGGTCGGGTTGCGCGGCAGCTCGCCGAGGAACGTCACCTTCCGCGGGCGTTTGTAGTCGGCGAGCTCGCGCCGGCAGTGGTCGATGACCTCCTGCTCGGTCACGCGCTGGCGATCGCGCACCACGACAAACGCGCGCAAGGTCTCGCCCCACTCGGCGTCCGGCACGCCGATCACCGCCGCCTCGAGGATCGCGGGGTGCGTGTGCAGGAGGTCCTCGATCTCGCGCGGATAGATATTCACGCCGCCGGAGATGACCATGTCGTGCTTCCGGGACTCGAGGTAGTAGTACCCGTCCGCGTCGACGCGCCCGAGATCGCCGACGGTGTAGAAGCCATCGCGCTGGGCCGCATCGGTGGCGGCGGCGTTCGCGTGGTAGCCGCTGATGAGGGTCGTGTTGCGTGCGTACAGCTCGCCGACCTGCCCCGGGGGGACGGGGCGGCCGACGTCGTCGAGGAGCGCGATCTCGTTGCCGCGGACGCGCTTGCCGATCGTGCCGGGGTGCGCGAGGTGGTCGCGCGGGCCCGCGAGCGTGACGATGCCCGTCTCCGTCGAGCCGTAGAAGTTCCACAGGATCGTCCCGAAGCGATCCATGAACCGGCGCGCCGTCTCGGTGGCGAGCGGGGCCGCGCCCGACATCACCCAGCGCAGCGACGACGTGTCGTACTTCGCGAGGGTCGCCGCGGGCAGGTTCGAGATCCGCACGAGCATCGTCGGGACCATCAGCGTCGACGTGATGCGTTCGCGCTCGATCAAGGCCAGGGCGCCCTCGGGGTCGAAGTGGTTCATCAGCACCGACGTCGCGCCGAGCGCGGCCGTGATCGCGACGAACGCGGGCGCGGCGGAGTGGTACAGCGGGCAGACGACGAGGTGGCGGTCGTCGGCCTTCATGCCGACCTGCACCATCAGATCGGCGACCGAGTCGAAGCCCGTGCTCTTCCACTTCCGGTTCGCGCCCTTCGGCTTCCCGGTCGTGCCGGACGTATAGATGATGACGCCGCCGCCATCGCCGCCGCGGGTCTTCGGCGGGGCGTCCGGCGACTCGCTCGCGAGCGCGGTCTCCCACGCCACGGCGTCGGGCGCGCGGCCGGCCACCGCGATCATCGGCCCGCCCATGCCGGTGGCGGCGCGCGCGTCACGCATCGCCGGCAGGTAGTCGGCGAGGACGATCGTGACGGCGGGGCTCGCGTTCTCGAGGATGTAGCCGATCTCGACGGCCTTGAGCCGGTACCCGATCTGCACGGCCGTCGCGCCGAGCCGCGCGAGCGCCTGCTGCGCGATGAGGTACTCGCTGCCGTTTGGCAGCATCACGGCGACGCGGCTGCCCGCGCCGGCCCCGCGGGTGACGAGCGCGTGCGCGAGCCGATTGATGGCGGCGTCGAGCTCGCCCCAGGTGAACCGCCGCGGGGGCGTGCCGGGCTCGCCATAGTCGACGATCGCCTCCTTGTCCGGGTGCGAGGCGGCGTGGAACATCACCGCGAGGTGCGGGCCGAGCTTCGTGTGGCTCATCGCGCGCGCGAACTGCACGAGCTGCGCGGGCCGGATCGGCTCGAGCACGTCCGTCGCGCGCAGCGTCTTGATGAAGAACGCGGCGCGGTCGAGCGCAACGTGGAGCTTCCCGAGGCGGTGGAGCACGCTCCGAGGGTAACCCGGAGGTCGCGGATCAGCGCGAGGGTCTCCGGGTTAACGGATGTCGTGCAGGTTGGTGGCCAGGGCGCGCTTGGCTTCATCGACGCGCGCGCTCTGAGACGGGTGGCGGCCGAGGAACTTCTCGTACATGTCCTTCTCGCCGTGCTGGTCGCCGAGCGTGCCGAGCAGCTGGCCGCGCTTGTAGTACGCGTCGGTCAGCCAGTCGGGAGAGTCGGCCTCCGTGGCGCCGAGCTTGATGGCGTTGGACCAGGCGTCGACGGCAGGCTTGGGCTGGTTGATTTCGGGCGTCGAGTAGAGATCGGCGAGGCGGTTCCACGTCTCCGCCTTCGGCGCCTCCACGACCGCCTTCACGAGCCAGCCAATCGCGGCCTGCTTGACCGTGACGTCCCCGCCGATCATCTCGTAGGCGCGGCCGAGGTTGTACATGACGTCCGCGTCGTCCGGCCGGAGCTTGTTCGCCGCGACCAGGAACGGCGCGGCCTTCGCCGGCTCGTTGCGGGCGAGCCAGAGGCGGCCCTGGCCGGCGAGCGGGTTGAACATCGCCGGCGCCGCCTTGCTCGCCTGCTCGTAGGCCCGCAGCGCGAGCTCCTGAAACTTGGTGTCGAGCGCGGCCGTGGCCCGCGCCTCGGCGGCGCGGCCCTGCGCATCGAGGAACTGCGGATCCGGGTCGGTGTCCACGGCCGACTGGAACGCGCGGCTCGCCTCTTCGAGCTTGGCTTCCTGCAGGAGGCCTTCGCCCTTGAGGTAGAAGCCAGCCGCGTTGGTCGGATCGACCCGCAGGATCTCGGTCGACTGCGCGATCGCCTTCGGCAGCTGGTTCGTGCGGGCGTAAAAGCGACCGGCCCGGGCGCGGAGCTCGACGGCCGGATCCTTGGTCCCGAGGAGCGCGTCGTACTGCGCGCCGGCGTCGGGGTCGCGTCCGGCCGCCTCGAACGTCTTCGCGAGCTCGAGCCCGATATCCGCGCGCATGGGATCGAGCTCGATGGCCGCGCGCAGCTCTTCGATCGCTTCGTCGGGCCGGATGAGGCGCGTGAGCGCCTTTGCGAGCTGGAACTTCGCCTCGGGATCCTTGGGCCGTGCCTCGGCCGCCTTCTTGAGCCACGGCTCGGCCTTCGCGGGCACGCCCGCCTCGAGGTACGCGCTGCCGAGGGTGAGCGCGAGGGCCGGGTCGCCGTTCGCCTTGTCGCCGAGCGTGCCGAGGAGGTCGTCGGCGCGCGCGCGGAGGACCGCCGCCTTCGCCGGGTTCGGCTCGTCCTTCGCGAGCTGGCCGAGCTTCGCGACCGCCGCCATCATCGGCGCGAGATCGAGATCGCCGCCGGCCTTGCCCCCCGCTTCCCACGCCGCGATCGCGCCATCGATGTCGCCGCGCGCCTCGAGGAGCTTGCCCTTCACGAGGTCGAGCCGCGCGAGCTCGAGCGGCGTGGGCGGCGGGTCCTTGCCGGCGAGCGTCTTGATGCGCGCGTCGGCGTCGTCGAGCTTGCCCTGGCGGATCGCGAGCTCGCAGTACACGAGCTGCGCGCGGACGTCGTTCGGCGCGGCCGTGACGGCCTTCGTGATGAGATCGTTCGCGAGATCGAGCTTGTTGTCGCGGAGCTCGACCTCGGCGAGGCCGGTGGTCGCCGGGACATCGCCGGCCGCCAGCGCGAGCGCCTTGCGGTACCGCTCGCGCGCCGCATCGAGGCGGCCGCCGCGCCGGGCATCGTCGCCAGCGAGCGTCCAGGCCTGCACGCGCACGCGTGGGTCCGCGGCCTCGATGTCCTTGCGCGCGAGGATCGCGAGCAGGTCCGACTCCTGCTGCGCCGCCTGCGACGGCGTCATCGCCGAGGCGAGCCCGACCTGCGCGCCGATGTGGTCCTTCGCGAGCGCGAGGACGGCCACGAAGTCCGCGCGGGCGCCCTCGAGGTCGGCGAGCGCGAGCTTGGCCTTGCCGCGCGCGAACAGCGCCGGGATCTTCGTCGCAGGCGTGGCCGCCATCGCCTGGTCGAACGCGGCGCTCGCGGCCTTCGGATCGGCCTTCGCGGCGAGGGCCCAGCCGAGATACAGCGACAAGAAGCCATCGCTCGGCGCCGCGGCGGCGAGCGGCTGGAGCTTCTGCACGGCGCGGTCGGCCTGCCCCGCGCCCAGCGCGGACAGCGCGATCGCGCGATCGAGCGCGGCGCTCGTGACCCCGGCCTCGCGGGCGGTGTTGATCATCTTGTTCCCCTGCGCGGCCCGGGCGGCGGCGTTGAGGCCGTCGTCGAGGCTGCCGGCGATGGCGGCCTCGGCGCCGATGCCGAGCGCGTCCGGATCGGTCTCGTCGAGCTCCTGTACCTTCTTTGCGGACGTGAGCGCGCGCGTCCAGTGCGTCGCGTCGCCGGCGACGAGCGCGGCCCGGGCCTTGCCGAGCTCCGCGGACATCTCGTCGGCGCGCTCCTGGGC
>JANXOM010000134.1 GCA_025353585.1 Deltaproteobacteria bacterium
CCGGCGGCAACTTCCACGCCGAGCCGCTGGCGCTGCCGTTCGACTACGCCGCGTGCGCGGCCGCCGAGCTCGGCTCCATCAGCGAGCGCCGCATCGAGACGCTCGTGAATCCCGATCTCTCGGGCCTCCCGGCCTTCCTCGCCGGCGGCACGCCGGGCGTGAATTCCGGCCTGATGATCGCGCAGGTCACCGCTGCCGCGCTCGTGTCGGAGAACAAGGTGCTCGCGCACCCGGCATCGGTCGACTCGATCCCGTCGTCGGCGGGGCGCGAGGATCACGTGTCCATGGGCGCGACGGCCGCGCTCAAGCTCGCGATGATCGGCGACCACGTGCGCACGGTGCTGGCGATCGAGCTCCTCTGCGCCGCGCAGGGCGTGGACCTCCGCCGCCCGCTGCGCACCACGCCGCGCCTCGAGGCCGTCCACGCCGTCATCCGCGGGCGCGTGCCGGCCATGATGGTCGACCGGCCCGTCTCGCCCGACATCGCGGCCGTCCGCGCCCTCATCGACGACGGCTCGCTGCTGCGCGCGGCCGGCGTGTAGTGCCCGCGCCAGAGTGACCCCGCGCGCGCTTACTTCTTGCTTGCCGTCCTCCCCGCCTTCGCCAGCGCGTCGCGCAGGACGAACTCGATCTGGGCGTTGACGGAGCGCAGGTCGTCGGCCGCCCACTTCTGGAGGGCGTCGAGCACCGCGGGATCGACGCGGAGCAGGAACGGCTTGCGCTCGGCCACCGCGGGCTCGCTAGTAGAGCGAGCCGGTGTTGAGGACCGGCTGCGTGCCGCGCTCGCCGCACAGGACCACGAGCAGGTTCGAGACCATCGCCGCCTTGCGCTCGCTGTCGAGCTCGACGATGCCGCGCGTCGCGAGCTGTTGCAGCGCCATCTCCACCATCGACACCGCGCCCTCGACGATGAGCGTCCGCGCGGCGATGATCGCGCCCGCCTGTTGCCGCTGCAGCATCGCCTGGGCGATCTCCGGGGCGTAGGCGAGGTGCGCGATGCGCGCGTCGATGACCTCCACGCCCGCGGCCGCGACCCGCGTGTTGATCTCCTGCACCAGCTGCGCGGCCACGACATCGGAGTTGCCGCGCAGGCTCACCAGCTGGTCATCGTGGCTGTCGTACGGGTGGTGCATCGCGAGGTTCCGGATCGAAGCGTCGGCCTGGACCTGCACGAAGCTCGGGAAGGCCTCGACGTCGAACGCCGCGCGCGCCGTGTCGACGACGCGCCACATCACCACCGCGCCGATCTCGATCGGGTTGCCGCCGATGTCGTTGACCTTGATGCGCTGCGATTCGAACGTGAACGCGCGCAGCGACACGAGGCGCTTGGTCGCGAACGGGTTCGCCCAGCGGAGGCCGGCGTCGCGTACGGTGCCCGTGTAGCGGCCGAACAGCGTCAACACGCGCGCCTCGTTCGGGCCGTTCACGAGGATGCCGCGGAACGCGATCATCGCGATGACGAACAGGCCGGCGGCCTCGCCGACGTTCGGCCCCGGTGTCTGGGGATGGCCCTGGACGAGCACCAGCATGTAGCCCGCCGCGCCGAGCGCCGCGAGACCGACGAGGAGTGCGAGCCAGCCCGAGCTCGAGATTGCAGAACGCTCTTTCATCGCCATCTGTCCCTCCGGAGGAATCTGACGGCAATATGATATCACAATGCTGTCATGTCAAGCCCGCCTCGAACCACGCGCTCCACGAGGTTCGCGCCGTACCGGTAGGGCACGTCGCCGGGCTCGCGGCACTGCCAGGCGACCAGGTCGGCGGGGCGGCCGGGCGCGAGGATGCCCGCGGTGGCTGCGCGGCCGAGGGCGGCGGCGGCGTGGCGCGTGACGCCGAGCCACGCCTCCTCCACCGTCATCGCGAAGTGCGTGGTCGCCAGCCACATCTGCAGCGGCAGCGAGCTCGAGAAGCTGGAGCCCGGGTTCAGATCGCTGGCGACGGCGAGGCGCACGCCGGCGGCGCGGAGCCGCGCGATCGGCGGCACGGGCAGCCGCAGCTGCACGCACGCGCCGGGGAGCATGACGGCGACGGTGCCCGCGGCGGCGAGCGCGGCGATGCCCGCGGCCGAGACCTGCTCGAGGTGGTCGGCGGAGAGCGCCGTCAGCTCGCCGAGGAGCTCGGCCGCGCCGAGGTCGACGAACTGGCCGACGTGGCCGCGGACCCCGAGGCCGCTCGCCCGCGCCGCGCCGAGGATCAGGCGCGCCTCGGCCAAGGTGAAGGCGCCCTCGTCGCAGTAGATGTCCACGCTGCTGGCGAGGCGCGCGGATGCGACGGCGGGGATGAGCTGCGTCGCGATCTCGGCGACGAACGCGTCCCGGTCGGCGGCGCGGTCGCGCGGCACGAGGTGCGCGAGGAACGTGGGTACGACGTGCGGCCGGCGCGCAGAGGCGGTCGCGGCGACGACGCGCAGGAGCCGGAGCTCGCCGGCGAGCGTCAGGTCGTAGCCGCTCTTCACCTCGATCGTCGTGGTGCCGGTGGCGAGCGCGGCGTCGAGGCGCGCGCCGAGGAGCGCGCCGAGCTCGGCCTCGGTGGCGGCGCGGGTCGGCTCGAGCGTGGCGGAGATGCCGCCGCCCGCGGCCGCGATCTCGAGGTAGGTGGCGCCCGCCGCGCGGAGCGCGAACTCGCGGGCCCGGTCGCCGGCGAAGATGGCGTGCGTGTGGCAGTCGACGAGGCCCGGGGTCAGGAGGCGCCCGTCGAGGTCGAGCGTCTGGTCAGCGGCGGGGGCGGTGCGGTCATCTCCAACGTAGGCGATCGTCCCGTTGGCCGCGATGCCGACCGCGCCGTGCTCGAGGATACCGAGCCCCGGCCGCGCCGGATCGCAGGTCATCACGCGCGCGTTGCGGAGCAGGAGCATCGCGGACGAGCCTAGCCGCGAACCCAGCCGTTGTCGTGATCGGCGACGGCGACGGGACCGGCGACGGTTACGGGAACGGCGACGGCGACGGCGACGGGTACGGGAACGCCCTCGGCCCCGTGGCCGCGCTCGGGCACGGGGCCGTCCTCGTGACCGGCGCCGCAAGCACCTCTTGGCTCCGGTAGCGCATCGTAGCGGTGCCTTGTCCGTCCGCGACCACGAGGTAGTCGCGCCCCCGACCACGAG
>JANXOM010000174.1 GCA_025353585.1 Deltaproteobacteria bacterium
AAACGTTTTGCCGTCATCCGCGCCGGTGATGGTCAGTGTGGAGGTCAGTGTCGTGGGCAACACACCGGACCCGGTCGCGCCGGTCGCGCCCCCATCGCTCCCGTCCCCTCCATCGGTGCCACTCGCCGCGGTGGCGTGACAGCCGCCAGCGAGTCACACGGCGAGGAGGCAGGTTCGTCTCATGGCGATGTCCGGCAAGCGTCGCATGAAATGCGCCCGCCGGGACCGTTCGCCTCTGACGGCTCGGGGAGAGCGAGGTAGAGGCCTGGAGCCGGGCGACTCAGCGAGTCACGACCCGCATGTCCACCGGCTGCGTGGCTGGCTCCCGCGTGCGTCGCAGCGCCACCTGCAGGTCCCCGCCCGTCGCGAAGAGCGCGCCCACGCCGCGCAGGCGCGAGATCTCGCGCGCCAGGCGGTCTGCCTCGTCGGCGGAGTCCTCGGCCTCCTCGCCGCTCTCCTGCAGCAGCATCGCGAGGCTGGCGGTGATCCCGCTGGCCATCGACAGGTCCGCTTCGACCAGCCCGAGCTCGATCATCTTCGTCAGCAGCCGCTCCGCCCAGCGGCCGCACGGCATCGACCGGGGAAGGCTCGTGAGCGCCGGATCGCCGGGCGGCGGCGGGCGCGTCTGGAGCTCCGCCGCGCGATCGATCTCGCCGAGCCAGAGCAGCGCGCCCGGGATGCTGTTCTCGAGCGAGACCTCGGGGCCGAGCTCCCCCTGCTCCGCGAACCGCAGCAATGCGGGCCGCGCCACGCGCCACGCGATGCAATCTGCCCACGGGATCGCGAGCGCCCCCGCGTCGTGATCGGTCAGCTCGAAGGCGTCGCGCGTCGTCGCGGCGCCGACCGAGCCGCCATATGCGCCGTCGTGGCCGTGCACCAGATACAGCGCGGTCTCGTCGCCGCTCATGACCGCGATGACCTGCTCGTCGGCCGTGGCCCACAGCCGCACGAGGCACGGGCGCTCGAAGCTCGCGTCGTGCAAGCCGTCCAGCGTGATCGCGAGCGCTCCATGAGTGCGCACGCGCAGCGCGTCATCGCCGAATTCGCCCCACACGAGGAGCGGCTCGCCGCGGCCGGCCCGGAGGCTTCCGTCATACGCCCGCCCCTCGACGCCTGTGTCCTCCTCGGCCTCCATGCGCCCGATCATGCCACGCGCCCGCCCGGATGAACCCCGCCCGCGCGATCGTCTCGTCTAGAGATCGACCTGGTACACGAACGACGCCTTCGCGAAGCGCTGGAAGCGGTCGGCGATCGCCTTGTGCGGGACCACCTTGTCGCTGTCGACGTACTTCGCGATCAGATCCTTGGCCGCGGCCACGTCGCCGCGCGCCTTGATCCCCGCCGTCAGCTTCATGAGCTCGTCGACCGCGCCGACGAGCTTGTCGCGGTGGAGCACGAACGCGCCCGTGTCGGTGCCGTTCGCGGCCTTCGCCGCCGGATCCCACGTCAGCGCGCCGTGATCGACGAGGAAGCCGATCTGGATCGCGGCGAGGTTGCCGTACGGCTTCGCCTTGTGATTGCCGTCGTACATGCCCTGCGAGATGTGCCCGAACGCCCAGACGATGCCGTCGGTGTACGTCTGCTGCGCCAGCTCGTCCGTCACGAGCCCGCGCTTGCGCAGGAGCTCGACGAGGAACAACCCGCCGCTCTGCGCCTTGAGCTCCTCGAGCATCGACGCGAGCGGGCCGCCGAACACGAGGCCGTCCGCCTTGCCCTTCACCTTGTACTCGTGGGCCGGACCGAGGTTGTGCGTCGCCTCGTGGAGGATCGTCGTGAGGAGCCCGGGCTCCTGCGTGCCGGCGTAGGTCTTCGCGAAGTCGCCGTCGAGCACGCTCTGCGCCTGCGCGCGGCGGGCGTCTCGGTTGTCCGGGTCCGAGTAGAGGTTCACCATCGCGACGGTGCGGCCGCGGCCCTCGTTCGCGACCGGGCCCCAGTTCGGGAGGCTCTCGCCGATCGTGGCGCCGAGCGGGTTCCGGTCGTCGCCCGCGTTGATGACGATGTCGATGAAGTCCGGCAGGTGGAACGTCACCTTGCGCGCGGTGTACGGCGCGCCGGCGTGGGCGGCGACCGCGGCCTCCATGTCCTGCTGGATCGGCGTCAGCTTGTCCTGCCACGCGATCGAGCCCTGGTTGATCCGAGCGAACGTCAGGTGCCAGCCCGCCTTGTGCGAGCACGGCTCCCAGTACGTCTCGTCGGGCGCGATGCGCACGTACCACTTGCTGTTCTTGACCGTCATCTTCGCCCATGCCTCGTCGGCGGGCTGCCAGTCGTTGCTGCGGAAGCTCGCGGCGGCCGCCTTCAGATACGCGACCAGCGGCGCCTCGCTCGGATCCTTGACGGCCGCGGCGGCCGCGTCGAGCTCGCCCGCGACGCCGGACATCAGGCCGGTGTACGCGGCGGTATACGGGACGGCGGTCAGCTTGCCGCCGGCCTCGCGCACCACGGAGAACGGCGCGACGAGCTTCGCGTCGCCGGACTTCTCGATGGCCGCGCAGAACCCCGGGTCGCCCTGCTTCTGGCCACCGACAGAGGCCGGATAGACGTCGGCGATCGCGCGCGGCGAGCCCGGGATCGCGGAGCACGCCGGATCGCTCTCGGTCGCCGGGCCGACGCAGCGCGGGCCGCGGTTGCGGCGGAACAGCGCCTGGCTCGCGAGGTCGTCCCCCGGCACCTTCGACGCGAGCGCGGCCGAGCCGTTCGCCGTCTCGTAGAGCGTGTCGATCATGCGCGCGGCGGCCAGCATGTGGCGGACGAACGCCTTGTCGTCGGTGCCGAGCGTCACGAAGTCGGTGCGCACGAGCGACGCGCGGCCCTGATCGAGATCCTGGCCGACGAGCCCGCGGCGCTTGCCCTCGTCTGTCTTCGGATCCGGCGGCGCGGCCTTCGACGAGGCGACGATCTTCTCGTACGCGCCCTCGAACTCCGGCGTGAGGACGCCGCCGGACTGCCAGTGACCCTCGCTCGGGTAGAAGAGGAGCGCGGCGATCTCGTCGGGGTCGATCGCGCCGTTCTTGTTCGTGTCCGCGATCCAGTAGACGGGCGTGTTCGTGCGCACGGCCCAGCGGTTGAAGTCGGCGCGCGTGATGGCGTCGTAGCGGTGCGTGGCCGGCGGCACGAGCGGCGGCGTCGACGCGGTCGGCAGAACCGGCGGCGCGGTCGCCGGCGTGGAGTGACAGGCCGCAGCCGCGAGGAGAACAGCCGACAAGACGCGCTTCATCCGGCGGACGCTACCCCGGAAAGCACCTGTAAGCTCGGACCGCGATGGACCTCGTCCCCTTCGAGCCGGCGCTCCCGCCCGCGGTCCGGGCGCTGCTCGCGGACGGCCACGCCGGGCGCGGTCCGCTCGCGGCCTGGTGCCGCGACACCACCAACAGCGCGACGTACGCGCTCGTACGCGGCGTGCCGGCCGTCCCCGTCGAGGTCGTTGGCTGGCTCGTGGCGCTCAGGATGTTCGAGGACGACCGCGCGGCGGTGTCGGCGGTCATGGAGCGAGAACGGATCACCGGGCCTGCGCCGATCGCGCTCGCGGCCTGCGCGAGCGGGCTCCGCGCCGGGCTCGCGGTGCCGAAGCGGTTCTGGCTCGGCGTCCAGACGCTCGTCGGCCTCGCCGGCGCCGTGCCCCCGGAGCTGCGCGCGGCCCTCCCCGTCGGCATCGCGTCGAAGCGGGCGGTCGACCGCGGCATCGCGATGAAGCTCGCGCAGCGCGCCGGGGACGGCATCGGCGCGCACCCGGCGCAACCGGGCGAGCCATTGCGCGCGAAGTCGAAGACCGAGCTCGAGGCGGTGTGGCGCGCGCGCGCCGCGGCCGGGAACCCCGACGACCTCGACGTGCTGCTCGGCACACCGTGGCCCGGCGCGTGGAAGGATGCGCTCGCGCGCGTGCAGGCGCTGGCGAGCTTCGCGCCGGACGCGCGGATCGGCGGGGCGATGACACGCGTGATCGATCGCTACACGTCCCTGGCCGCCCACGCGCTGCGCTTCGCCGCTCAGAGGCTCCAGCAGCGGGCGGCCGCGGCTCCGCGCCGCATGCCGGCCGCGCCGGGCGCGCGCGTTGGAGAGCTCGCGCAGCTCTGGGCCGCGTTCCACGCGCGCCCGGCCGATCTGCCCCTGCGCGCCGTGCTCGCCGACGCGCTGCAGGCCATCGGTGATCCGCGCGGCGAATACATCGCGCTCGAGCTCGCGCGCGGGCCTGCCACGGCCGCGGCACGGAAGCGAGCCGCGCAGCTGCTCGCGGCCCACGTCGACACCTGGACCGGCGGCATTCCCGGCGTGATCCGCGACTCCCTCCGGTTCGATCGAGGCTTCCTCGCCGCCGTGCATTGCCGGACGAACGGCAGCGCCCTCGCCGAGTCCCTGAGCGCTCCCGCGTGGGCGACCGTCGAGGAGCTCCATCTGTCGACGCGCGCCGGTGACTACAGCAACCTCGAGGAGCCCCTCGAGGCGCTGCTCGAGCGCGCGCCGTCGCTGCGCACGCTCGTCAATCGCTGGGCCGGCACGCACGAGCTCTTCGCGCGCCTGGGCGGCGAGCACCCGCGGGTGCGCTCGATCGGCTTCGAGAGACGGACAGGGATCACGGACGCGAAGCTCGACCGCTTCCCGAACCTCGCGCTGATCGGCACGGTCACGGAGGCGGTCGCGCCCGTCCTCCGCAGCCTGCGCGGTCGCCCGGTCGACGCGCTCCTGCTGTTCACGCGCGAGCCGCTCGCGACGGCGCTCACCGCGCTCGCGACCGCGCCGAACCTCTGCGAGCTCCGCGTGGCCCCGGAGGGCCGGACGCTCGCGGACCACGTGGGCTGGCTCGTGCGCGTCCGGCGCGGCGAACCGCGCGCGCAGCTCTCGTGGGGGAGCCAGCGCTACGCGGTGGGCTCCTTGACCGAGACGGTCGCGGCCCTCGTCGCCGACGGGCGCCGGGAGATCGCGGTCGCGCTGCCGGCGACCGGTCGCGCCGCGGCCCTCGCCGAAGCCGCGGCGATCACCGGCGCCACCCTCGACCTGGCGGCCGCGCCGATCGATCTGTGGCGAGCCTGACGCGCGTCGCCTAGGCTTGCTCGATGCGCGCCCTCTTGATCGTGTGTGCGCTCGCGCCGTTCGCGGCCGCCGAGCCCGCGCCCGCCGCCGCCCCTGCGATCGACGCCGGCTACGCGGCCGCGATCCTCTACGGCTCGGCCGCGCCGCCCGCGACCTGCACGGGCTCCGATGCGATCCCCTGCCTCCTCACCGCGCGCTACGCCAAGGACGCGAAGGCGCGCACCGCCGCGCTCGCCCTCTACGCCGACACCGGGGACGTGGCTGGCGTCGGCGCCGAGGAGATCATGGACGGCGGCTATCGCGGCAAGATCCACCTGGTCCCCGCGCTGCCCATCGGCGATTACCGCGTCCATCTCGCGTGGACGCTCGCCGCGATGCGCGCGATCGACGCCTTCTTCGCCGCGCAATTCCCCGCCGCCATCGGCGCGCCGGCGTATCGCTGGCGCGCTCTCGCGTTTCACTTCGTGCGCTCCGTGGGCAAGCGCACGCCGAGCGCGTACGCGACGTCGTGGGCCGTGACCTACAATGTCTCGGGCTCGCTGCTGACCAGCGTGGACGGCGTCCTCGAGACGCTCTTCCACGAGCTCTTCCACGACAACGACGAGGCGCATCGCGACTGGTCCGCGCGCACGCTCGCGACCGACTACGCCGCGATCCTCACCCGCTGCGGCGAGCACCCGACGATGAAGTGCCTCGCGCCGTACGCCCCCGGCCCGACCGTCGTGCGCGGCGGCACCTACTACGCGTTCCAGCCGAACAACGGCGACGGGGTCCACGAATACGCGGCCGAGCTCGCCGTCCGCTACTTCGACGAGCAACGAGCGATGCAGCGCGCAGGAAAGTTAACGGCAGCCGCGTTCAAGTGCGGCCCCGCCGAGAACGCTCGCGCGTGGGCCGCGCTCGTCGACGAGTTCTTCGGCGGCCGGGACCTCGTTCCCGCGTGCCCGCCTTCCCTCTGACATCTGGCAAGGTGTTCAGTAGGCGCCGCCGGGCGCGAGCGCGCGGCGTGCGGATGCGCGCGGTGGGCGCATCCGATCCTCGCGGCATTGTTACGGAGGACCCCCGATCGCGCCGGGCATACGCCGTGCAATTCGCCCGAGTGGCCCACTGCATGAGCACTGTCCGCGAAACTCCTCGGGAATCCGCGGCCCCTGGCGGCGACCAGCTGGCCATGAGCGAAGAGGACGAGGACCTGGTCGCCCTGGGCCGCGACATCCTGGTGGTCGACGACAACGAGGCGAACCTGATCGCCATCGAGGCGGCGCTGCAGACCCTCGGTCGCCCCCTCGTCCTCGCGCGCTCCGGCGAGCAAGCGCTCGCGCGTCTGCTCGAGCAGGACTTCGCGCTGATCATCCTCGACGTCGCGATGCCAGGCATGGACGGCTTCGAGACCGCGAAGCTCGTGCGCTCGCGCCGGCGCAACCAGGCGACGCCGATCATCTTCGTCACCGGCATGTCGTGGCAGGACGACGAGGTCCTCCGCGGCTACGAGCTGGGCGCGTTCGACTTCCTGATGAAGCCCATCCGCCCGGAGGTCCTGCGCGCGAAAGCGCTCGTCTTCGTGCAGCTCCAGGAGCGGACGCTCGAGCTGCGCGACAAGGCCGAGGAGCTGCGGCACGCCCAGGCTCGGTCCCACGAGCGCGACCTGACGATCCAGCGACGGCGCTGGGAGGCCGAGGCGCTCGAGGCGCAGATGGCCCACATGGCCGAGCAGGACCGCCGCAAGGACGAGTTCCTCGCGATCCTCGCGCACGAGCTGCGCAACCCGCTGCAGCCGCTCCAGACCGCGGTCGAGCTCATGGCGCACGAGCCGGACCAGCCGGTTCCGGTGCGCGTGCGCAACATCATCCAGCGTCAGGTCACCACGATCGGCCGGCTCGTCGACGATCTGCTCGATGTGGCGCGCTTCACCGCCGGCAAGCTCGAGCTGCGCCGCGAGGCCGTGACGGTCGGGAGCACGATCGAAGAATCGGTCATCGCCGTGCGCAGCCTCGCCGACGCGCGCAAGCAGACCATGACCGTGCGCGCCGACCCGACGCCGGCGACCGTCTTTGGCGACCCCGTTCGCATCGTGCAGATCCTCGTCAATCTCCTGTCGAACGCGATCAAGTACACGCCGGTCAACGGCACGATCGACATCCGGTCGGGGGTCGTCGACGGGCACGCGTACGTGCGCGTGAGCGACAACGGCAAAGGCATCCCGGCCGCGCTCCTGCCGCGGGTCTTCGACATGTTCGTCCAGGAACGCGTCCTCGCATCGGGCGCCGGGGGGCTCGGCCTCGGCCTCGGCCTCGTGCGCCGGCTCGTCGAGCTCCACGGAGGATCTGTGCACGCAACCAGCAAGGGTCAGGACCAAGGCGCCCAGTTCGAGGTGCGCTTTCCGCTCGCCGAGCAGGTCGCGATGCCGCGCACGTCCACCCCCGTCGCGGGCAGCATCTCGCTCCAGCGGCCGCTGCGGGCGGTCGTGGTGGACGACGCCCCCGATCTACGCGAGCTGGTCGCGGACCTCCTCCGCATGCGCGGCCACGAGGTGACGGCGGTCGAGGACGGTCCGTCGGCGATCGAGGCGATCGCGCGCGAGAACCCCGACGTCGCGCTGATCGACATCGGCCTGCCCGAGATGGATGGCTACGCCGTGGCCCGCGCCGTCCGCAGCGCCCAGGGCGCAAAGCCCGTGCGCCTGATCGCGATGACGGGCTATGGCCAGGCGAGCGACCGCGAGTCGGCCTTCGCCGCCGGCTTCGATGCGCACATCGTCAAGCCCGCGAGCGCGGACAAGATCCTGAGTGCCCTCTACGGCTCGGCCGAGGACAAGACGTGAACACCTTCGACGCTCCGAAGCCGCCCAAGCCCCGCTCGAGGACATCCGCCCCGAAGGCGACCAGGAAGACCGCCAACGGCGCCGCCTCGAAGGTCGGCGCCGTTTCCGCGCCGCCCGCGCTCGATCACCGCGCGTTGCTCTCGGCGCTGCGCGCGTTCAAGCGGGGCGACTTCACCGCGACGCTGCGCGATGATCTGACCGGGGTCGACGGCGACGTCGCCGAGACGTTCAACGACCTCGTCACGATGGCGCGCCAGATCCGGGACGAGGCCACCGAGGTCTCGACGGCCGTGGGCAAGAACGGGCACGCCGCGAAGCGCATGCGCCGGCTCGGCACGTCCGGCGGCTGGGCCGCGTACGTCACGGCCGTCAACGAGGTGATCGAGGATCTCACGGGCCACGCGGACGAGATCGCGCGCGTCGTGACCGCCGTCGCGAAGGGCGACCTCGAGACGACGATGGACATCGAGGGCGGCGGCGAGCCGATGCGCGGCGAGTTCTTGCGCCACGCCCGCATCGTCAACGGCATGGTCGCCCGGCTCTCGCAGTTCGGCTCCGAGGTGACGCGCGTCGCCCAGGAGGTCGGCGGCGAGGGCAAGCTCGGCGCGCAGGCGCGCGTGCAGAACGTCTCCGGCGTGTGGAAGGATCTCACGGACTCCGTGAACCTCATGGCGTCGAACCTGACGTCCCAGGTCCGCGAGATCGCGCGCGTCACCACGGCCGTGGCGCTCGGCGATCTCACCAAGACGATCACGATCGACGTCAAGGGCGAGATCCTCGAGCTGAAGAACACGATGAACACGATGGTCGAGCAGCTGCGCGGCTTCGCGAACGAGGTCACGCGCGTGGCCCGCGAGGTCGGGACCGAGGGTCGCCTCGGCGGCCAGGCCACCGTCCGCGGGGTGTCCGGCGTGTGGCGCGAGCTCACCGAGTCCGTCAACTGGATGGCGAACAACCTCACGTCACAGGTCCGCAACATCGCCGAGGTGACGAGCGCCGTCGCCGCCGGCGATCTCGGCAAGAAGATCAGCGTCGAGGCGAAGGGCGAGATCCTCTCGCTCAAGAACACGATCAACATCATGGTCGATCAGCTCTCGGCGTTCGCGGCCGAGGTGACGCGCGTCGCGCGCGAGGTCGGCACCGACGGCGTGCTCGGCGGCCAGGCCGAGGTGGCCGATGTCTCCGGCGTGTGGCGCGAGCTCACGCAGAACGTCAACGGCATGGCGTCGAACCTCACGTCGCAGGTGCGCTCGATCGCCGAGGTCGTCACCGCGATCGCGGGCGGCGATCTGTCGAAGAAGATCGGCGTGGACGCGCGCGGCGAGATCCTCGCGCTGAAGAACACGATCAACGCGACGGTCGACAAGCTCGGCCGGTTCTCCGCCGAGGTGACGCGCGTCGCCCGGCTCGTCGGCACGGAGGGCACGCTCGGCGTGACGGCGGACGTGAAGGACGTCAGCGGCATCTGGAAGGAGCTGACCGACAACGTCAACCAGATGGCGAAGAACCTGACGAACCAGGTGCGCGACATCGCGGAGGTCACGACGGCGGTCGCCAACGGCGAGCTCGGCCGGAAGATCACCGTCGAGGCGCGCGGCGAGCTCGTGACGCTCAAGACCACGATCAACGCGATGGTCGACTCGCTCGGCACGTTCGCCAGCGAGGTGACGCGCATGGCGCGCGAGGTCGGCACCGATGGCGTGCTCGGCGGCCAGGCCCAGGTCCGCGACGTATCGGGCATCTGGAAGGAGCTGACGGACAACGTCAACTCGATGGCGAGCAATCTCACGAACCAGGTCCGCAACATCGCGGACGTGGCGCGGTCCGTCGCCGCCGGCGACCTGTCGCGGAAGATCACGGCCGACGCGAAGGGCGAGGTGCTCGACCTCAAGGCCACGATCAACACGATGGTCGATCAGCTCAACTCGTTCGCGAGCGAGGTGACGCGCGTCGCCCGCGAGGTCGGCACGGAAGGCCGGCTCGGCGGCCAGGCGAGCGTCGAGGGCGTCCGCGGCACGTGGAAGGAGCTGACGGACAACGTGAACGGCATGGCCTCGAACCTGACGAATCAGGTCCGCGACATCGCCGAGGTCACCACGTCCGTGGCGCGTGGCGATCTCACGCGCAAGATCACGGTCGACGCGAAGGGCGAGATCCTCGAGCTGAAGAACACGATCAACATCATGGTCGAGCAGCTCTCGAGCTTCGCCGACCAGGTCACGCGGCTCGCGCGGGAGGTCGGCATCGAGGGCCGGCTCGGCGGCCAGGCCGACGTGCGCGGCGTGCTCGGCACGTGGCGAAACCTCACGGACGCGGTCAACTCGATGGCCGCGAACCTGACCGATCAGGTGCGCAACATCGCGAAGGTGGCCACGGCGATCGCCGCCGGCGACCTGCAGCAGAAGATCGTCGTGGACGCGCGCGGCGAGATCCTCGAGCTGAAGAACACGATCAACACGATGGTCGATCAGCTCTCGAGCTTCGCCGACCAGGTGACGCGCGTCGCCCGCGAGGTGGGCACCGAGGGCAAGCTCGGCGGGCAGGCGTCCGTCGAGGGCGTCCGCGGGACGTGGAAGGAGCTGACGGACAACGTCAACCAGATGGCCTCGAACCTGACGAACCAGGTCCGCGACATCTCGGCCGTCGCCACCGCGATCGCGCGCGGCGATATGACGCGCAAGATCTCGGTCGAGGTTCGCGGCGAGCTGCTCGATCTCAAGAACGTCATCAACACGATGGTCGACACGCTGTCGTCGTTCGCCGACGAGGTGACGCGGGTCGCGCGCGACGTCGGTGTCGAGGGCAAGCTCGGCGGCCAGGCCGAGGTGCGCGGCGTGGCCGGCACGTGGAAGGAGCTGACGGACAACGTCAACCAGATGGCCTCGAACCTGACGAACCAGGTGCGCGACATCGCCGAGGTGACCACGGCCGTCGCGAACGGCGACCTCACGCGCAAGATCACGGTCGAGGTGCGCGGCGAGCTGCTGCAGCTCAAGAACACGATCAACACGATGGTCGATCAGCTCGGCTCGTTCGCCAGCGAGGTGACGCGCGTCGCCCGCGAGGTCGGGCTCGACGGGGTCCTCGGCGGGCAGGCGGAGGTCCGCGGCGTCTCCGGCACGTGGCGCGAGCTGACGGACAACGTGAACGTCATGGCGCGCAACTTGACCGAGCAGGTGCGCGGCATCGCGACCGTCGTGACCGCGGTCGCGAACGGCGACCTCGACCGCGAGCTGAACCTGTCGGCGCGCGGCGAGATCGCGACGCTGGTCGACACGATCAACAACATGATCGACACGCTGTCCACCTTCGCCGAGCAGGTGACGGGCGTGGCGCGCGACGTCGGGGTCGATGGCCGCCTCGGCGGTCAGGCCGACGTGCCCGGTGCCGCCGGCGTGTGGGCCGACCTCACGAACAACGTGAACGAGCTCGCCGGCAACCTGACAAACCAGGTCCGCGCGATCCGCGACGTCGCGACGGCAGTCACGCAGGGCGACCTGACGCGGTCGATCACGGTCGAGGCGCGCGGCGAGATCGCGCAGCTCAAGGACACGGTCAACCAGATGATCCGCACCCTGGCCGAGACCACGAAGGTCAACCAGGAGCAGGATTGGCTCAAGACGAACGTCGCGCGCTTCACGCGCATGCTGCAGGGCCAGCGCGACCTCCTGACCGTGGCGCGGCAGATCTTGAACGAGCTCGCGCCGCTCGTGAACGCGCACCACGGCGCGTTCTACATGTCGGAGACCGACGAGGAGGGCCAGGCCCTGCGCCTGTTTGCCTCGTACGCGTACCGGGAGCGCAAGAGCGTCGCGAACATCTGGCGCTTCGGCCAGGGCCTCGTCGGCCAGGCCGCGCTCGAGGGCAAGCGGATCGTGCTCTCGAAGGTGCCCACGGACTACATCCAGATCACGTCCGCCCTCGGCGAGTCGCGCCCGCACGCGATCGTCGTCGTGCCGATCGTGTTCGAGGGCGAGGTGAAGGGCGTCATCGAGCTGGCGTCGTTCGAGCGCTTCAGCGGCATCCAGCTCGCGTTCCTCGATCAGATGCTCGAGTCGCTCGGCATCGTCATCGCGACGATCGAGGCCACGATGCGCACCGACGAGCTGCTGCGCCAGTCGCAGTCGCTCACCGAGGAGCTGCGCAGCCAGCAGGACGAGCTCCAGACGACGAACGAGGAGCTCGAGGAGAAGGCGCACCAGCTCACCGAGCAGAAGGCGGAGGTCGAGCGCAAGAACCGTCAGGTCGAGCTGGCGCGCCAGGAGCTCGAGGAGAAGGCGGAGCAGCTCGCGCTGACGTCGAAGTACAAGAGCCAGTTCCTCGCGAACATGTCGCACGAGCTGCGCACGCCGCTGAACTCGCTGTTGATCCTGTCGCGGCAGCTCGCCGACAATAACGACGGCAACCTGTCGGACAAGCAGATCCGCTACGCCGACACGATCCGCCAGGCGGGCACGGATCTGATGACGCTCATCAACGAGATCCTCGATCTCGCGAAGATCGAGTCCGGCACGATGGCCGTCGAGATCGGGCCGGTGCGGTTCGCGAACCTGCGCGACTACGTCGACCAGACATTCCGCCAGGTCGCGGAGGAGAAGAACCTCGGCATCAGCGTCGAGCTGGATCTGGACCTGCCGGCGTCGCTCGAGACGGACGACATGCGGCTGCGTCAGGTGCTCCGCAACTTGCTCTCGAACGCGCTCAAGTTCACCGAGCGCGGCCGGGTCAAGCTGCGCATCGCGCGGGCGAGCGCGGAGGTCATCGCGTTCGCGGTCAGTGACACCGGCATCGGCATCCCGCAGGACAAGCAGCGTTTGATCTTCGAGGCGTTCCAGCAGGCCGATGGCTCGACGAGCCGCAAGTACGGCGGCACGGGCCTCGGGCTCGCGATCAGCCGCGAGATCGCCGGCCTCCTCGGCGGCGACCTGCGCGTCGACAGCAGCGTCGGCCAGGGCAGCACGTTCACGTTGTTCCTGCCGCTCGCGTATCGCAACCGCGAGAAGACGCGCGTCGCGGATCTGCCGCACCGCGCGAGCGATCCGCTGCCCACGCGCGATTACACGCCGATGGGCGCCCTGCCCGCGCCGGCGAGCGCCGCCGATCCGGACGTCGTGATCGCGCCGGCCCCGGCCCTCGCGCGCGCGGTGCCCGACGACTACGCGACGCTGGAGCCCGGCGATCGCGTGCTGCTCGTCATCGAGGACGACCCGACGTTCGCGACGACGCTCGTCGAGATGGCGCGCGCGTCCGGCTTCAAGGGCGTGAGCGCCACGAACGGCGCGCACGCGCTCGAGCTCGCGCGGACGGTGAAGCCCGACGCGATCTCGCTCGACCTGCGCCTGCCGGACTACGACGGCTGGGTGCTGCTCGACCGGCTCAAGCACGATCCGGCGACGCGGCACATCCCGGTGCACGTGATCTCGGGGCTCGACGAGGAGCGCCGCAGCCTGCAGTCGGGCGCGCTGGCGTTCCTGCAGAAGCCGGTGAGCTCGGAGGACCTGCGCCACGGGCTCGACGAGGTGCGCGAGTACGTGGAGCGGCGCGTGAAGCAGCTGCTCGTGGTGGAGGACGATCCGATCCAGAGCCAGGCGATCCGCGAGCTGATCGGCGAGGGCGACGTGGAGACGACCAACGTCGACTCGGCGGAGAGCGCGCTCGCGTCGCTGCAGGACCACGCGTTCGACTGCGTCGTGATGGATCTGCGGCTGCCGGGGATGTCGGGCTTCGAGCTGATCGAGAAGATCAAGGCCGACCCGCGGCATCGCCGGCTGCCCGTGATCGTGTACACGGGGCGCGAGCTGACCGAGGAGGACAAGGAGCGGCTGCACGGGCTGGCGCAAACGGTGATCGTGAAGGACGTCACCACGATGGAGCGCCTGCTCGACGAGACTGCGCTGTTCCTGCACCGCGTCGAGGCGAGCCTGCCGGAGCGCAAGCAGCGCGTGCTGCGCCGCCTCGCGAAGAGCGATCCGCACCTGGCGGAGCGCAAGGTGCTCGTGGTGGACGACGACCTGCGCAACATCTTCGCGCTGACGTCCTTGCTCGAGGGCTACAAGATGACGGTGCAGTACGCCGAGAACGGCAAGCGCGCGCTGGCCAAGCTCGAGGAGAACCCCGACATCGATATCGTGCTGATGGACATCATGATGCCGGAGATGGACGGCTACGAGGCGGTGCGCAAGATCCGCGAGCGCGCCGAGTGGGCCGACCTGCCCGTGATTGCGCTGACGGCCAAGGCGATGAAGGGCGACCGCGAGAAGTGCCTGGAGGCCGGCGCGAGCGACTACATCACGAAGCCGGTGGACAGCGACCAGCTGGTCTCGCTGCTGCGCGTCTGGCTTTACGAGGCGTAGGTCAGCGGGCGATCTCGATCCGGGTCACGTCTTTCACGACGGTCTCGCCCCACGTGCCCTGCGCGTCCGCCCAGACGTACTTGAGCGTGCCGCGCCGGGTGGTGTGCAGGATCGGAGTCTTTGTCGGGTCGGCCCAGCCGGCCGCGTCCATGAGCTTCGGGCCGCCCTCGCCCGTCACGGAGACGACGTGGGCGCCCGGGCCGACGAGCGTGGTCGCGAGCTCGCGCAAGGACCAGACGTCGCGCGAATCGCCGTCGCTGCCGATGGCGTACCTCGCCGCCTTGTCGAAGCTGTCCTTCGTCCAGACCTGTACGTCACTGCCGACGGCGACCTCGAGGGACAACGGCGGGGCGTCGGGATCCATCGGGTGGTGCTTGTCGCCGGGCTTGTGCCGCTTCTCTTTGACGGCCGAGCCCGCGGTCACGCCTGGCTCTAGCTGCGCCGCTGGACTGGACGCTGGCGCGGGATCCGGCGACTTCGAACAGCTGGCTCCGAGCGCGAAGCCGAGCGCGACGACAACCGCGGGCCGCAACGTCATGCGGCGACGCTAACACGCGATCGCGGCGAGGCGATCAGAACGGAATGTCGTCGGTGTCCGGGCTCCGGTTGCCACCGTCGCTCGGGCGCGGGTCGTACGCGAGCGGCGGCGCGTCGTCGTCGTTGCGCGCCGGGGGCCGCCCGCCGCCGCCGCCACCGCCGCCATTGCCACCACCGTTGTAGTTGTCGCGACCGCCACGGCCGCGATCCTGAGCGCCGGCGCGCGCCGCCTCGACCTTCCACACGTCGAGGCTGTTGAAGTACTTCACCTCGCCGCTCGGGCTTCGCCACTCGCGACCGCGGAGGCTGAAGTCGATGCGGATCGTGTCCCCGACGCGCAAGTCGTCCAGCTGCGAGCAGCGATCGCCCGACAGCTGGAACAGCACCATCTGCGGGTACTTCGGGTTGTCAGCGATCTCGACGACGAACTCGCGCTTCGTGAAGCGCTCGCTCACCTGCTTGGTGTCGAAGATGATGTGAAGGCGGCCGGTCGTCTCGATGCCCATGCCGAGCAACCTACCTCATGGCTGTGACAGGGCACGAGCAAGATCGGGGCGCGGGCCGATGTGCTCCTTGAGATCACCCACTTGCGGCGTTCCGGAGCGGATCAGGAGGTCTCGCACCTCGCGCGGCGCCAGGACCTTCCCGCGCGCCCGGGCGCTCGCCTCGACGAGCAGGGCCGCGCCCGCGACGATCGGCGACGCGCTCGACGTGCCCGAGAACTCGCCGGTGTAGTGGCGATCGGCCGCGGCATCGCACGCCTGGAGGTCGCCGTAGTCGAGGGTGGCGACCTTGCGGCCCCAGCCCTGGACGTCGACGCGCTTGCCGTAGTTCGAGAAGTCGAGACGCGCGCGGTCGATGAAGCCCGGCCGCGGCGGACCGCCGGCGCCGACGACGATCGCGCCGGAGTCGCGCTTCGTGCGATCGAAGCGGCCGCGGTAGACCTTGCGATCGAGATCCTCGAAGCCGTTGCCCGCGGCCTCGATCACCACGACGCCGCGCGCGGTGGCCGCGTGGATGACGTCGTACACGTCCCCCCAGTACTCGACGGCGATGTACGCGCCAGCCGGCCCGGTGCTCTGGAGCTCGACGAGCAACACGTCGCCGGCGCGCAGCCGCTCCGCGGCGGCCTCGATCGCACCCGCGACGCCCGGCCCGTCGATCGACGCCGTGAACACGCGGTCGACGTCCGGAGCGATCCCGACGACGCCGCGCCCGTTGTCCTTGCCCACGACCTCGCCGAGGACGGCCGTGCCGTGCTCGCGCCAGCCGCGGATCGGCCGGCCGGCCACGTGCTCGATCCGCTCGCCGACAAGATCCTCGTGCGCCGCGTTCCAGCCGCCTTCGACGTCGGCAAACTGCTCGCCGGCGCCGCGGACGCCGCGTTGCCATGCGGAGGGCGCGTCGATGCCGGCGGGAGCAGGGCCCAGGTAGCCCTGATACGACTCGAACGACGGGGTCGCGATCGGGCAGCTCTTGTCGGCCGCTCGCTCGACGGGCGCCCCGCGGGAGGGCAGCGAGAACGCGGGCTCGAGGAACGCGTCTTCGAAGACGCCCTCGCGCACGAAGTCGGCGAGGACATCAGCGTCGGGCCGCGTCGTGCGGACGGTGATCGTGCGCCAGCGCGCGAGGTCCCCGGTGACGGTCGGGCCGAACTCGGGGACGATCTGCACGGCGCTGTCGGGCGGCGCGGACGCGGCGGCGGACGGCTGGAGCTTCGCGTGGAGGATCACGTCGTGAAGCGGCCGCGCGGTCGGCGTCCGGGTGGCCACGACCGCCGTCGCGGCGGCGGCGGCGACGAGACACGTCACGAGAGGAACACGCGTGCCGAGGCGAGCCAGCATGGGCCAGAGCATAGCAGCCAGTCCCGTCGGCTGGGACGCCGTGGTTCGGCCGTGACGGATCGACCCACGACCCGTCACGTACGGCCCTGACCCTCCGCGCTGCTCGTCGTCGCGTCCCTCGCTGCGCTCGCCGCCGCCAGCCGGATCAGGTGTACGCGGCGTAGGCAGCGATCCGCGCGCGGAGGCGAGCGTCGAGCGTCGCGGAGGCGGTGCCGAGCGCGTCGGCGATGGCGATGGCCGCGGCCTGGTAGCGCGCGCACTTCTCGCGGGTCCACGACCCGGGCGGCGGGGCGAGGTTCGTGATCCGATCGCCGAGCTTGACCAGCCAGATCTCCGGCGGTTGCGCGCGGATGCGGCGGAGGCTGTCGACCATGGCGTCGGGCTTCGCGAGCGCGGCGTCCTTGGTGAGGGCCTGCACGCCGGCCGCGACGGGCTCTCCGAACGCAGCGGCGACCTCCGCGCGCGTGGTGGGCGTGTCTTCGATGGAGTCGTGGAGCAGGGCGCATTGCACGGCGAGGTCAGGGTCCGCGACGGACGTGGTGGCGAGCGCCGCGATGACCTCGGCCGCGACGGAGGTCAGGTGGACGCGGCGATGCCGAACAGCCAGCTGCGCACCGCGCCGGTGCCGTTGTACTTGTTCGCCGAGCGCCAGACCTCCATGAACGTGGTCTGCACGAGATCGTCGACCGCGCCCGGCTCGCTGCGCAGCAAGCGCGCGAGCAGGCGGTGCACGGCCTCGTGGTGCCGGTCGAAGAGCGCGCCGAGGGCGGCGTTGTCGCCGACGCCGCACGCGGCGAGTAGCGCCTCGTCGGTCAGCTCGGAGGTCGCGAGCCGGCGCTCCTCGGGTCGCCGGAGCGGGATCACCTTCGCGCCCAGCGCGGGCGTCGGGCGCGAAGCGCTCATGGCCGCCCGATCCGCAGCCCGAGGCCGAGCTGGAAGGACGCGACCGGCTCACCGGGCAGCGCGACGCTAGCCGGGGGCTCGTCGCCGGGGCCCCGCGCGACGCCTCGAACGGGGCGCCGTGGCCGAACGGCGCGACCTCGACCGACGCGACGCCCTCGAGCCACACGTGCTCGAACAACGGGACGGACGCGCGGACGGCCGCCGCGGCGCGCGGGGTGACGGTCGCCGCGTGCAGGTCATCGCCGACGAACGAGCCATCGCCATCCATGCAGTGCGCGGGCGGCGGGTGGCAGCCCGGATCCTGCGGATCGCACAGGGGCGCGACCGGCCCGCAGCGCTCGCGGCGCGCGGTGCTCATGCGGCCGACGCCGACGCCGAGCTCCGGCGCGAACACGGCCCGGCCGGCGGCGACGGTGTACGCGACGGTCGCGAGCGCGGACAGGTCGTCGCGCGCCGCGCCCGTCTGGCCTGTCGGGAAGCTCTGGGTCGCGTACCGCGCGCGGCCGCCGAGGCACCAGGGGCCGAGGTGTCCGCACGCGGCGACCCCGACGCCGGACCACCCGGAGCCGTCGGCGCTCCAGGTCTGCTCGTAGCCCGCCGCGACCGAGGCTCGCGCCAGGCGCCCGTCGCTTGCCGACGACGGGCGGACCTGGGCGTCGACGCGGTCCGGCTGGAGCTCGTGACCCGGGGCGGCGGCGACGCGCGTCGGCCCCGCGCGGGGCGGCGACGGCTCGCCGCGCCAATCGAGATCGTCGCGCAGCCAGGCGTCGATCCACGACGCGGCAACCGCCGGGCCGCCGAGCGCGCGCTCCTCGCGGCGCCTGGCGTCGCGCAGCGTGACGGCGACGCCCCCGTGCTCGTCGATCCGCACGGCCGCGACCACGCTCGGACAGGTCGCGGTCGCCTCGCCGATCACCACGCCGAGACGGCGCAGCGCGGCCGCGACCAGCGGCGCGGCGGGGGCGTCGCCGGTGATCTGCGCCCGCGGCGCACAGCGCTCGGCGAGCGCGCGCGGGGCCCCGGCCAGCAGCGCGAGGACCGCGGCGGCGAAGGGATACGCGACGCGGGTCATCGCAGGGCTCTCCCCATCGTGCCCGGCGCGCTTCGATCCCTTCGCGAAAATCGACGTCTCGACGCCGGTTCGGGGCAACTCACCGGAGGTAGGCGCGGAGCATCTCGGCCAGGGTGCGCTGGACCTGGGCGTCGAGCTCGCGGGAGGGGCGGCGACCGACGGACCCGGCCAGGCCGCGCTTGCTCATGGCGTAGCCGTAGGCGGCGGCGACGGCCGTGATCAGCGCCAGCTCGATCTTCTCCACCAGCGCGGGCGCGGTCGCCTCGGCGGGCGGCGCGATGGCACGGGCGACCTGGGTCGCGATGACGGTCAGGCCGCGGTCCTGGAACACGTCGGGCGAGCTGGTTCGCTCGCCGCCGATCAGCCAGCGGATGAGCCGGAGGTGCACGGGATCCTCCATCGCGTCGAACAGCAGCGCGAGGAGCTCCTCGGGGCGCTCGACCGCGGACGCATCGCCCAGCCGCGCGATCACCTTCGCCCGCAGCGCGCGCAGGCGACGCTCGAGCGTGGCCTCGATGAGGCCGGCGTACGTGCCGAAATAGTGCGTGATGAGCGCGTGGCTGACGCCGGCGGCCCGCGCGACGTCCTTGAGGCCGACCGCGTCCGGGTGCGCGTCGGTGAACACCGCCTCCGCCGCATCCATCAGCTCGGTGCGCGCCGTCTGCGGGTCTCGGCGACGCCGCGGAATGCGGACGGCGGCCACGGCCGTCGCGGCAAGTCTGCGGATCCGCGCCATTCCCCGGACCTTACCGCAGGCGCTATTTTCACGTTGACAATATCGCCGACCGACTTACTATCAAGGTGACAATAAGGAGTCGGCCATGATCACCGAAGACATCACCCAGCTCTCCCAGCTCGAACGGTACCGCCGCGCGTTCGCCGCCCTCGGCCGCGTCCTCGCCGACCCGACGCGCACCGACGAGGTCCTCGAGTTCACGACCTACATCAACGCGACCGGCAACCGCGACCGCATCGAGCGCTACTTCGCCGACGCGAGCTTCCAGCGCCTCTTCGCGGAGCGCCGCGCCATCGACTCGCGCCTCGACCTCGACGCCCTCGCCGCCCTGCCCCCCGGCACCCTCGGCCACGAGTACGCGCACTTTCTCCGCGACCGCGGCCTGACGCCCGACGTGTTCGACGGCCCGCCGGCCGGCGTGACGGACGAGCGCGTCGCGTACGTCATCCAGCGCATGCGCCAGAGCCACGACCTCTGGCACGTCGTCACCGGCTACGACACCGACCCCGGCAGCGAGATCGCGCTCCAGGCGTTCACGTTCGCCCAGAGCGGCGCCCGCGGCTCCTTCATCCTCGCCGCGTTCGGCACGGCACGCGCGCTGCGGGAGAAGAAGTCCATCGCCGGCGCCACCCTCGCCGGCTATCGCGCCGGCAAGCGCGCCAACTGGCTCCCCGCGTTCGCGTGGGAAGACCACTGGGCGACGTCGCTCGCCGAGGTCCGTCGCCGGCTGAACATCACGCCCGTCACGTCCTTCGCGGCGGCGGCGGCGGCGGCGGCGGCGTAAGAGGACGCCTGGAAGGCCGCGCGCGCCCGCTGGCCGGGGTTCCTCATCGACGGTCGCGGTGGTGCGCACGTCGCGGCGGCCGTCGAGCCCGGGCTCGCGGATGTCGCCCCGGCGACCGGCGGCTCGCATGCGACGGACATCCCAGCGCGGCCCTGCTCCGCGATCGACTCGACCAGCGCGAGGCGGACTGTCGAAGGCACCCGAACAAGTTCGTCACGCTCGGGGCGCTCTCGGTCGGAAAGGTCACGGGACAGAACGAGACTACGGCGAGGTCACCAGTCCGACCCTCTCCCCTCCCATCTCGCGAGCTACCGGGCGCCCCTGTCTATCATTCGCCCGGATCGCGACCTTCGGCGCCCCCTGACCGTCACGCCTTCTTCGGCTTGCGCAGGTGAGGGTCAAGCAAGTGGTCCCACGCCTCGAGCCGCGCTCGATAGTCGAAGACGCACCGCTCGAGTCGCTTCGGCGGGATCTTGAGCTCCGTCATCATCTTTCCGTAGCGCGCCTGGTTCGAGCCATAGAGCAGACACGTGATCGACACGACGCGCTGGTCGTTGAACGAATGCTCGTCGTAGAAGACGTTGTGGGCGCCCGGCTTTGCCGCCATCGTCTGGAACCATGCCGCGCCGCTCAGCGCGGCCTGCGGCCCCTTGTCTCCCGCGAAGCCGAGAACGATCGTCGCGATCTCGTCGGCGGCATCCTCGCCCTTGCCGGTGATCGGGAGTCCAAATTCGCCCACGAGGGCATGCCCGAACTCGTGCATGAACGTGAAGGTCATCGTGCCGTGCGTGAGCTCGACGGCCTTGGCATCGGTCATCCCCGCGCTCTTGAAGAGCTTGACCGTGTCGTCCCAGAGCTCGTGGCAGACGCTGATCGTGTGATCCGATGGATTGTAGAACGCGTTGACGACCCCACACTCGCGGACGCGCACCGGCAAGGAACGCGGCAAGCGAAACCAGCTATCAAGTCCCCCGACGAGCTTCCCGAGAACTTGCTCGTAGTCCTCGGGGACGCCGCTGATGCCGCTGGTGTGCGGCTTCTCGACCGCGAGCGTGAGCTTGGGGCCGGCCACACGTGCCGACAGGAGCAGCTTCGCGTTCAAGTCGCGCAGCGCCGGATCCTGGTCGCCCCTGATGAACGAGACAAGGAGCGTGGCGTGCCCCGCCGCGTTGGCCAACGCCAGCACGTCGACGTCGACCTTCTTTGCTTTGACGGTAATGGTCCCCGTCCCCACCACGAGCGGCGCGCCCGCCCGCTGCCCCTCCTTGATCACGACGTCGTCGACGTGCGCGCCCTCGAGGACCTCGGCGACCAGGTCCTTCGTCAGGGCCTTGGGCACCTCCACGACTTCGATCGCCCGCCCCTTGTACTTGGTCGGCGCGATCGTCGTTCCTCCCTTCTCGTCGACGACGGTCCACCCTCGCGGCATCTCGATCTCGATGCCGTGGGTCTCGACCACCGCAGGGGGGGCCTCGGCGAGCGCCGGCCGCGCGCACAAAATTGCGAACAAACAGCACACGATTATCTTCTTCATACCTGTAGTCCTCGTTCGTTTGAGTAAGACATTCATGATCTCGTGAAGCATCAGATCGTGGGCCGCGGGACCGGCGGCGCGCGGGGACCGTCGACGCCCATCACCGGCACGCCTGGGCGGGTGGCGCGCCGCCGACGCCGCGATGATAGTGCTCGACGTCGCGAACCAAGGCGTCGCCTTTCCACTCGAGGCGTTCGACGTACCAGTAGCCGATCGACTGCCCGTGCTGGCGCTCGGTATCGAGCGTCCAGCTGTACCAGACAGTGGCCGTGGCCATCTGGGCCGGCGTGGCGAAGGGCACGCAGTCTCGCCCGACGATCTCCCACGTCGACGCCGTGACCTGCATCCAGTTCGTGATGACGTCGAGTCGCTTGCCCCCCATGACCTTCTTGTAGGGCGCGACGCGCGCCGCGAGCTCGGCATTGGCCTTGGTCTGGGCAACGTTCGCCTTGTCGGCGACCGCGCGACACTTGGTCTCGATCTCCTTCAGCGTGCTCGCGGTCTTCACGTGCGACATGAACACCTCGCCGTCTCGCGTCGGATCGCCGCTTTGCGGGCACGGACAGGCGCCCCGCTTGACGACCACGGTCGACGCGTCGACCGCGCCGTTCTTGCGCGCAGCCGCGATCGCCGTCAGGCAGTCGTCGGCGTACTGGCTGTCGGGGAGGTTCGTGAAGCCTGGCTCGATGAAGTGCGCGTACGCGATGGCGAGCGCACCCGTGTTGTCGAGCTCCGGCGGGACGTGGGCGGCGGTCGGCGCGACCGGCGGATCGAAGGCCCCCGTGTCGCGTCCATGGTCGTCAGCCGCCTCGCGGCTCGCGTTGCTCGTTCGCGCCTGGCTTAGTCGCGCGCTGGCACCGTAGTGATACTGCACGTGGCACGCGGCGGCCGCGACCGTCGAGGTGAGACCCAGCAGGAGAGGCAGCGAGGCGGCGAGGCGGCGGCGGCCCCGCGTGCGCGTCCGGGCCCGTGCGGCGAGATGTGACATGCACCCGACGCACAGCAACTTTCACGCCGGCCGCGCAAGGGGCACCGACGGCGTCCGAGGCCTCTTCGCCCGCGGCGCGCGCTCGCCGTTTACTTCAAGCGAACCTCGGCCGCGGATCTTCGAGATCACCTGCGCGTGAGCGGGCGAGTGGCGTCTTGCGTCCACGCGCCCCACGTCGTGGTCGCCAGGAGCGCGCGGGCGCGCGCGCGCAAGCCAGCATCGAGCTGGTGACGCACCGCCAAATCGTACGCGCGCGAAAATTCGCCGGCCGTCGCGAACCGGCCGGCGGGCTCCTTCGCGAGCGCGATCGCGAGGACGGCGTCGATGTCCTCGTCGAGGTCGGCGAGCTCCCCTGGCCGGCGCGGCATCTTGAGCGCGGTCTCGAGCAGCATGCCGGGGATCGCATCGGGCGGCACGGCCGGGGCCCCGGTGACGACGCGATAGACGACGAGCGCCAGGCTGTAGAGGTCCGCGCGGTGGTCGACCGGCTTGCCGAGGGCTTGTTCGGGGGCCATGTATGACGGCGTCCCGATGAGCTGGTCGTGCGTGAGCGTCCCGCTCCCGTCGGTCAACTTCGAGGCGCCGAAATCCAGGATCTTCCAGGTGGCGCCGGCGGCAAAGATGTTCGCTGGCTTGAGATCGCGGTGGACCACGCCGGCGCCGTGGGCCGCATCGAGGCCCGCCGCGATCTGGGCCACGAGCTCCACCGCCTCGACCGGCGACCACCGCGGCCGGCTGGCGAGCAACGTCGCGAGGTCGCTCCCCTCGAGGAGCTCCATCACGAAGTACGGGTCTTCGGCGTCTATCGGCGAGAGGTCGAGGAGGCGCACGATGTTCTCGGCGCGGAGCTTGGAGACGACCTCGACCTCGCGCTGGAACCGGCGTGCGATGGCGGGGTCGTGGAGGTGGTCCCGCCCGATCACCTTGAGCGCACACGGCTCCCCCGCCTCGTTCGTCGCCGCGTAGACCTCGCCCATCGCGCCACGCCCGAGCACATGCGCGAGCCGATAGGGGCCGAGCTGACGGCCATGCAAGCGCCCCTGCCCGAGCTTGGCATCACGGGCCTGGGCGCGCGCCTCTCGCACCTGCGCGTCCCGGACCGCGAGCGAGCGCTGCGCGTTTGCGTTCGCTTCGATCACGCGCACGAGCGTGCGGTGAGCGGCGAGGCCGCTGAGGGCCGCGAGCAGGCACATCGCCTGGATCAGGGCGAGCAGCCCGAGCTGGTTTGCGGCCGTCAGCTCGAGCGTCGGCCCCACCAGCGGGTGCAGTGGCCACCATCCGCGCACCTGCCCGACGACGATGGTGGCGTGCGCGAACAGCGCTACCAGCCCCCCGCCCGTCATGTTCTGTCGACCAGCCCCGCTCGTGTAGGCGTAGGCAGAGAGGGGCATGAGCAACGTCGCGGCGGACAGAGGCCCCCAGTACAGGAGACCCGTGGTGTTCGCGAGGATGACCGCGCACATCACCCCGTACCAGAGCGGGCGCGTGGCGACTCGGCCAGCGGTCGTTCTCCCGAGCGCGAGCGCACCCGTCGCCGCCAACGCCAACGCGATGAGGTGCACGTACTTGACGGTGGGATCGCCTCGCGTCCAGAGCGCTAGCCCCGCGGCGACCGCGCAGACCGCGACCAGCACGAACATCGAGCGCCGCATCCGCGTTCGCTCGAATTCGGCGAGGACCGAGGTGCCCGAATCGCCGCCGAGGGTCACGCATCAGCTTCGCTGATCGGGGGGGACAGCACAACGCCGCTACGGGTCAGCGGAGTTTCTTTCGCGGTCGTGGAATTGCGTGCTTCACGAGCCACTTCGCGAGCGTGACACGCGAGATGCCGAGGGCCGCCGCCGCCTCCGTCTGGTTACCACCGTGATCGGCCAGCGCGCGCAGCAAGCGGTCGCGCTCGTCCGATCGCGGGTCGGCGGTCCCCCCGCCCGGCGCGGACGCCGGGGCGGTCGGTGGCGGGGCGCGATGAGGCTCGGAGTGGGGGACCGCGGCGTCGCGAATCGCCGGCGGCAAATGGCGGGGTTCGATCACGTGATCGGCGAGCAACATCGCGCGGCCGACGGCGTTGCGAAGCTCGCGGATATTCCCGGGCCAGGCGTAGCTCTCCAGGACCCGTGTGCTCTCGAGCGAGAGCAGCGGCGCTTCGACATCGAGCTCCTGCGCGGCGACCGTCAGGAACGCTCGCGCGAGGGGAATGATCTCGGCTCGGCGCGTCCGCAGCGCTGGAATTTCGAGCACGGCCCCGGCGAGCCTGAAGTACAGGTCTCGACGGAACGCGCCACGTTCGACGTCGGCTTCTAACCGCCGGTTCGTCGCCGCGACGAACCGGACGTCCACCGGACGCGGCTTGAGGCCGCCGACCCGGGTCACCTGCTTATCTTCGAGGCACCGCAGCAGCTTCGCCTGCGCCGCGAGCGACAGCTCGCCGATCTCGTCGAGCAGCAGGGTGCCCCCGCTCGCCTCCTCGAGGAGCCCGGCTTTCGCGGTCAGCGCCCCGCTAAAGGCGCCGCGTTCGTGCCCGAACAGCTCGCTCTCGAGCAGCGATTCGGTGAGCGCGGCGCAATTGACGCGGACGAACCGCCCCGTCGCGCGGGGCGATGCGAGCCAGATTGCTTCGGCGAAGACCTCCTTCCCTACCCCGGTCTCGCCCACGATCAAGACCGAGATCGAGCCCGCCGCAAAGCGCGCGGCTTCCATGTGCAGCTGGGCCATCACCGGGTCGACGACGACGCGCCCCGCAACCGCTTCCCGCGGCCGGGGGTGATATTCGACGTGGATCCGCGCCTCGTGGCGATTCGCGTCGAGCCAGCGGCGGAGCTCGGCGACTCGCTGCTCGACGCCAGCGACGCCGCCGTCGACGAGCGCATATAACTCCCGATCGGAGATCGCCGCGACCGCGAGCGCGCCCAGGCAGGCGGCCGCGTCCTCGATGGGCAGGGGGCCGGTCGCGAACCGCAGCATCACCACCCCAAGCTCGCCTTCTCGCCGCGCCGCGGTGGTCTCGCGCCGGACCACCTCGTCGAACTGGTGGCGGGTGAGCGATTGCTCCGGTCGTGCGTGAGCTTGCGTGACGACCATCGCCACGGCTCCGACCCGGACGACGCTATCGCCGCGCAGGCGACAAGGGACGTGGGGGGCGAGCCGACGGCCGTCGACGAACGTGCCGTTGCGACTGCCGAGGTCCGCGATCGTCGCCTCCGCGCCGACCTCGAACGCCGCGTGCTCGCGCGAGATCGAGTCATGGGCGACGGCGATCGCGGCCGTGGGGCTCCGCCCGACGACCGAACGGCCCGCGCGCAGGGTGTGAGCGGACCGGATCGGTCCCAGGACGTCCACCCGCCACGCGGCGCCGTCCGCGGCCCGCTCCGCGATGACATCGGTATCGTCAGGCTCGGCCACGGGACGATCCCGTAACACGGTAACACGACACCCACGCCGGTCCCCGTCAGAGCTCGATCGCGATGGCGGTCTGCGGGTTGGCGAGTCCATTCGGCGCGAGATAGGTCTGGGCGGCGACCTCGAGCATCGCGGGCGGGTCGACCGTCGCGAGGCAAATGTCGAGGATGTTGTCCCCGTCCCGTTCTTCGGCAAAGCTGACCCCGAGGGTCGGCAAGCTCGAGCCTGCGGCGTCACGCACGACGATGGCGGACAACGGATCGGCGGGCGGCGTCGTGACGCGCAAGTCTCCGGACCAGGTCGCGCGGACGACCTCGAGCGTCGTCGCCGGACATCCTTGCGGCGCGCCGACCTCCGAGTCCTTGGCTGTCGTCGCGTAGGCTTGCACGAGGCGAATCGAATGGGCGACCCCGATCACCTCGTCCACGCGCGCGCCGGTCAGGGATCCTCCGCTCTTCACACGCAGCGGCCCCACCACCGTGACGGCCGCGATGGTGACCTCCGGCCGCGGCACGAAGTCACCAACGAGCATGATCGTGTTGTCCTCATCCGTCTCGACGGCGGGCGCGAGCGTCACGCAGCGCGGCCCGGTGGTGACGCCACGGTCGTCGGTCACCGTGAAGTCACCGGGCACGAGGGTCGTCTCGTCGAGTTGCTGCGAGACGACCAGCAGCACCCGCTCGGCCTGTGCGACCGGGACATCGGGGCAGGATGGGGGCGCGGGTTGATTGACCGCGGCGAGATACGCCGATAGCAAGCCCGGCGCGCCGCGGTCCGCCGCTCCTGCTCCGTCGAACGGGATCCTCTCGTCGAAGCCGAGGCGGCACGCGGTTCCGATGATCAGCGCGAGGGCGCTCAGCAGGGGTTCAGGTCTCATGGTGCTCCTGGGTCACCGCGGGCTACCAGGTGATCTGGTCGAACGCCACGACGCCGATCAGGTTGGAGGGGGCGACCCGGTTGACGAAGGTGCGATACGCGTCGACCATGTTCTTGCGCACGGCCTCGAGCTCGGAGGTCATCGGCTTCCGGAGCTCGTTCGTGACCAGCGCGCGCTGCTGAGCGCGCGCCGCGTTGCTGGCGGTCGACGGGGCGAGGTTGGTCATTTCCTCGCTGTCGGTGAAGTACTGTTCTTCGACGGGCGCCGGCACCGGCGCGGCGGGGTCGGTCCAGCTCGTGTACGAGACATACACTCCCTGCGCGGTCCGTGACGCGATGACATGGAACGGCACATCGGTCGGCCCGAGCGGCTCGTCGTAGGTGTGCAACAGGACCGAGCGCCCCGGGGCGCTCGGGGTGCGCAACATCGCGTACAGGTCTGCGCGTCCGCCGTAGAGCGTGGCGTAGGTCGGATCGCTCCGCCACTGGGTGCTGCCCTGATGAAACAGCGTGCCGAGCATCGGCAACACGTCAACGCTCGATGTCAGCTGGGTGCGTAGCCCGGGTCCCGACGTGTATTCGCCGCGCGGGTCGTACACGAACAACGGGATCTGCGTGCTCTCGCGGTACCCCGAGAACCCCTTGCCGATGAAGCCGTGCGAGCCGGCGTATTCACCGTGGTCGGACGTGAACACGACGACGGCATCCGTCTGGGCGGCGATCGCGAGCACCCGTGCGATCTGCGCGTCGACCTTGGTCAGCAGGGATACGTAGTAATCGAGCGCGCGCGCCCAGTACGCGAAGGGCGCGATCGTGTAGGTCGTCGGCGCGTTGGGGACGGCAAGCGGCGGATCGACCGGCGCGACCGTGAAGGCCTGATCCCCGCGCGCGGTGCTGATCGCCCCATCGATGACGTCGTTGAGCCGCGCCGTATCGCCGGCGACCGAGGCCTGACCAGCGAACCCACGCGCTTGCCAGTTCGAGGCCTCCGCCGCATAGACCTCGGGTAGCGCGCCGATGTCGAACGGTACGTACTCGGTGCCCGAGCCACCCTCCTGCGTCGTCCGCGTCGGGTTGTCATAGGGGCCGTCCCAGAAGAACTGGGCATCGTGCGGGTTGATCAGCGATACCACCGCGAACCAGGGCGCGCTCAGGCCCGGGCGCGTCGTCTCGCTCCAGCTCACGAATCCGTCGACGATCGTCGGATCGGCCTGGTCACCTGACCACGGCATCGCGCCCGCCGGATCCGGATAGCACCCGCCGTCAAATCCATAGGGGTCGAGATACGCGGCGCCGGTGAGCGTCGCGGGATGGGTTTGCGTCGCACCCTGCGCGTCGAGGTCAGCGATCGTCGACGGGAATGATAGGTGCCACTTGCCGAAGTACCAGCTGCTGTAACCCGCTTCGCGGGCGAGCTTTCCGAGCGTCGGGTACGCCGTCGGCAACTGCGGTCCGAGCCCTCCACCACCCGTGTTGCCGAACGGAGCGAGCGTCGTGAGCTGGAAGTGCTGGTGCGCGTACAAGCCCGTCATCAGCGAGGCGCGAGAGGGTGTGCAGGCGGTCGCCGCTGTGTGGTGCGCTTGAAACGAAACGCTCTGCGACCACGCGCTCCAGAGGTTCGGGAGGTACGTCTGCGCGAACACCTGCCAGGTCATCGACGGCACCGGGAAGTGCTGCGGGAATCGCATCTCGTCGACCATCACCATCAGCACGTTCGCCTTCCGCGGCGCCGCCGAGCCGCTCCCGAGCGCGTCGGTCGGCGCGACGAGCCCGTTCGCGGACGCGTCACTGTCGCCACGGCCTCCACCGCCGCCGCACGCGGCGCCGAGCGCCGCCCCGCCGATCAACGCGCCGGTGGCCTTGAGAAACTGCCTCCGCTTCAGCGTCATGACGACGGCCCCGCGGAGCGCGCGCCGCTGCCGGTCACGCCGGCCCGGGGTCGAGTGCTGATATGGGTCTGGCTCATTCGAATCCTCCTTCCGTCGCTCCTTTACAAGTTCGTGGCCAACGCACCGAGCGCGCTTCCCGGCAGGAGGAGGCCTCCGCGCGCGCGCCTCCGCACACGCGCCTCGCGCAAACCATTCACTTCGAGCGAGGTGCGTTTGCTCGAAGCCAAGCCGGACCGTTACCCCGCCTCGGGACGGCGGTGCGGGGGGCGCGCTATCTCGTCTCGCGCCCGGCCAGGTACGACTTGCCGCGGCCCATGAGCGCCCGGAAGCCCTCGACGTCGTTCGCACGGACCACGGAGCGCAGCCGCTCGACCGCGTAGAGGAGCGCCGAGAGCGACTCGGTGCCGTAGTCGTTCAGCGTCTGGATCTCGAAGTAGAGATCCGGGTTCTCCGCCGCCACCCGCGCCGCCACGCCGAGCTGCGCGTCGAACGTCGTCGAGGACAGCGTCGCCAGCCGGGGCGCCGCCTCGCCGCTGTCTGCGAGCGCCGTGAAGAACGCGATGTTGAGCGCGTGCGAGAGCCCCAGCACGTACGCGATCAGCCGGTCGTGGCTCTCGAGGTCCATCTCGACCAGCGTCGCCATCGTCGGCTCGAAGAGCGCGCGCGCGGCGGCTGTCGCGGCCGGCGAGCCGAGGTCCACGAAGATCACGTGGCGCCCCGAGAGTAGCTCCGTGTCCGGACCGAACATCGGGTGCACGCTGCAGACGCGCGCGCCGGCGTCGCGCAGCGCGTGCAGCCCGCGCCGGAGCGGGCTCTTGAGCGAGCCGACATCGAACACGATCCCCTTCGGCACGCGCGTCGCGAGCTCCTCGAGGATCGCCGCCGTCACCGGCATCGGCGCGGCGACCACGACCAGCTCGTGATCCAGCACGCCGTCCACCTCGGCCGCCCGCCAGTCCGCGTAGCTGCGGGCGCCGTCGGCCACGGCCGCCGGGTCCGCGACCTCGACGTCGTAGCCCTGCGCGGACAGGTACCGCACGAACCAGCGCCCCATGTGCCCTGCGCCGCCGATCACCAGCGCGCGCCGGCCGCCGCCCTCGCCCCGCGCCGCGACCGTGTCCTTCTCCTGCACCGTCAGCGAGCCGCGGATGAGCGTCAGGATCAGCTCCTCGCCGAGCGCCGGCGTGAGCCCGTGCTGGTGGGCCGCGGCCCGCGCGCGCTCGACCACGTCGCGCTCCTGGCGGTAGTCCCGCGTCGCGATGCCCGCCTCGCGCTTGATCTGCCCGATCTTCTTCGCCGTCACCTGCCGCCGCGCCACCAGCGCCAAGATCTCCTTGTCGATCGCACCGAGCTCGGTGCGCAGCGAATCGAGGCGGGCGCGGGCGTCGTCGGCGGGGGACATCCGCCGGACAGTAGTCGATCCGAGGTCAGCTCGCGGCGCGCTGCCGGCGCGGTTCGACGTCGTGCCCGGCCCAGCGGCGAAGGCAGCGATAGCCCTCGTCCGCCGCCCCGACGATGCGGTCCGCGATCGCGTACGACGGCGCCGCGACCACGTCGAGCAGCTCGCCCAGCTCTTTCCACCTCAGCCCCGTCACGCCGTCGTAGCTGCCGAGGAACGTGCTCGCGCTCGCGGCCGACGCCGGAAGGCACGCCGAGAGGTGGCGGCGCAGGACGCCGTACACGAGCGTCTGGCGCTCCATCACGTACATCCAGCCGAGCGCCTCGGCCGCGCCGCGAAACTGCGGGACCGTCAGGCACATCGGCATCTCGGCGAGCGCAGCCGGACGCAGCCCGAGCGCGAGCAGGTCGGTGACGATGTGCTTCGCCGTCGACCGCACGCGCAGGTCGATCATCCGCGCGAGCCCCGGCGTCGTCTCGAGCGCACACTCGAGCGGGGCGGCGAACCCGTAGATGCGCGTCAGGTAGAGCAGGTAGTGCGCCGGCTGGGGCTCGGCGTCGAACAGCGGATCGATGTCGGCGTCGGTCGCGGCCTGATGCGCGCGCATGTCCTCGTCGAGGCGACGAAGCATGTCGGGGCCGGCATCCATGCAGCCCTAAGTTGCAAGCCGTGTACGCGCGGCCTGCGCCGTCGTCGTCGCGATCTCGGACGCTTGCGGTGTCACCTTCGTGCCGACCTGCGCGCCCGCACCACGCCGGGCGGGTTCGCCCGCCGGAACAAGGCTCACCCCGCGAGCGGGCCGCGCGCGATGACGACCTTGGCGACCAGGTGCGCCTCGGTCGCGACGTCCTCGAAGCCGATCTCGGCGAGCATCGCGCCGAGATCGTCGCCCAGGTAGTCCATGTAGAACGGCTCGTGGAACTCGACCGGGAAGCCGCTGAGGACGTTCGCGAGCGTCGGGCTCTCCGACGGCTGCGCCGAGTCCTCGATCACCACGAGGCCACCCGGCTTCACGACACGTAACATCTCGCGCACGACGTTGCGGCGCGCGTTGCGCGGCAGCTCGTGGAACAGGTACGTGCTCGTCACGGCGTCGAACGTCGCGTCCGCGTACGGCAGCGCCTCCCCGTTGTCGACCGCGAGGGAGATCTCGGCGACGTCGCGCAACCGCTTGCGCGCGATCTTCACGTACGCGGGCGAGAGGTCCACGCCGTAGAGCCGCATCGCGGGGTGGGCGCGCGCGAGCTGATGGAGCGTGCGGCCGGTGCCGCAGCCGATGTCGAGCACCCGCACGCGGTCCGCGCCGCCGCGCTCGGCGACGAGCTTGCTGATCGGCGGGATGATCTGGCGCCGCATGACGTCCGCGGTGCCGCGGAACAGGAGCTCGACGCCGACCTCGTAGACCTCGGCGGAGTGCTCGCTGAAGTAGCCGTCGGTCTGCCAGTGGAACGTGCGCCGGTAGTACGCGGGGTAGCGCTCGCGGTCGAGGCCGGCCGGGACGTCCTTGTAGTCGTTCGCGCGCTTGCGGCGCACCACGTTTGGCATGTCGCGGATCAGCCCCGGCAGCGCGCGCAGGTAGCGGCCCATCGGGATGTCGAACAGCATCGCGCGCGGGTACAGCCCCTCGTCCACGTTGGCAAGGTCGCGGCGGTGCAGCTCGACGCGGCGCTGCTGGATCTCGCGGAGCACCGCGAGGTCGATGACGGGCCGCTTCGTCCGCGTGACGAGGCGCGCGGTCTCGTCGAGCACGATCGCGGGGATGAGCAGCGACAGGTGCTGCGAGTGGTACGCGAGCTTGTCGAAACTGGTCAGCATGGGTCCTTATGGATGCTTGCCACGTGCCGGGCGTCTCCACCAGGCCAGGCCCAGCACGAGCGCCGTGAGGAGGCCCCCGGTGGGCGCTTCGCCACCTGCGTCACAGCAGCCGCCCGACCGGGGGGGGTGAAGGATCGGCGCTTCGATCCCCGGGGGCTGGTCCTGCGCACCGCTGCAGTCGAGCGCCGTCGACGTGATGCCGAGCTGGGCCTTGAGGCCGCACCAGGTGTCGACCTGGCAGCTATCGTGCTGCGGCGTCCCGGCCGCACACGCGACCGGCTGTGTAATGTCCTCGTACCTGAGGACCGGCGTCCAGGTGACGCCGTCCGTCGTCTTCATGATCCCGGCGCCGTCGCTCGCCGGCCCCGCGGGCACCGAGTAGTTCTGCGTGCACGCCCACACCTCGTGCGCGCTGTTCTCGGCGAGGCAGTTGACGTGCGGCGCGCCCGCGAGGGCGGTCCACGTGACGCCGGCGTCGTGCGAGACGAACACGCCGCCGAGCACGGTGCCGAGGATCAGGTCGCCGTTCGCGCGCGCGACGAACGCGAACGCGCGATCGGAGATCGTGTAGAGCGGGGTCCAGTGGGCGCCGGCGTCGGCGCTGCGGTAGAGCCCGTGCTCCATCATGCCGTTCGCCTGCGTGACGTGCGCGTAGACGATGTCGGGGTTCGTGCGGTCGATCGCCGCCACCTCGATCGCAGAGCTCGGCGAGGTCACGAGCCCGGTCGTGGAGATCGGCGTGTACGTGGCGCCGGCGTCGGTCGACTTGTAGAGCAGGAACGTCTTCGTGGTGTCGGGAGCGAAGCGGTAGCCGAACAGATACACGCGCTGCACGTCGGACGGCGCGACGCGGATGCTCTGCCACCAGTCGTTTGGCTTGCCGTTCGGCGGCGAGACCCCCGAGCCGAACGTGACGCCATCGTCGGTAGACTTGTAGATCAGCGACGCGGCCGGCATCGACTGGCCGTAGTAGTAGGTGCCGTCGGGGCCGAGCTCGTCGGTCGACGCGAAGTCCGAGCCGGGCGCGAGCGGGCCGAACGTGCAGCCGTCGCGCGAAGCCTTGAGGCCGGAGAACGTGGTCGCGAACAGCGTGCCGGACGAGCCGTAGCCGTAGATCGGGTCGTAGAGACCGCCGTACCCGATCGCGTCCTCGCACATCCACTGCCACGTCGCGCCGCCATCGTGCGACGTGACGAGCCCGAACGTCATGCCCGCCACGATGTCCGTCTCGTGGCCCGTGCGGAAGTGGATCGTCGAGGTGGCCGCGAGGCGACCGTTCGCCGCGGCCGGCGCCACCACCGCGGCCACCGCCGCCAGCGCCAGGGCGAATCGGCTCATCGGAGAAGTCTAGCCGACCTTGTGCTCGATCTCGGGACGAGAAGCGAAGAAGCGGTTCCGCTTCGGGTCGTTGAAGCGCTTGTAGTCGATGAGCCACGGCGTGACCTGCGCGTTCCCGTTCTCCAGCTTGATCGTCGCGGCCATCGGCGTGACGGTCCGGTAGCTCGAGTCGGACGGCAGGTCCTCGTTGTCGGCGCCGCCGGCCGAGAACAGATTGATGAGCGACGCGGCCTCGCCCGCGCCGAACATCGGCTTGAAGCCAGCGTCGATCTTCTCGTGGCCGCGCACCATCATCGAGCAGCCGATGCGGTTCATGAAGCTCTCGAACTGCAGGCGGCCGAACGGGAAGCGCGCGTTCTGGGCCTGGAGGTCATCGGGGATGTAGTCGGCCGTCGACGGATCGCTCCACAACATCTGGAAGCGAATCTCGGAGTCGTTCAGCGACGCCAGGTCGACGACCTTCGTCTTGATGTCGACGTCGCGCGGGATGCCGGCGTGGACGAACATCAGGTCGTCGAAGAACAGCATGTTCGGGAGCTCCTCGAACATGCGCATGTACTGCTGGAACACCTCGCCGGGGATGTGGCCGATGAGCGTGTTGATCGCCTCGGCGGGCTTCACGCCGCCGTAGATGCGGCCGCGATACTCGATGTAGTACTCGTGGTTGCCGCGCAGCGGGAACACGTGCTCGGGCGCGGCGAGGAACAGCTGCATCACGGTGCGCAGCACGCCGTTGTACGAGAACATGCCGCGATCGATATAGTCGCCGAGGAGGACGAGCTTCGGCTCGGGCTTCGTCCTGTCGAGCTTCCACGCCTCGAGCTTCGCGAAGAAGTCCGCCTGGAGGAGGGCGCCCTTCAAGCAGCTGTAGCAGCCGTGCAGATCGCCGAGCACCGTCAGCTCGTAGCTGCGGTGGGCCTCCGTCGGGTGCACGAAGACATGCCCGTCGAGGAACGGCGCCTGACCGGCGAACTCGGCGACGCTCTGCTTGCCGCTGAGCTTGCCGGAGCCGGCCGCGCGCATCTCGGCGAGCTTCGCGACGAACCGATCCATCAGCTGCAGGTCGGACGCGAACTGCGCGCGGATGCGCTCGGGGTCGGCGGAGTAGTGCTGCTCGAACGCCTGGAAGAACGGGTGGTCGTCGAGCTTCGCGCTCAGCGCGGCGGGGCCCGCCACGACCACGCGGCTGCCCTCGACGATCTCGATGTCCTCGACCGCGAGCGGCGCCGCGACGTCGAGCAGCTCCTCGAGCTCGTCGCGGAACTTCTTCTCGGCCGGGTGGACCGTGCCGTCGGCGTAGATGAGCTCGTCGATCGTGGCGAGGAGCTCGTGCTGGTTGTCGCGCTCGAAGGTCTGGAAGATCTCGTAGCTGCGGAGCTTGAGCTTCGCGTAGACGAACTTCTCGACGTCCTCGCCGTCGGCGACGGCCTCGTCGAAGAGGCCCTTCACCTGGCGATCGATCTGCTCGAACACCTCGTGGAAGTGGCCGACGAACTTGGCGACGACCTCCTCACGCATCTTCGGGTCGGCGTCCGGCATCGCGGCCTTTGCGCGCGAGGTCACGAGCTGGCGGATGTAGATGCGGACGAACGTCTTCTCGGTGAAGTCGAACTCGCCGTCGATGTATCCGAACGCCGTCAGGTAGAAGATGATCGCGTTCATCTGCTGTTCGGCGACGTCGGGATTCGTGCTGAAGGTGAGCATGACGATCGCCTTCGAGCTTCGCCCGACGCTGGGAGTCGCGCAAGCGGCTGGGCCCGGTCTGCGGGAGGGGTCTCCCAGCTAGGGCCAGCTGAGGGCCCGCTAGGGCGAGTCGAGCCGGCCCGGCATGTCGGCGACGATAAACGCGACCAGCGCGACCACGGCGACATCGTCGGCGAGCTCCTGCGGATCGACCTTGTCGAGCGTGTCGGCGTCGGTGTGGTGGATGTCGAAGTACGTGCGGCCATCGGTGACGAGCTCGCCCGCCACGACGCCGCTCTCCACCATCGGCTCGACGTCGGTGCCAGAGAAGTTCTCGACGAGCTTCGTCACGCCGAGGTCCTTCACGAGCGAGATGATGTCCGCCATCCGGGCGCGGGCGCGGTGCATGCCCTCGGCGTCCTTCGCCTGCAGCGTGAAGCCGCGCGGCGCGAACCCGCCGCTATCGGACTCGAGCGCGAACGCGGTCCGGCCGAGCTCGGCCGCGTGGTCGGCCGCGTACGCCTTGGCACCGCGCACGCCGTTCTCCTCGTTGACGAAGCAGACGACGCGGATCGTGCGGCGCGGATGGAGCCCGAGCTTCTTGATGGTGGCGAGCGCGTGCATCATCGTGACGATGCCGGCGCCGTCGTCGTGCGCGCCCTGCCCCACGTCCCACGAGTCGATGTGGCCGCCGATGACGACGACCTCGTCGGGGAGCGCGCTGCCCGCGAGCTCGCCGATGACGTTCGCCGACTCCACATCGTCGAGCTTCTCGGCGCCGAGGCGCAGGTGCACGGTCACCGGCCCGTGCGACGCGAGGCGTGTGATGAGCGCGGCGTCCTCGGTGGTGACAGCGGCGGCCGGGATCTTCGGCGCGTCGTCGGCGTAGCGCAGCGCGCCGGTGTGCGGCGTGCGCAGGCTGCGCGCGGTGACCGAGCGCATGAGGATCGCGACCGCGCCGTGCTTCGCGGCGGCGCTCGCGCCCGTGCTGCGGTACTTCACGATATCGCCGTAGTGCGAGCCCTCGGCCTCGGTCCACGCCGGCATCGGCACGTCGAACAGCACGATCGCGCCCTTCTCCGCATCGGCCTTGGCCTCGAGCTCGGCGAAGTCGTGGACCACGACGACGGGCGCGGTGAGGCCCGCCTTCGGGGTGCCGATGGTGCCGCCGAGGCCGAGGATGCGCAGCGGACGCGCGGTCGGCGAGACGAGCTCGGCCTCCTCGGTGTTGCGGACCCAGTGCGGGACCATCACCTTCTCGGTGTGCGTGACGAGGCCGTCGTCCGTCATCGCCTGCCGGGCCCACGCGATCGCCTTGTCGAGGCTGGCCGAGCCGGCGAGCCGGTTGCCGATCCGGTCGGTCAGGTACTCGAGCTTCGCGTAGGCGCCGCGATCGACGCGCGCGGCGGTGACGATCTGGCCGCCGATGGCGCGGTAGTGCTCGGACAGCGGGCCCACGGGGTGCGCGGTCGGGGGTAGCTGCGAGGTGTCGGCGATCCACGGGGCCTGCGGGAGGTCGTGCGGGGTCGGCGTGGCGCAGGCAGCGACAGCGGCGAGCAGATACGCGTGCTTCACGACGCTTCTTTACCAGAGTCCGGCTCGGGCTCGGGCTCGAGCGTCGAGAGCGTGCTCGGGGCGGCGACGGAGGGCGCGATGCCCCGCGCGCCGGTCTCGGCCAGCATCGCGACGAGCCCGGCGAGCCGCTCCGGCGGCGCGGCGCGGCCGAGCGCGAGGTCCGAGAGCGGGATCGGCTGATCGAGCGGCGAGCCGCGGCCGGGATAGACGCGATAGCGCAGGCCATCGGTCTCCCAGTACGCGAGCCAGCCGGCGAGCAGGGCGGCCACCCGACCGCGCGCCGCGACGTCGAACAGCTTCCCGAACGCGTGCGCGCTGCCGCGGAGGCGGAAGCGCGTGTCGAGCTCGGCGTCGCCTGTCTTGCACAGCGGCGCCGCGGGGGGGCCCGACGGGTTGATCCCGAGTGCGCGCGGCGGCACCGACCACAGCGTGAAGGTGGCGCCGCGGAGCTCGTCGATCTCGCGGCCGATGACGATATCGAGCGCGAGTACGGCGCCGTCGAACCGCTCGACGCGCACGCGCACCGGGAGGCCCGCCTTGTCCGCGACGATCACCGTCGAGACGAGCCCGCCGTCGCCGCGCGTGGTCAGCGTGTGGATGCCGGTGAGGCTCTGCTCGAGGAGGGCCGCGACGGCGGCGATGTACGCGCCCCAGGTGGCGTCCGCGATCGGCGGCGTGACGTTCACGATCGGGATGTCGACGAGCTCTTCGTCGCGCACGTGACGGGTGGCCTCCGCGATGATCGCGAGCCCGACGAGCGGCAAGAGAAAATGGATCGGCCAGCGATACGCGTTGCCGCCGAGGACGAGCAGCCCGAGCCCGGCCCCGACCTGGCGGCGCGCGCGCGCCGGCGCCAGCGCGCAGGAGACGAGCGTCCAGGCGAGCGTGGCGACCGCGAGCACGTAGATCGCCAGGGAGCTGTCGGGTCGATCGGCGGCGAGCTGCACCCCGATGGCGTCGCGCACCAGCGGCACGAGGTGGTGGTACAGCGATCGCGCGGCGATGGCGCCGCTCGCGGCGAACCCCATCGCGACGACGATCGGCAGCGGGCGCCCGACCGAGCGCGTGAACGGCCGCGGCGCGAAGCAGTACGGCGACACGAGCGCGGCGAGCGCGAGCGCCATGACGCCGAGGCCCGCGAGCATGCGCGCCGGCTCGCTGAGCGTGTCCTCCCATGCGAAGTGCACGCCGAACGCGGCGCCCGTGTGGAGGAGCAGCGGCAAGGACAGGATGACGATGCCGATCTGCGCCCCGAGATCGCGACCGCGCCCGAACGTGCTCACGACCGTCGCGAGGACGGCGAGGCCGAACAGCGCCTCGGCGGGGATCGCAACCCACTCGGGGGCGTCGAGCATGATCTCGAGCGCGAACAGCGCGACGGCGCCGAGGATCGCGGCCTGGGCCACCACGTCGCGGACACCGCGGAACGCCAGGAGGGTGGCGATGGCCCGCGCGCCGAGGATAGCCACGGCGAGCGTGCCGGTGAAGTACGAGAGGAACAGGCCGCCGTAGTCGAGCGCGGCGTACCAGGTCGCGGGCTCGTGGCCGTCGGTCGGCGCCAGGGCCGGCAGGCCGACCCGGTTGACCGCGATCTCGAGGACCGCGAGGACCACGAGGACGCGGATCGGGGTGCGGGTCGGAAGCGGGCCCGGTCCATCGGTGCCCGGGTCGGTCGTCGGCCGCGCGCGAGACAAGTGCTGGAAATCGTAGCACGTGGCCAGAAACTGGAGCGCGGCTCCTCGGGCTCTTATCGTCGGGGGATGCGTGCATGGATCGCGGCGAGCCTCGTGTCTCTGGGCGTCAGCTCTGCTGCCCACGCGGCGCCGTCCGCTCCCCCGCCGCGCATCGTCGAGCTCGACCCGGGCCATGGCGGCTCGAACGCGGGCGCCCGGGGCGCCGCGCCGGGGCTCTACGAGAAGCAGCTGACGCTCGCGATCGCGAACCTCGTCGCGGGCAAGCTGCGCGCGCACGGGATCGACGTCCGCATGACGCGCACCACGGACCGCACGCTGACCTTGCGCCAGCGCGTCGCCGCGGCGGACGCGGTGCCGGCCGACCTCTTCATCAGCATTCACGCGAACGCCTCGCCGACGCGCACGCAGCACGGCTACGAGACATACGTGCTCACGACGAAGGGCGTCGATGTCGATGGCCGCGCCCTGCGCGCCGACACGCCCACGCCGCGGCCGGGGGTGGCGCCGGACATCGCGCTCGTCCTCGACGACGTGGAGCGCGGGGCCGCACAGTGGGAGGCGGCCGAGCTCGCCACGCGCGTGCAGCACGCCCTCCGCGACCGGCGCGGCCCCGACGGCGACCGCGGCGTGCGCCAGGACGCGCCCCACGTGCTGCTCGGCGCGACGATGCCGGCCGTCCTCGTCGAGGTCGGCTTCATCGACCACCCGCTCGAGGGCAAGCAGCTCGCCGATGCCGCCGTGCAAGACAAGCTGGCCTCCGCGATCGCCGAGGCCATCGAGGACCAGCTCGCGGATTGATCCTCTCTCCGGCCAGTAATCAGCCGTTGACGGGACGCGGGCCGTACGGCGCCGCGGGCGGGGCGGCCGGGTTCCAGATGTTCGTCTGCTGATACTGCGAGCTGTCCATCAGCGTGAAGCCGATGAAGAGGGACGCGGCGCAGATCGCGCTGACGAAGATGACCGTGTGGAACAGCCGGTCGTACTTCAAGTGCATGAAGAACAGGATGACGAGCGTCGCCTTGACGACGGCGATCAGCATCGCGATGGCGAGGTTGATGTTCGCGCCGAAGTCGAGCCGCGTGGCGCCGACCGTGACCAGCGTGAGCAAGAGGAGCGTGCTGCCGGTGCCGAGCAGCACCTTCATGGAGGCGACGTGCGAGATCCCGTGGTGATCGTCGCCATGGTCATCGCCATGCGCGTCTGCGTGGTGTTCGATGTTCGCCATGGGGGTCCTAGTGGATCAAGTAGAGGAGCGGGAACAGGAAGATCCAGATCAGGTCGACGATGTGCCAGTACAACGCCGCGAAGTCGACCGGACCGAAGTAGTCCGGCGTGAAGTCGCCGCGCCACGACCGGTAGAGGAGCCACGTGAACACGCCGATACCGACGAGCACGTGGATGCCGTGCAGGCCCGTCATGGCGAAGTAGATCGTGAAGAACATGTTCGTGTGCTCGGGCGGCGGGCCCGCGATCTCGTGCTCCTCGTCGAGCTCGCGGATCTCGTGCGCCGTGAGCTCGTGCCCGCGGTGGATGGCGGGCTTGCCCACCTGGATCGCCTGCCCGGCCGCGTTGGTGTACGGATCTGCGGCCGCGGGGACGACCGGCGCGTCCTTGCACGTCGCGTCGATCTTGTAGTCCTCGCCGCGCTCCTGGTGGTCATCGGGGCCGTAGAGCACGAGGATGCCGACCTCGGTGTCCTTGCAGACGGCCGGCTGGTAAGCGGGTTCCCAGCACGGGAACTCTTCCTTCGGCTCGGCCTTCTCGGCCTTGGCCTTGGCTTCGGGCTCGTCGGTCATGCCCGGCGAGTCGGAGAACACGTGCGCCGGGCACATGTGCACGATCGGCGTCCCCTTGCCGCCATGGGTCTCCTTGACCTCGCACGTCGCCTGGACGCCCTCGGTCTTCGGGTCCTGATCGATCTTCTTCATCGCGAGGCAGCCGGAGCTGGCCTTGCCGGCGGCCTTGTCGTACGCGACGTTCGACTTGCTGCCCTCGCACTCGTTGCCCTTGGTCAGCAGCTCCTCGCCGCCGGAGCTCACGCACGGGTCGAAGTAGCGGCCGAACAGGATGTGCTCGTGGATCTTGTGCGAGTACTCCTTGTACTTGATACCGAGGAAGCCGCAGGCGCAGAGGATCGTGACGGCGATGCACGCCATCAAGCCGGTCCGCTGCGACAGCTGCGCGCAGCGCACCGCCCAGGCAGCCGTCAGGCTCGAGAAGATGAGGACGCCGGTGTTGATGGCGCCGAACTTCACCTGCAGATACTTGTGCGCGTACGAGTAGATCTCCGGGTGGTGGACCCGATAGAGCACGTACGCGACGAACAGCGCCGAGAAGAACAGGACCTCCTGGGCGAGGAAGATCCAGATGCCGAGCTTGCCCGAGTCGAACTGGTGCTGGGCGTCGTCGTAGTGGTGCTGGATGAAGTGCGAGCCGTGATGGCCGCCGTGCGCGTCGTCGTGGGGACCGTGCGGGACGCTCACGATTTCGGCTCCTCGTCCTTTTTCTTGAGCTGCTGCGCGACGTGGGCGGCTTCTTCCGACGCGGTCTCGGCCTTCGCCGCGGCCTCGTCGTTGCGGATCTCGGTCTTGTCGTGCGCGACCTCGGCGAGCTTCGCCGCGGCCTTCGCCTCTTCCACCGGGAGCGCGCCCGCGGCGACCACGGCCTTGACCTCTTCGCGGGTCACCGGCGCCGACTCCTCGGTCGCGATGCCGCGCACGAGCGCCTCGTTTCGCTCCGTCGGCGGGACCTCGATCGACGCCGCCGCCTCGACGCGCGCCGCCTTCACGGTGGCGACCGCGGCCGCGACCTCGTGGACATGCTCGGGCAGCTGGCGCTCCCACACGTCCTCCTCGACCTCGACGATGTCGTCGTAGTTGTAGAGCTCGTGCAGGATCGGCGGCGTCTCGAAGTTATAGAGCGGCGGCGGCGTCGGGGCCTGCCACTCGAGGGAACTGCCGCCCCACGGGTTGCGCGGCGCCTTCTTGCCATTCTTGAAGCTCCAAAAGAGGTAGACGACGGTCGTGAACAGGGAGAGGCCGAGCACGTACGCGCCGATCGTCGAGAGCTGATGGAAGATGCGGAACTGCGGATCGTAGTCCCAGTACCGACGCGGCATGCCGCGGGCGCCCATCACGAACTGCGGCAAGAACGTCAGGTTGAAGCCGAAGAACACGCCGGCCGAGCAGATCTTGCCGAGCTGCTCCGGGTACCAGCGCCCCGTGAACTTCGGCCACCAGAAGTGGAGCGCGCCGAGGAACGCGACCAGGGTCGAACCCATCATCACGTAGTGGAAGTGCGCGACCACGAAGTACGTGTCGTGGAGGTGGACGTCGACCGAGAGGATGCCGAGGAAGAGGCCGGTCAACCCGCCGATCGTGAACAGCAGCAAGAATGACAGCGCATACAGCATCGGAGTCTTCAACCGGATGTCGCCCTTGTAGAGCGTGGCGACCCAGTTGAAGACCTTGATGGCGGATGGGATGCCGACCGTGAATGTCAGCGCGGAGAACACCATGTTCGCGAGGCGGCTCTGGCCCGAGACGAACATGTGGTGGCCCCACACGAGGAACGAGAGCAGCGCGAGCGAGACGGACGAGTACGCGACGAAGCGGTAACCGAAGAGCGGCTTGCGCGAGAACGTCGAGATCAGCTCGCTGATCACGCCCATGCCCGGGATGATCATGATGTAGACGGCGGGGTGCGAGTAGAACCAGAAGAAGTGCTGGAACAGCACCGGGTCACCGCCGAGGGTGGGATCGAAGATGCCGATGTGACCGAACCGCTCGACGGAGAGCAGCAGCACGGTGATGCCGAGCACCGGCGTCGCGAGCACCTGCATGATGGCCGTCGCGTAGATCGCCCAGACGTTGAGCGGCATCTGGAACCAGCCCATGCCCTGCGGCCGGAACTTGTGGATCGTGACGAGGAAGTTCAGGCCCGTGAAGATCGACGAGAAGCCGAGCACGAACACGCCGAGCGTGGCGATGAGCACCGCGGATTGCGACGCGAGCGAATACGGGGTGTAGAGCGTCCAGCCGGTGTCGAGGCCACCGAACGGGATGGTCAGGACGAGCATGATCGCACCGGTCACCCAGAGGTAGAACGACGCGAGGTTGAGCCGCGGGAACGCGACGTCCGGCGCACCCAGCTGGATCGGCATCATGATGTTGCCGAGCGCGGCCGGGATGCCGGGGATGATGACGAGGAAGACCATCACCGCGCCGTGCAGCGTGAAGAACTGGTTGTAGGTGTCCTGGCCGACGATCGTCTTGCCGGTGTCCCACAGCTCGGTGCGCAGCAGCAGCGCGAACGAGCCGCCGACGATCAGCGCGATGAGGATGCCGAACAAGTACATCAGGCCGATGCGCTTGTGATCCAGCGTCAGCATCCAGCTCTTCAGGCCGTGGCTGACGTCGAGGTAGCTCGGCTCGGTGACGGGACCTGCGGGTTCACGGGTAGGCATGGGGGTCCTCGTTACTGCTTCAGAGACTTGATGTAGGCGATGAGGCCCGCGAGCTCGGTGTCTTTGAGCTGGCCCTCGAACGCTGGCATCTGGTTGGCGTAGCCCTGGTGGATCTTCGCCGAGGGGATGTTGATCGACTCGCGGAGGTAGTTCTCGTCCATCTTGACCGACGAGCCGTCGGCCAACGGGATCATCTTGCCCCAGTCAGGGCTCTTCCAGGTCGGACCGATCCTCGCGGTGCCGTCGACCGTGTGGCACGTGATGCAGCCCTTCTTCTCGTAGAGCTGCTTGCCCAGGTCGATGGGATCCATCTTCATCTGGTCGGCCTGCTTGTCCGAGAGGTAGCGCTCGTAGCCGCCCGGCTCGTGGACGACCACGACCGCGCGACGCCCGTCCGGCCACGCCGGCAGGATCGGCCCTGTGCGGCCCATCTCTGAGTGGTGCGTTCCGCAGTACTCGGCGCAGTTGAGCCGGTAGGTCCCCGGCCGCTGGGCGTCGAGCCATGCGTAGGTGTAGCGCCGCGGGACGATGTCCTGCTTGATGCGCATCACCGGGATGTAGAAGCTGTGGAGGACGTCGTTCGACGTCATCACGAAGCGAACCGGCGTGTTGATCGGGATGTGGAGGTCCGAGTCCGTCACGCCATTCGCGTGCGTGAAGTTCCATGCCCACTGCTTCGCGAGGACCTGGATCTCGACGGCCTTAGTCGGCGGCGTGACGACCTTCACGTACGCGTGCCAGCCGTAATAGAAGAGGAAGACGCACATGATCGTCGGGATCACGGTCCACGTGATTTCGAGCGTGTCGTTGTGAGCCACCGACGGCTCGGCCTTGTGGCCCGGGCGGTGGCGGTACTTGATGGTCAGGTAGATGACCGCGCCCGCGATCGCGAAGAAGAAGAAGATCGAGAGACCGAGCACCGAATAGAACATGAAGTCGGAATCACCGGCTTCGAGGTTCACGGCCTGCGGCATGAAGAAGGTGCCACCCGGCTCGACCGGACGGTCGGCGAGGATGTCGTACCAGGGCTTCGCGTTGACGATCAGCTCGATCGGGTGCGAGCCAGAGTGGAGCTTGTACTCGTTCGTGCTGCCGAGCTTGATGCAGGTCGTCGCGTTCGCGCGCGCGACGAGCTCGGGGTACTTGCTGTTCGGGTACGGCTCGACGTCGTCCGTCGTGAGCTTGAAGCGGACAGCGCTGTCGGTCGGCACGGTCAGGAACGGGGGGTTGAACTCGCCGTTCTCGGTCGTGACGGTGGGCGCGTCGACCGGAAGCGTCGCGCAGTCGACGACCTTGGCCATGGGCTCCTTCGGCGCCTCGGCCGCAGAGCCCGCGCCAGACCCCGCGCCCGAGCCGTTCGCGGCCGGACCGGCGCTCGCCGAACCCGCACCGGCCGTTACGACGGGCGAGCCTGCGCCCGAGCCAGGCGCGTCTGCGGAGCCTGCGCCCGAACCCGACGCGGACCCCGCGCCGGACGCGTTCGAGGCGGGACCCGCGGCGGCCGAACCCGCCGCTTGGCCCTTGTCGACCGGACCCTTCACCGCGGGCGCGTCGACGTTGCTGCCGGCGCTGTTCGTCTGCCGCTGGACGACATTGCTGCCGGCTTGCGGGCTAGCGACGCCGGCCGGCTGGGCCGACGCAGTTGCGAACGCGCCGGCGAGCGCGCCGGCCACGCCGAGGGCAGTAATCGTTTTTTGTAGTGCTCTCATGACCGAAGCTCCTCGAGCGTGCGGCGCCGGCGGGCGATGACCCGCGAGACACCGAACGCGGATAGCAGCAGCACCACCGCGCTGCCAGCGGCGATGCGCATCGCGACCACGCCGGCGTGCGCATGGCTATTGGCATCGGGATCGTAGTGGTAACAGCGGTTCATGAACCCGACCGCGGTGGCCGGCTCGGCGAACCCAGCCTTGATGATCGACTCGCGCATCACGTCCGCGGCGAACTCGAGACCATAGACGTAGCGCGTGACCGCGCCGCGCGTCGAGACGAAGATCAGCGCCGCCGGGTGCGCGTACTCGGCTTTATCTTTGAGATACGTGTAGTGGAAGCCGACCGCCTCGGCGACACGCTCGATGCTCGACGCGTCGCCGGGCGTGCCCGCGGCGAGGAACGTCCAGCCATCGGCCCCGTGGCCCAGCCGCTCGATGTAGCGCTGCTTCATCTTTGTGAGCTTGTCGAGCGGCTCGTTCGGCTCGAGATCGATGGTGACGATCCGGTACTGGCCGGAGATCACGAGCGGCGGCAGGGACGGGTCCGTCGACGCGGCGAGCGGTGGTAGCGCGTTCGAGAGCCCGTTGAGCTGCAAGCTGCAGAGCATCGGGCAGTCGGAGTAGTTGAAGGTGAGGATCGTCGGGACGTCGCCCGTGCCGAGCACATCACCGAGCGTGACGGCCTTGCCCTCGCTGGTGCGAAACGGCGTATCGAGCGGCAAGCGCGCGCCCAGGTGCTCGTCCACCGTGACGCCGCCCGCCTTGTAGGTCGGCGGTGGCGGCAACGGGTCGTCGCCGAACGCGGCACGCCCATCGCCCTCCGCAGCGAGCGCGGGCGTGGCACACAGGCTGATCGCGATCAGCCCGATGACAGACTTACCGAGCATGACCTCCCGCAGACCCGGACGCGGACCCGGCGGCGGAGCCCGACGCGGAGCCGGCGGCGGAGCCCGACGCGGAGCCAGCGGCCTCCATGGTCGCCGAACCGGCGCCCGAACCGGCCCCGGAACCGGTCGCGGGCGGCATGGTCTTCGCGCCCGGACAGTCGGCGATCGTACCCGGCGCCAGGTTCGGGTGGCCGCGGCCCGGGATCGGCAGCGACGTACCGCAGATGGCGGAGCCACCGACCGGGACGTACAGCGCATCGCTACCCTGCGCGGCGCGCACGACGAGCTGCATCGCCTGGTCGATCGGCATGTGGTACGTGCCGGTCTGGTTCATCCCGAAGTCGGTGATGTTGCGCATCTGCTCGGCGCGGAGCGCCTTGACGCCCGTCTCCTGACCACCGTAGTCAGCCGTGTTTTGCAGATCGCTCGTGTCGTTCATGTAGAACGCCTGGAGCGCGACGATCGTAACGTACACGAGCACCGCGCCGCAGATACCGACGACGACGATGCCGATCGTGTTGAGCTTGTCCGGATTTCGCTTGGGGCCTGACATGGTTCATTGCCTCCGGATCACATCACGTCGTGCGCGAGCGAGAGCCCGAGCGTCGGATCCTTCACAGGGATCAGGTTGCCAGTCAGGTTGCGGCCGATGCCGATGAGGAGGACGCCGATGAGGCCGATCCACACCGTGATGTCGAGCGGGGTGAAGCCGACGTGGTGGTAGGCGATGTTGCCGCTGAGGGGGCCGGCCACGACGGACGCGGTGCCGTGGTAGTCGGTCTGCCAGTCGTAGTTCGGCATCACGTTCCAGTAGATGTCGAGCCAGTGGAAGACGAGCTGCCACACCGCGAAGAAGACGAAGCTCGGCACGATGCGCTTCGTCCAGCGTGACATCAGGAACACGAACGGGAAGAGCCAGAAGCCGACGAGCATCGCGATGCTCACCCACTGCCAGTCGCCGAAGAGCCGGTACTTGTACCAGACGGTCTCCTCCGGCATGTTGCCGTACCACTGCAGCATGAACTGCGAGAACTGCGTGTAGGCCCAGAAGAAGGTGAACGCGAACATCCACTTGCCGATGTCGTGGTAGTGGCTCGCGTTGACCGAGTGGGTCAGGCGGCCGGTGCGCTGGATGCCGAGGACCACGAGGCCGAGCGTGGCCATGCCGCCGACCATCGCGCTGCCCCAGAAGTTGACGCCGTAGATCGTCGAGTACCAGGCCGGCGAGAGCGACATCAGGATGTCGAACGCCGCGAAGCACGTCGCGAACGAGTACAGGATCATCGCCGGCGCCGAGGCGACGCGCAGCGTGGTGGAGATCTTCGGGTCACCCGATTCGTCCTGCTCGCGCGACTTGCGGGCGAAGTACGCCGCGATGCTGCTGAACGCGACGCCGTAGATCACGAAGCGCACGGTGAAGAAGCCGGGCTCGAGCCAGCCGAGCTTGTGCAGCAGGTTGTGGTTGAGCTCGGGGTCGTGCGCGTCCGGGTGCGCCCAGTAGTAGAGGTTCTTGTAGCCGAGCAGCACCGGGAGCACGAACCCGAGGCCCGCGACGAACACGAGCGGGAACGCGGTGGCGATGGCCTCGGCGATGCGCCGGATCGCGGTGACCCAACGGCCGCGCACGAGGTGGTGCAGGATGGTGATCCAGAGGCAGCCGAGGCAGATGCTGAAGATGAACGTCCACCCGATCAGGTAGGCGTACATGAACCGCTTCCAGTGATCACCGTAGGTGGCACCGAGGACCAGCGAGATCGCGAGGAACACGACCGCGATGGCGAGGCCCGTCTTGGCGAGGCTGCCGCCGATCTTACCGGCCTTGATCTTCTCGTCCGGGTGCAATGTCTTCTCGAGGCTCATTTGCCACCTCCCATCGTGCCGCCAGGCATGTTCGTGCGCTGATCGGCGGGCACGTCGTCCAGCGACGCGTTCTGGGCGCGCTCCAGGGCTCTCACATAGATGACGATGGCCCACCGATCGCTTTGCGGAATCTGCGCGCCGTAGCCCATCATCGTGTTGTATCCGTTCGAGATCGTATTGAAGAGCTGACCGTTCGGCATGCGGATCACGTCGGCCTTGGGATCGACGAGGTTGCGGGCCGCCCATGCTCCACCGTTGAGCTTCACGCGCTGCGGCACCGCGCCGTTGCCGTTCCCGTCGTAGCCGTGGCACGGCGTGCAGTAGATGTTGAAGCGGTTTTGACCGCGCTTGACGAGCTTGTCATCGATGACGAACTCGCGACCATCCGGGTACGTCTTCGGGAACCCGTGGGTCCAGTCGCCGCCCTCGAGGCCGCGATAGAACACGTCGTCCGCGTTGAGCGAGCCGCGCGGGATGGTCCCGTCGATCTCGCCGCGGTTCGAGCGGCCATCGGCGAACAGGTCGTTCGGCTGGTCGGACTTGAACTTCGGCTGGAAGTCCATGTCCGGGAAGATGTGGTAGTGCGGCTCGGACGACTTCGAGTTGCGCGCCTTGGCGGCGATGGCGAGCGGGATCAGGGCGAACGCGGTGCTCGCGACGATGAGCGCCAGCAGCCACTTCGGCATGACGGCCTTCGAGAGGTCCGGATCCTTGTGGCAGCTCTCGACGGCGATCGCGCCGGCGTCGATGAGGAGCTGCTTGGTGCCCTCGAGGTCGAAGCGCTTGTCGTCCGACTCGATGCCGATCAGGAAGGCGTCATCCGTGACGCGGCCGAAGCGCTCGCTGCGAAAGAACGGGTGCCAGACCTGCGGCAGCTTGTTGAGCGCCCACATGCCGAAGAAGGCCGTGAGGACCGAGATCAAGATCGTCGTCTCGAACGCGATCGGGATGTTCGCCGGCAGCGACCACGTGGGCTTGCCGGAGATGTTCCAGCCCCACTTGTACGCGTTGCAGTACCACTGGAGCGCGATGCCGCCGACGAGGCCCGTGAAGCCGCCGCCGAAGATCAGGAGCGGCAGGATGGTGCGCTTGATGCCCATCGCCTCGTCGATGCCGTGCACCGGGAACGGGCTGTAGCAATCGAAGTCCGTGTAGCCGGCGTCGCGGACCTTGCGGGCCGCGTCGACGAGCTCGCCGGGGGTGTCGTACTCGGCGAGGAGGCCGAACAGCTTGCCCTCGCCGGCCGGCACGTCGTCGTGTCCGTGCGATCCGTGATCCGACATTAGTGGTGCCCCTTTCCAGCGTGCGCCTCGGGCATGACGCCCTTGACCTCACTGATCGCGACCACGGGCAGGTAGCGGAAGAACAGCATGAAGAACGTGAGGAACAGACCGATCGTGCCGACGAACACGCCGACGTCGTACCGGGTCGGGGTGTAGTAGCTCCACGCCGACGGGAGGAACGAGCGCGCGAGGGACGTCGCGATGATGACGAAGCGCTCGAACCACATGCCGATGTTCACGAAGATGCAGAGCACCCAGATGAGCTTGTTGTTGTTGCGGACCCACTTGCTCCAGAAGAACTGCGGGATGAGCACGTTGCAGCTGACCATCGCGAAGTAGGCCCACCAGAACGGACCGAACGCGCGGGACACGAACGCGAACTTCTCGAACGGGTTGCCCGAGTACCAGGCCATGAAGAACTCGGTGCCGTACGCGAGCCCGACCATCATGCCGGTGGCGAGGATGATCTTGCACATCGCGTGGATGTGCTCCTGCTTGATGATGTGCTGCAGGTTGAACAGGTAGCGGAGCGGGATGAGGAGGGTGAGCACCATCGCGAAGCCGGAGAAGATGGCGCCGGCGACGAAGTACGGCGGGAAGATCGTCGTGTGCCAGCCCGGGAGCTGCGAGGTCGCGAAGTCGAACGACACGACCGAGTGGACCGAGAACACCAGCGGCGTCGCGAGGCCGGCGAGGATGAGATACGCGCGCTCGTAGCGGTGCCACTGGCGGGCGGAGCCGCGCCAGCCGAGGGCGAAGAGGCCGTAGATCATCGCCTTGAGGTTGTTGCCCTTCGCGGCGTTGCGGTCGCGGAAGGTCGCGAGGTCGGGGACGAGGCCCATGAACCAGAACAGCACCGACGTGGTGAGGTAGGTCGAGACCGCGAACACGTCCCACATGAGCGGGCTGCGGAACTGCGGCCACAGCGAGCCCATGTCGTTGGGCACGGGGAGCATCCACCACGCGAACCAGGGGCGACCGGTGTGGAGCAGCGGGAAGAGGCCGGCGGCCATGACGGCGAAGATCGTCATCGCCTCGGCCGCGCGGTTGATGCTGGTGCGCCAGCCCTGCCGCGTGAGGTAAAGGACGGCCGAGATCAACGTGCCGGCGTGGCCGATGCCGATCCACCAGACGAAGTTGGTGATGTCCCACGCCCAGCAGACGGTGTTGGAGTTACCCCACACGCCGATGCCGGTCATGATGACCGTGTAGATGGAGTAGACGCCGATGCCGAGCATCACGAGCGCCACGCCGAGCACGGCGAGCCAGGCCTTGTGGGGCTTGGGCGCCTCGGCGATCCACGCGACGTCATTGGTGACGGTGCGGAACGCTTCGCGCGCCTTGCCCGACTCGTCGTGGTGCGTCTCGGCGGTGGCCGAGGAGGTCGTATCGACGGTGCTCACTCTGCACCCTCCTGCTGCTTCGTGACCATGTCGGGGTTCGGGTTCCGGACGCGGGCGAGGTAGCGGTTCCGCGGCTTGGTGTAGAGCTCGGGCAAGAGCGAGTACTGGCGGCGGTCCGCCTGCAGCTTCGACACCCGGCTGTTCGGATCCTGCAGATCGCCGAAGATGATCGCCTCGGTCGGGCACGCCGCCTGACACGCGGTCACCACCTCGCCGTCCTGCAGCGGGTCGCCGACCTTGCCGGCGCGGGAGCCGTTGCGGATCGCGGCCTTCGCCTTGATCTTGGCCGTCTGGATGCGCTGCACGCAGAAGGAGCACTTCTCCATGATGCCGCGCATGCGGACGGTGACGTCCGGGTTGAACAGGAGGCGGCGGACCTTGTTACGGGCGTCGCGGAACTCCTTGTTCCAGTCGAGGAAGTTGAACCGACGGACCTTGTACGGGCAGTTGTTGGCGCAGTACCGCGTGCCGATGCAGCGGTTGTAGGCCATGTCGTTGAGCCCTTCCGGCGAGTGCTGCGTCGCGCCGACCGGACAGACCTGCTCGCACGGCGCGTTCTCGCACTGCTGGCACGCGACCGGCTGGTGCACCACCTCGGGCTCGTCGGGCGAGCCGCGGAAGTAGCGGTCGATGCGGATCCACGACATCTCGCGGTTGTTGATCACCTCGCGGCGACCCACCACCGGCACGTTGTTCTCGGACTGGCACGCGACCATGCACGAGTTGCAGCCGGTGCAGGTCGACAGATCCGTCGCCATGCCCCAGCGGTGGCCCTCGTACGTCTTCTCCTCGAACAGCGCGAAGCCGCGGGGCTTGCCCGCCTTGCCATCGTCGTTCGTGTCGTCGAAGAAGTGCTCCGGCTCCTCGGCCTTCCAGGCCTTGTCCTTGACGAAGTTCGCGACCGTCGTCTCCCGGATCAGCTCCGGGGCGCGCTTCTCGATCTCCTCGGCGCCGATGTCCTTGCGGAGGCCGGGGCGGTAGTCCCAGTGATCCTGCGTGTCGGCGAGCTCGTAGTGCTTGCCCGTCGACGTGGCGGTGACGCCGCCGATCATGTCGAAGCCGGCGACGGTGCGGACCTTGTACGTGTCGTAGCCGACGGGGACCTTGCCCTCGCGACCGCCGACGTGGCCCGCCGCGGTGCGCCCGCCGCCGAGCACGAGGCCGATCGAGTAACGCGCCTGGCCCGGCATGACGTAGCAGGGCAGCTCGACCGAGCGGTCACCGATCTTCACGGTGATCATCGTGTCGTTCTCGAGGCCGTGGACCGTGGCGGTCTCCGGGCCGACGAGCGCGTAGTTGTCCCAGGTGACCTTCGTGAGGAAGTCCGGGGTCTCCTGCAGCCACGGGTTATTGGCGAAGCGGCCGTCGTACGTGTTGCTCGAGAAGTGGAAGACCACCTCGAGATCGCCGTTCGCGCGCTTCGTGCCGCCGGCCTGGCTCTTCGAGAGCGGGGCGGCGGGCAGCTCGGCGACGCGGCCGACCGTGGCCGGCGTCTGGGTGGTCGCGGCGATGAAGCCGTCGTGGATGTTCTTCCGCCAGCCCGCGCCGAAGCCGAGGGCCTCGTGCGTGCCGCGGACGAGGGCCTCGCCGCCGAGCTCGTCGCCGATCAGCGCCGAGAGCAGCTCCGCCGACGACAGACCGCCGTAGAGCGGCGCGATCAGCGGCTGCGCGATGGTGACGGTGCCGTCCCAGGTGCGAACGTCGCCCCACGCCTCGAGGAAGTGCGCCTTGGGGACGTGCCAGCTGGACTTGAGCGACGTCTCGTCCTCGTACTCCGACAGGTGGAGGCTCGGGATGCCGGCCATGGCCGTGCCGAAGTCGAGATCGACGGGGGCGTCGTAGACCGGGTTGCCGCCGAGGATGACGAGGGCCGAGACCTTGCGGGCCTTGAGATCGGCCGCGAGCGCGGCGATCGACTCGAGGTGCGACGGGCGGTCCGGATCGGTGACGTCGTAGTAATCGATCGGCGCCTTGATCTCTTCGTTGATGCGCGCGACGAGGGCGTGCACGATCGGCGGCTGGCGGCGACCGGCGATCACGACCGCGCGGCCGGTGTTTGCCTGGAGCTCGGCCGTGAGGACGCGCAGCCACTGGGCCACGCGCGCCTCTGCGAGGAGCTCCGAGGTCGGCTTGGCGCGACCGTCGACGCCGTGGCCGACGCCGGGGACCATCGCGTCGAGCGCGAGGACGAGGGGGAGGCACAGGTCCGAGCGCACGCCGAGGCGGTGATCCGCCATGGCGCCCGTGTTCGTCATCGTGCTCTCGGCGGCCCACAGCCGATTGATCTTGCCGATGCCGAGCGTGCCGTCGGGGCGACGGCTCCGCGCGAAGTCGCGGCTGTAGCGCAGCGCGGCCGGGTGCTCGACGAAGATATCGCAATCGATGGTGACGATCGTCTCGCACTCGGCGAGACGGGCGAGCGGGCGCATCGGCTTGCCGAACGCGAGCTTGGTGCCCGCGCGCTCGTTGTCCCACGAGAGCGGCTCGTACTCGTGCCACTGCACGGCGGGGAACTTTTGCGCGAGCTTGAGGCGGAGCGCCTGCACGGTCGGCGACGACGTCGCCTCGGACAGGATCCGACCGCCCTTCGCCAGCGCCGCGCGGAGCTCGCCGAGCCCCGCCTTGAACGACTCCATCGACGCGCCCTTGCCGCCGGCGGTCGGCGACTGGGAGCGATCGACGTCGTAGATGTGGAGGATGCTCGCCTGGGCGAACGTCGACGCGCCGCCGTGGCGCTTCGTGCCCGGGACGACCGCGCCGCCCGCGAACGGGTGCTCCGGGTTGCCGTCGAGCTTGATCGGGCGGCCCTCGTACGAGGTCGCGATCAGCGCGTGGCCCACGCCACCGAGCTCCCACGCCGTCGAGTACTCCATCGTCTGGCCCGGGACCTCGTCCTCGGGGCGGCGCGAGAGAGGAACGATCTCCTCCTTCTCGTAGCGCTGGCAGCCCGCGGCGATCGCGCCCATGCCGGCGAGCCCGGCGGCGGAGCCCATCAGGTGGAAGAAGTTGCGGCGCGACATCGGATCGGCCGGCGCCTTGCTCGGGTCCGTGCCCTCCGGCATCTCCTTGTCCGAGGGGTGCAGCTGCCACTCGGCCTGGCCGGCGAGCTCGCGCATCGAGCGCCAGTAGCCGTGCTCCGGCGTCGGCGGGAGCGGCGCGTCATGGTCGTGGTCGTGCCCGTGGTCATGCCCATGCGCGTGGTCGTGCGCGTGGTCGGCGGGGGCGAGCGAGTCAGGTTCTTTTGCGGACATGTGCTCGGCTCCTTAGCGGTGGCAGGTCGAGCAGTTGACGGGCGGGTGGATCGCGTTGCGCTGCAAGATTGCTTCGCCTTCGCCGGGCTGGGGCTCGTAGCCCATCTTCGTGACGTTCTCCGGCTCGCGGAGGTTCGGCGCCGGGTTCAAGTGGCAGTTGATGCACCACTCCATCGTCAGCGGCTTGGCCTGGTAGACCTTGGCCATCTGGTCGATGCGGCCGTGGCACGACTCGCAGCCGATGGCGGCGTTCACGTGGGCCTGGTGGTTGAAGTAGACGTAGTCCGGGAGGTCGTGGACGCGCACCCAGTGGAGCGAGTCGTTCTGCTCGGCGAACGCCTGACGGACGGGAAGCAGGACCTCGGAGTCCTTCTTCACGACCGAGTGGCAGTTCATGCACGTCGCCGGCGGCGGGATGGCGGCCTTCGCCGTCCGCTCGACCGTCGAGTGGCAATACCGGCAGTCCATCCCGAGCTCACCCGCGTGCAGCGCGTGGCTGTACGGGACTGGCTGGTCCGGCTGGTATCCGATGCGAATCGCCTCGGGGGTGACGCCGTACGCGATCAGCGCGACGAGGTAAATCGGGCCGCCGACCGCCAGAAGTGTGATCCACTTCTTTAGGGTCTCGGTCCATTCCGGGAAGATGAATCTCTGCATGGAGGTTCCTGTCGCGACGGCGACCGCGGTCTCGCCGTTTCTCGCTGCATCTTGCACCACATGCGTCGCGTCGCCCGCAAGCAACCCGCGCCGAATCTTGCGGCGTGTGGTCGCAGCGTGGCCCGATGTCGCGATCGGCGCGACAATCCGCCGCATGAAGGAAGTTGCGCTCGCAGATCGACGACCAAAACGCCCGCGGGCGCAGGCCCGGGCGGCGCTTTCCGCGGCGCTCGCGTGAACGCCGAGTCAGGCTCTGGCGATGCGCGTCGCCGTGGTGCTGGTGATCCTGGGGGCAGCTCGCGTGGCGCAGGCGGCCCCCCCGAAGCTCGTGGTGCCGTGCAGGCAGTGCACGCTGGACCTGCCCGCCAAGACCGAGGGGCCCGTTCCGCTGGTCGTCCTCCTCCACGGTGATCGCCAGGCCGCCTCCACCCTCGAAAGCTGGTGGAAGAAAGCCGTCCTCGCCCGCGGCTGGGCCCTCCTGTCCTTGCAGTGCCCGCGCGACCAGAAGTGCGTGGACAGCTACTGGCAATGGGACGGCGAGCCGCAGTGGGTGTTCGACCAGGTCGCGGCGGTCGGCAAGCAGGTCGCGCTCGATCCCGCGCGCACGTACCTGGTCGGCTGGTCCGGCGGCGCGTCCTGGATCGGGGATCGCGCGCAGGCATGGGAGCCCGTGTTCGCGGCCGTCGTCATCCACGGCGGCGGGATCGCGCCCCGCGACGAGGGCTGTCCCCGGCGCGCCCTGCCGGCGTACTTTCTCGTGGGCGACAAGAACCCGCTGCACGCGCACGCGCGCGAGCTGCGCGCGTACTTCGATGCGTGCAAGGCCGACGTGACGTGGGACCTCGTGAAGGGCGGCGCGCACGATGGCGAGGAAGACGCGCTCACGCACCAGCCGAAGAAGGCGGCCGCGATCCTCGACTGGCTCGCCGACCACGCCCGCGCTGCTCCAGCGCCTTGAGATCGGCCCGCCAACCTGGCCCGCCTCGTGCTTTGATGGGCAGCCATGAAGTGGGACAGCAACTACACGAGCTCGGACGTCGAGGACCGCCGCGGGCAATCAGGACCGGCGCTCGGCGGCGGCGGCGGCGGTGGCGGCGGCGGCTTGCCGCTCGGGTTGCTGTTCTCGATCCTGAGCCGATTTGGCTGGAAGGGCTGGGTCTTCGGCATCTTGCTCGTGGGCGTTGGCTATTGCTCCCTGCCGTACTGGAGCGGCGGCGGCAGCAGCCCGAGCACGGTCCCGCCGAGCCACGTCGCGCATCAGCCAGCCGGGACCGCACCGAGCGTGAGCGCACAGGAGGCGCAGCTGACGCACTTCGTGGAGTTCGTGTTCGACGACGTCCAGAAGAGCTGGGCGAAGCGAATGCCCAGCTATCAGAAGGCCACGTTGGTGCTGTTCCGGGATTCGGTCGCGTCTGCGTGTGGCGACACGAGCGCGGCCGTTGGCCCGTTCTATTGCCCGCGCGACTCGAAGGTGTACATCGACCTCGCGTTCTACGACGAGCTGCGCGCGAAGCTCGGCGCCCCCGGTGACTTCGCGCAGGCGTACGTCATCGCGCACGAGATGGGGCATCACGTGCAGAACCTCCGCGGCCTATTCGGCAAGGCCGGGTCCGTCCCGACGGAGCTGCAGGCGGACTGTCTCGCCGGCGCCTGGGCGCGCGACGCGAACGCGCGCGGTGAGGTCGAGGTCGGCGATGTCGACGAGGCGCTCAACGCCGCGCGCCAGATCGGCGACGACACGCTGCAGCGCAAGGCCCAGGGCACCGTCCGGCCCGAGACGTTCACGCACGGCACGTCCGCGCAGCGCCAGACCGCGTTCCGCAGCGGCTACGAGGGCGGCGACGGCGCCTGCGACCAGCGCTTCGACCGGTAGTCGGGCCGCGGCGCGGCGGCATGGCGGCTCGTCGTCAGCGCGTGCCAGAGGCTTCGGGCTTCAGGGGACCAGCACGAGCTTGCCCTTGACCTCGCGCCGCTCGAGGCGACCGAGGGCCTCCGCCGCGCGCGCGAACGGCAAGACCGCGTCGATCGCGGGGACGAGCTTGCCGGCCGCGACGTGCGCGAAGATCGCCTCGCAGTGCGCGCGGTTGCGCGCCGGCTCGCGCATGGCGAACGAGCCCCAGAACACGCCGACGATCTGGCAGCCCTTGAGGAGCGTGAGGTTCAGCGGGATCTTCGGGATATCGCCGCTCGCGAACCCGATGACGAGGTAGCGCCCGTTCCAGCCGATCGCCCGCAGCGCCGGCTCGGCCATCGCGCCGCCCACCGGATCGTAGACGACGTCGACGCCCTTGCCGCCGGTCAGCGCCTTCACGCGCTCCTTGAGGTCCTCGGTCGTGTAGTCGATCGTCTCCGACGCGCCGTGCGCGCGACAGAACGCGAGCTTCTCGGGGCTCGACGCGGCCGCGATCACCTTCGCGCCGAGGAGCGCGCCGAGCTCGACGGCCGCGATGCCGACGCCGCCGGCCGCGCCGAGCACGAGCAGCGTTTCGCCCGGCTGGATCGCGGCGCGGTCGACGAGCGCGTAGTACGTGGTCGCGTACGTGAGCAGCGTGGCCGCGCCCGTCTCGAACGAGACATGGTCCGGCAGCCGGACAACGGACAGCGCCGGCACCGCGACCCGCTCGGCGTAGCCGCCGTACAGCATCGTGGCCGCGACGCGCTCGCCCACGGCGATCCCGGTAACCCCCGGACCGACCTCGCGCACCGTGCCCGCGACCTCGCCGCCCGGCGAGAACGGCGTGGCGGGCTTGAACTGGTACGCGCCGCGCGTGATGAGCGTGTCGGGGAAGTTCACGCCCGCGGCGGCGACGTCGATGATGACGTGGCCGGCCGAAACCTTCGGGTCATCGACCTCGTCGACCTGGAGCGAGGCGGGACCGGTGAGCTCGTGGATCCGAACGGCGCGCATGGGATGGCCCGAGCTTACGGCAGCGCGGCGGCGGCGTACGTCCCGAGGACGCGCAGCTCGCGGGTCAGCGGGCGAACGTCGTCGAGCGCGGCCTGCACGGCGGCGCTGGCCGCGTGGCCGAGGACGTCGGCGTAGAAGCGGTAGGTCCACGGCGCGCTCGCGATCGGCCGCGACTCGAGCTTCGTCAGCGACAGGCCGCGCGCCGCGAAGCGCACGAGCACGTCGCCGAGCGCGCCCGGGCGATCCTGCAGCTCGATGAGGAGCGAGGTCTTCGCGGCGGCGTCGGCCGCGACGGGCGCGGGCCGCGGCGCGATCTCGACGAAGCGGGTGGCGTTGCCCGAGGCCGTCTGCACGCCGCGCTCCACGATGGCGAGGCCGTAGCGCTGGGCCGCAGCCGCGCTCGCGATGGCCCCGAGCGTCCGGTCGCCGGACTCCGAGACGAGCTTCGCGCTGCCGGCCGTGTCGAGATCGGCGCGCGCGCGGAGGTGCGGGTGCGCCGCGAACAGCGCCTGGCACTGCGCGAGAGCCTGCGGGTGCGAGCGCACGACGCGGAGCTCGGCCAGGGCCACGCCCGGCAGCGCGAGGAGGCAGTGCTCGATCGCGGACACGACCTCGCCGGTGATGTGGAGCTGGCCGCCGCCGAGGAGGTCGTACGTCTCGTTGATCGAGCCCGCCGTGGTGTTCTCGATCGGCAGGAGCGCGAGGTCGGCCGTCCCGGCGAGGACGGCGTCGGCCGCCGCGCGAAACGAATCGCAGCCGGTGAGCAGCGCGCCGCCCGCCCGCAGCGCGTAGCGGCCCTGCGCGGCGAGGTGGCTGTAGCTCCCCTCGACGCCCTGGTAGGTCACGCGGAGCGGCACGTCGTCGCGACTGCGCACGCGCGCCTCCTGGTGCGCGACGGACATGTCCATCACCACGCGGTAGAGGCGCTCGACCTCGTGCGGATCGAGGCCGGCGGCGGTGGCGTGGCCGCGCAGGCGGGCGAGCAGCTGCTCCTCGCGCTCGCGGTCGCGGAACGGGCTCGCCGCGGCGAGCTTGGCCTCGGCGACCTCCTCGACGAGCCTCTGGCGCTCCGCCAGGAGGGCGATGATCTGGCGATCGACCTTGTCGATCGCCTCGCGGAGCGCCACCAGGTTCATGCGGCCACTGTAGTACGGTCGCCCCATGTTGATGAAGGCAGCGCTCGGCGTGCTCGGTCTGGTGGCGGCGTGCGGCAAGGGCGGTGACGCCGGGCCCGCCGCGGGCTCGGCCGCGCCGCACGCCGACTCGGTGGCCGGGGCGCCGATCCACCTGCCCACGATGACGGCGCCCACGGGCCCCACGGGCACGCCGCATCCGCAGACGAAGCTGGCCGTGACGCTCGACGGCAAGCCGGTCGCCATGGCGACCGCGCTCGCGTGGCGCAGCTGGAGCGGCGGCTTCACGCTGACGGCGTCGTCGGTGCCGGTCGGCTGCGCGGACGTGACGGGTGACATGCGGTCGATCGGCGACAGCGAGGTGACGTTCGACGTGCAAGGTGGACGGACGCTCCTGCCCGACGGCAAGGAGGCGGTGCAGGTGCGCTCGACTTACTTCGGCGGCAGCACGCACCAGGAGACGATGCCGGCGACGGGGAGCGGCGATGGCGCGGCGGACCAGCCGACGACCCTCGACGTCGACTTCGCGGCCGAGGACACGAAGGGCCGCAAGCTCACGGTGAAGGGCACGCTCGACGCGCTGGGCTGCCCCGCGCCCACGCACGGGACGCCGCCCGCGCTGCCGCCGGAGATGCCGGCGACGCTGACGATCGCGGGCGTCAAGCTGCCGATCCGCGGCGCGTTCCTCAGCAAGATCGGCGACTGGCCGGAGCTCAAGCTCACGACGGGCCGCGAGGGCTGCAAGCAGGTGCCCTACGCCACGCCGGGCGACTTCGAGATCACGCTGACGTGGTTCAAGCCGGCGCCGACCGTCAGCCAGATCCAGCTCGGGGGCGTGCGGCTCGGCCAGGTCACGGCCGACCAGACGTTCGACAAGGCCAAGCTCGTCGTCACGCCGGGCCCGCCCGCGGCCGGTGAGGTGACGCTCGCGGGCGACCTGAAGGTCGCCGGCTACGCGGTGAAGCTCGACGGTAAGGTCACGGCGGTCGAGTGCCCGAAATAGCCGCCGTGCGCTAACCTACCCGCGTGCCCGCCGACGAGCCCAAGCCCGACGTCCTGCCCGCGATGCCTCCGCGCGGCGAGGTGCAGCGGTCGGACGAGCCGCCGGTCGTGGCGCGGATGGTGATCGAGATCCGCAGCGACGGCTCGCGCACGATCGCGCGCGGGGCGCTCGAGGACGTGTCCACGGGCCAGCGCGCCGCCATCGAGGCGCAGGGCACGTCGCCGTTGCAGCTCGCGTTCGCGCTCGCCAGGTCGCTGGGCACGCTGCCGCGGCTGACCGCGAAGAGCGCGCTCCGCGGCTTGCTCGGCGGACGCAAGAAGTGACGCATGAAGCGACCGCCGGCGCGGTCTCGCAAGTCGAGCTCGACGCGTTCTGCACGCGCTGGAACGCCGGGCAGATGCTCGGACACTTCGGCCTCGCGGTCCGGTTCGTGGCCGGCGAGAAGGTCATCGTCTCGATTCCGCACGTGCGCCCCGAGCACCGCGGCGGCAAGGGCACCGACGCGGTCAACGGCGGCGTCATCGCGGCGATGTTCGACTTCGCGCTTGGCGCGTGCGCGATCATCACGCCGCCGCTGCGCCGCAACGCGACGGTCCAGATCTCGATCATGTTCGAACGCGCCGTCCGCGGCGACACCGCCCGCTGCGAGGCGGTCGTCGAGCGCGCCGCTCACAGGTTGCTCTTCACGTCCGCGACCGTCTTCGACGCGGCGGGCAACGCGTGCTCGCGCGCGACCGGTGTCGTGCACCTCGGCGAGCCCATCAGCTTCGCCGACTGGTCCGCCTCCCTCGCCCCCTGACGACGCGGACTTCCTCGAATAAAGGGGCCAGGCCCCGTTGTTTCGGGCCGGCCGCCGGACAGGTCCGGCCGCCGGACAGGTCAGGACTTCGCGGCGGCGGCGACGGCGGCCAGCATGGCGTCGTAGTCGGGCTCGGTGCCCTGATCGTCGACGAGCTGGCGATAGGCCAGGCGGCCGTCGCGGCCAAAGACCCAGATGCTGCGCGCGAGGAGGCCGCTCTCCTTGACCTCGAGGCCGAAGGCCCGGCCGAACGCGCCGCCGTGGTAGTCCGAGCCCATCTTCGTCTTGGTCATCGCCTCCTCGGTGAAGCGTGTCTGCGCGAACGGTAGGTCGCGGCTCACCGTGTAGACCTCGACGCCGGGCGGCATCTGCTCGATCGCCGCGCTCACCTTGTGCGTCTGCGTCTCGCACACGTGCGTGTCGATCGACGGCACCACCGAGAGCACCACGATCTTCCCCTTCAGCGCCGCGAGCGCGATCGGCGCGAGGTTCCCATCGGCGACCGTGACCGCCGGCATCGCATCGCCGACCTCGAGCGTCTTGCCGAGCAGCGTGAGCGGCTGGTCGCCGCGGTGCACGAGCCCGACGTGCTCCTCGATCGCCGCCGGGGCCGGCGCGTCGCCACCCCGCGCGCACCCCGCGGCCGCCGCCAACATCAACCCGAGCGCAAGGCTTCGCACGCCTCAAGGTAGCATCGCGCCCGCCGCACCGCTGCTACCAGCGCTTGCGCCAGAGCACGTCGATGCCGTCGTTCCGGTCGCCGCCGCTGACGTTGATGGTGACGTGCGATAGGAGATAATACTCCAGGTCGAGCTGGCTCGTGTTCTCGTCGGGCAACGGCGAGAGGTGCTGCTGGTAGCCGACGTACAGCTTCTCGCTCACCCACTTGCCCGCCGTGCACATCGCGCTCGCGCTGCTCGTCGACGGATTGCAGCGCACGGCCAGCTTCACGGGCAGCACCTTGTTGAGCTTCTGCGACAAGAACGCCGACGCGACCGACGCGCCGACCGTCGCCGCTTGATCCCGCGCCTGGCTGCTGGGATCGCCGCCCGGATCGCCGCCGAGCAAGAAGCCGAGCAGCTGCCCCTGCGAGTAGAGCTGCGGATCGGCGTGCAGGTTCAGCACGGGCTCCGAGAGGCGCCCGCTGATGTCGGTGTACGTCGTGACCTCGGGGAACGCGTGCGAGATCGAGACATTCAGCTCGGGGTCCGTGCCACCGTCGAACACCAGCAGGGCGAGCTCGACGTCGTAGCGCCGCCCGAACAGCTCGACGTCGCCGCGGTCCATGTCGATGTCGCCATCGAGGCCGAGCTCGTCGCCGTAGCTGAGCGTGAGATCCTTGGCCTTGACGACCGCGCGGATCTCGTCGGCGATCACCTCGGTCGGCGCGACATCGACGTTCAGCACGAGCCACGGGTGCTCGGGCGCGTCGAGGTGGATCGAGGTCGGCGGCGGCGGCGGCGCGTCGACAAACTCCATGTCGCTCGGCTCGCCCATCGGCAAGAGCTTGTCGCCGGTGCTCGTCGTCGGGATGTTCACGGTCGCCTGCGTGACGGTGACGTCGCCCGTCCACTGGCCGTCCGTGCGGGCGAGCTTGGCGCCGATGACGCCGTCGATGACGGGCTGGAACGAGCCGATCGGCGAGACCTTGCGCAGCTTCAGCGTCAGGTCCGCCGTCGCCGGCGAGCTGCCCGTGAGCCCGACGGTGCCCGTCAGGTGCGCGTCGCCTGCGCCGAGGAGGCCGTCCGCCTTGACGATCCGGAGCGCCTGGCCGTCGATCTGGATCATCGCCTCGAGCTTGCGTAGCGTGCCGACCTTGGGGGCGAGCGGCACCCGGCCGTCGGACAGGTGCAGCAGGCCGTTGAGCTGCCCCGACACGGGGTCGAGGCCCTTCATGTTGATCGCCGCGTCGAGGATGCCGGCGGCGGCGACGTACGGTTCGGGCGCGAACGCGGCGAGCGGCGCGATGTCGAGGTGCGTCGCGTGGAGCTCGAACGTCGTGGCCTTCGGGTCGGCCAGCCCGCCCGCGACGTTCAGCGTCAGGAGCCCGCCCGCGGATTCGTGCGCGGTCGCGTCCAGCGTGCCCGACGCGCCGGCCCAGTTGACGGTCACCGTCAGGTCGTCGAGGCGTGGCAGGGCTTTACCGCCGAGCCCGGGCGTGACGATGACGCCCGTCGCGGCGACCGTGCCGACCGCCGTGGGCCGCGCGAGGGTGCCCTCGACCGAGATGGTGCCGCCCAGCTCCCCGGCCGTGATGTCATGCCGGTCGAGGATCGCGAGCGCCGCGGGGAGCTGCATCTTCTCGACCCTGACCTCGCCGGTGATGCGCGTATCGAGGATCGACGCGACGCCGAGCGCCAGCGCGCGGTCGAGCGAGATCGGGGCCGACGCGTGGATCGACACGAGCGGCGTGTCGACGGACGCCGCGGTCACCGCCGTCACCAGCCCCTGCCCGTCGAGCGTGGCGTCGACCGCGAGCTGGATCGGCCTGGCGATCGCGCCGCCCGCCACCTCGTGGACCGCGAGCGCGAGCGTGGTGGTCGCCGCGGCCGCTGTCGTCGAGAGGGTGACCGACGCGCGCCCGTGGTAGGGCGCCGTGATCCCGAACCGCGCGAACAGCTGGCTGTCGAACGGCTGATCCGCGAGCGTCACGGTCGCGCCCCGCAACGCGCGCCGATCCAGCGCGGCCCACTCGCCGGGCACGAGGAGGTGCACGGGGAGCACGGCGTGCGCGGCCAGACCGAGCTCGCCGACCCCGTCGCCGGTGACCACGGCGCGCGCCGCGATCTCGCCCGCCGCGCCGGGCGCGAGCGTCACGGTCGCGTCCACGGCCCCCGACTGCGCCTGCACGCCGCGGACCTCGAGCTCGCCGGTCGCGCCCGCCTCGGTCAGCGCGACCGTGCCCGTCACGCCGCCCCCGTGCGCGGGCAGGCTCGCCGGATCGCGCCCGGCGGCGGTGATCGCGGCGTCGATGTCGAGGCGATCGATCACGAGCGCGACCGAGCGCAGCGCGCGCCGCGGCAGGAGCGGCCAGGCCGCGACGTCCGTGATGTCGCGGGGCCCATCGACATCGACGTCGAGCGTCGCGGCGAAGATCGCCGCGTTCGAGGCCGTCGCGTGGGCCGTGACGTGCGTGCCCGCGATGTCGACGTGGAGATCCGCGTCGATCGCCGGCGCGCCCGGCTTCGCGACGAGGCTCCGCGCGTGTAGATCCCCGCCGCCGGCCCAGCGGCCACCGCGCCGCGCGATGTGGATCGTCCCCGCGCCGGTGCCCGCGAGGTCGGGCGCGAGCTGCGCGAAGCCGAGGTCCGTCACGTCGAGCTTCGCCGACAGGTCGGCCGTCGCGGGCGCGAACGTGCCCGACGCGACGATCTTGCTCGCCCCCACGCCGGTCGCGAGGTTCGTGACGTCGATGCGCGTCGGCGAGATCACGACGCGCCCACCGCCGCCCGCGAACACCACGCCGGCGAGCGTGCGCACCGCGTGCTTCGTCAGCTCGATCCGCGTCGGCTCGCCCGCCACCACGAGCGCGCGCAGATCGAAGCTCGCGTCGGCCACGCCGGCCGCGCCGCGGTGCGGCCGCGTGGTCTCGAGGTGGATGGTCGCGTCGGAGCGCGCCGGCACGCCGGTCGCGGACACGTGCACGCGCACCGTCTTTGCCCCGGCCGTGGCGTAGCGCACGTCCGCCGCCCCCGCGTCGGCCTCGACGACGAGCTTCATCGCGGGCGACAGCGAGCCGTGCGCGCGGGCCTCGACCCACGCCTCGCCGTGCACGGGCGCGTGACCGCCGGACGCACGCGCGATGTCGCGGGCGCGCGCGGTGACCTTCGAGCGCGTCAGGGTGAACGCGGACCCCACGCGCGTGATCTCGGCGAACGCCGCCGCCCGCGCGTCGTCCGGGCCCGCGATGCCCGCCGACAGCACGAGCTCGTGGGGCGTGGCGTCGAACGCCATCATCACGCTCGTCAGCGGAGCCACGTCGACCGCGCCCGTCAGCGTCAGCACGCCGCTCGCGCCCGTCGCGCGCGCGTCGATCGCGGCGATGACCTGAGCGTGCCCGCGGACCGCCCCGTGCGAGAGCGCCGCGAGATCGGCCGCGTCCGCGACGAGGACACCTCGCATGAACCGGTGCGCGACGTCGGCCGTGAAGAAGCCGCGCACCTGCGACGCGCCGGCCGTCGCCCGAATCACGAGCTGCACGAGACTGCCGGCCTCGAACTTCGCGCCGGGCTGGTTCGGCGAGACGAGCGGCGCGGCGTCGATCACCGCGTCGATCGCGGCCGCCCCCGGTAGCGCGGCGTCCACCGGGACACCCACCGCGGCCAGGAGGTCGCGCGGCGCGTGCACCACGAGGACGCCGGCGCCCGTCGGGGTCGCGCCGAGATCCGCGCGCAAGGCGACGCCGCTCACCGACGCGCCGGCGAGCGCCCCCGCGAGCAGCGGGACCTCGACGTGGTCCTGCGCGCGGTCGTACGTCGCCGTCGTCGCCACGTCGAACGCGCCGCGCTCCCGCCACGTGCCGCGCAGCCACGCCGCCGCGGTGATCGGCGGGGCCTGGCGCGCGCCAGCCTCCGGCGCCGGCACCATCGCGCTCGCGAAGACTTCGAGGTGATCGATGTGGATGGCGTCGCCGCTGGCCGACGTGTACGCGATGCGCCCATCACGCAGCTCGACCTGCGGCAGCTCGATGGCCCAGGCGGACGGATCGCTCGGCGTGGTGCCGGGCGGCGTCTTCGGCGGCGGCTCCACCAACGCGGCCGGCTGCGGATGAAGATCGACGTCGAGCCCGTCGATGACGAGCGAGTGCACGAGGACGCGCTTGCTCGCGAGCGGGCGCAGCGCCGCGTCGAGCGTCAGCGCGCCGACCTTCACCATCGGCTTGCCGTCGCGGCCGTCGAGCTCGACGTCGAACAACGTCAGCTTGTTGAACAGGCTGCCCTCGATCCGGCCGATCTTCGCGCCGCCGGGGAACTGGTCGCGCAGCACGTTCTCGAGCTGGCCGCGCACGAGGTTGCGCCCCCAGGCCGTGTCGAGGATCGCGACCGCCGCGCCGACGGCGAGCAGCGCGACGACGAGCACCACCACGCCCGCCCGCCGGATCCAGCGCAGCACGCGGCGGAGCCCGCGCGGCGCGGGCTTCTTGTCCTTCGCCGCTTCCTTCGGCGGCGCCGGCGGCGTGGGCGCGGGCATCAGTACGCCTCGCCGATGCCGAAATGGATCGCGAACGGCCGCAAGAGACCCGTCGGCTCCGGCTCGCCGCGCTCGGTGCGGTTGAGGCGGTATCCGAGGTCGAGCCGGATCGCGCCGAACGGGGTCTGGAAGCGCAAGCCACCGCCGGTCGCCGCGTGCAGGCGCCCGAGGTCGATCGCCGCGCGCGAGTCCGTCACGTCCGCGTAGTCGAGGAACGCCACGAACCCGATGTCGAGCCCGAACAGACTGATCGGCGGGGTCCGTAGCTCGAGCCCCGACTCCACGATCACCGAGCCGCCGACGGGCACCGAGTGGAGCTTGACCGTGCCGTCGCTCTGCTGCTGGTCACCGGCGATCGTCGGCGCGAGGCGGCGCTCGTTGAACCCGCGCTGGTTGACCGCGCCGCCCGAGAAGAACCGCTCCGTCGCCGGCACGTCGCCGAAGATCTGCCCCGCCCGCGCGCGCGCCGCGAGCACGTACTTGCCGAGCGGCACGTAGCCGCGCAGCTCCGGCACGACCTCGAGGTACGTGAACTGCCCGCCGCCGTATGGCGTGCCCTCGCTGACGCGCGCCTCGAAGTAGAGCCCCTCGTGCGGCGCGACCGGGTTGTCGCGGAGGTCGAGCACGAGGGCCTGCTCGTAGGCCCCGAGCCGCTCGACATCGAGGCCGAGGCGCGCGCGGTCGGCGTCGTTGACCACCGGGTCAATGTTGACGAACCCGTAGTACGCGAACAACCAGCCGACGCGGAGCAGCGCCCACGGCGCGCCGAGGGGCGTGCTGAGCCCGAGCCGCGCGTGCGGACCGGTGTACGTGTACGCCTCGACGGTGAGGTAGTCGTAGCCGACCTCCGCGTTGCCGGTGACGAACGTCCGCAGGAGGTCGAGGCGCGTCAGCGACGCGAGCGCGCGGATCTTCGGCTCGAGGTTGGTGAGATCGTGACCGAGCGTGAGCGCGGGCTGCCCGTCGATGCTGCACGTCGTGAGCTCGTCGATGCAGCCGGCGACGCTGTAGCCGGCCCGCGCGCGGAAGTCGTACGTCAGCGGCTCGTAGCCGAAGCCGCCGCCGAACTTCGTCTCGTGCCGCGTGCCCACCGAGACCGAGATCTTGACCGCGATCGCCGTCGCGGCCAGATCGTGATCCGGCTCCACGCGCACCGTCGAGAACCGCCCGAGCTCGTACAGGGCGCGCTGCGTCTTCGCGACGGCAGACGCCGAGTAGATCGCGCCCTCCTTGAACGCGAGCCGCGCCCGGACGGCGTCCTCGAGATCGCCGGGCGCGCCGCTGACCGTGACCTTGCCGAACACGCACGGGGGTCCCGGATCGAAGATGTAGCGGGCGACCGCCTCGGCGTTCGCGCGGTCCGCGATCACCGTCGCGCCGAGCTGCGCGTGCGCGTACCCGGCGTCCTCGATCGCGGCGAGCAGGGTCTGCTTCGCGTCGTCGTACGCCTCGTAGTCGAAGGGCGCGCCGTCGGCGAGCGGCACGAGCTTCCGCAGCTTCACCAGCGCGACCGCCGCGTTGTCCGTCGGCAGGCCGAGCAGCTCGACGCGGGTCTTCGCGCGCGGCCCCTCCGTGACGACGAACGTGACCGTCGTGGCCGGCCCCGCGTGGGTGAGCCGCGGCTTGACGACGACCTCGAAGAACCCGATGCGCACGTACGCCCCGCGGATGCGCGTGAGGTCGTTGGCGAGGACGAACGGGTCGACGGGCCGGCCGCCGTCGAGGGCGCGGGCGAGCGCGAGCCCGGGCAGGAGGTCATCGGTCTCGATCGCCTTGTTGCCCACGATCTGGAGCGCGGCGAGGAACTCGTCGGTCGCCTTCGCGCGTGGCCGCTGCCGCCCACCGCACGCGACGGCCGTCACGCACATGGCGAGCGCGAGCGTGGCCACCGCCAGGCGAGACATCCAGATCCGGGATGCTCGCCGCGCCGGGCGATCAGGTCAACGGTTACCAGCGCTTACGCCACAACAAGTCGACACCATCGTAACCCCGGTCACCGGCCGTGCCCTGGAGGATGACCCGCGGCTTGATGTAGTACTCGACGTCGCCCTCACCCGCGTTCTCGTCGGGCCGCGTCTCGAGGTGCTGCCGGTACGCGACGAACAGCGTGTGCGTGATCCACGAGCCGACCGTGACCGCCGCGCTGTTCACGCTGCTCGCCGCCTCGTACTTGATGACGTCGATGCTGATCGGCAGCGCCTTCTTCACGTAGCCGCCGACCTGGTTCGCCAGGAACGACGTGCCCGCGCTCGAGACGCGCGCGCCGGCGGACTGGGCCTGCTGCGTGTCACCGTTCGGCTCCCCGCCGAGGAGAAAGCCGAGGAGCTCGCTCTGCGAGTACATGCCCGGCTCGCTCGTCAGGTTCAGCTCCGGCTTGCTCAGGCGGCCGCGCACCTCGGTGACGGTGGTCACGTCGGGGAAGTCGTACGTGATGCGGACGTCGAGCTGCGGGTCGATGCTGCCGTCGAAGTGCACGGCCGCGCGCTCGATCTCGTAGCGGCGATCGAAGAGCTCCACGTTGCCGCGCTGGACGTTCACATCGCCCACGATGCCGAGCGGCGAGCCACCCACCGGGGCCTCGCCGAGCGAGACCACGAGCTGTCCGCGGATCAGGCCACGAGCCTCCTTCGACTCGACGATGACGTCGCCGAGGTCGACGTTTGCCACGAACAGCGGGTGCGGCGGCGGCGCCTTTTGCGTCGGGTCGGCCTTCTTGGCCTGCGCTGGACGCTTCTTGACGTCGAACACCATGTCCGTCGGCGGGCCGACGGGGTCGAGCGCCTGACCCGACTTGTCCGGGATCTTGACGAGCGTGCTCGCGACGTGGACTTCGGCCTTCCACGTCTCGTCCGCGCGCGAGAGCGTGGCCGTGATGTCGGAGTCGATGACGGGCTCGATCGCCCCGATCGGCGAGACCTTGCGGATCGTCATGGTGGCCTTGCCGCCAGTGGGGGCGCCGTCCTTGAGCGGCGCCTCGGCGACGAGCTTCATCGTGCCGTCGTGCCCGAGCTTGCCGGTCGCGTTGACCTTGATGACGTGATCGAGGATCGACAGCTCGATGTTCGCCTGGCGGAGCGTACCGATCGCCGGCGCGATCGGGATGCGCGACGCGGTGAACACGACCTTGCCGGAAATGTCCATCGTCCGCGGGTTGGCGCCCCGCACGTCCATCTTGCCGTCGAGCCGGCCCGCGATGGCGCCGATCATGCCGGGCGAGAACACGGTGATCGCACGGATGTCGAAGTTCGTGGCCTGGATGGCGGCGATGACGTCGTCGGGGGCCGCCGGGCTGCCCTGCGCGGTGAACCGGAGCGTGCCGCCGGTCGATTCGTCGCCGACGATCGCGAGCTTGCCGGTGGTGCCGTCCCACGACGCGTCGACGGTGAGCGAGCGCATGACCTGCGTGCGCGTGGAGCCGACGCTCGGCGGGACCGTGAGGTCCGTGCCGACCAGCTTCGCGATCAGCGTGGGCTTGCCGACCGTGCCCGCGAGCTCGACCGTGCCGCCGACGGTGCCCTTCGTGATGTCATTGCGGCCGAACGTCGCGAGCAGCTCGGAGGCCGGGATGGTCGGTAGCGTCAGCGTCGCCTCGAGCTTCGTGGCGAGCGCGGCCTGCGGGTCGAAGACGAGCTCCTCGAGCGTCATCGGCGCCGTCATGGCGAGGGTCAAGAGCTCACCTTGCTTCGTGGCGGCGTGAAACGCAGCCGTCGTCGCCTTGTCGTCGATCGTCGTTTCGAGGTGCACGTCGAGGGGCCGCGCGATCGGGCCGCCGCGGAGCTGGTGCACGTCGAGAACGAGCGTGGCCGCGGCGCCGCCGGCGGGGACGTCGAGCGCGAAATCGATCTTGCCGCGCATCTCGTTCTGCATGTGCAGCTGGTCGAGGAACGCGGTGTCGAGGCTGATCTCGTCGAGCTTGAGGTGAGCGCCCTTGAACGCGCGACGATCGAGCGTCTTCCAGGCCGCGATGTCGAAGATGTGCTCGGGCATGTCGAACGCCGCGTCGACGCGCGCGGTGGCGAGGCCCTCGATCCGCGCGACCGCGTGCGTGCTGAAGTCGGCGTCGCCTTTCTGACCGAGCTCGACGTGGGCGGTGACCGGGCCCGTGCTCGCGAGCGCCGGCACGGTCAGCTTCGCGACGTCGATCGAGCCGGTGATGTCGGTCGGCGTCATCTCGACCTTCACGTCGACGAGGCCCGCGAGCCCGACCTGCCCCACCACCTCGGCCGCCTGCGCGAGATCCGACTTCACGATGATCTGGCCCTTGTGGATCGCGCGGCGCGGCATCCGCGCCCACGCCGCGAGATCGCCGAGGCTCGCCGGCGTGTCGAGATCGAGCTCGACGTCCGCGGTGCCCGCGCGGGCCACCTCGCCCGTCGCCATGAGCGCCACGTGGCCCCCGGACGTCGTGTGCCGATAGTCGACGGCGAGCGCGAGGGAGCCCTTCGGGCTGGTGGTCTTCAGGTCGGTGAGCGCGATGCGGGTCGGTCCGATCTCGAGGCGGCCTGTCGAGCCGACCCAATCGACGCCGTCGGCGCGCACGTGGTGGTGCGTGAGCTGCACGACGGTCGTGGTCCCCGGCGTGACGATCGCATCCGCGTCGACGATGTACGGGCGCGCGCGCGGGCGCGTGCGGACGGAGACCTGGATCGACTTGTCGGGGCGGCTCGCCGCCGCGATGGTCAGCGTCTCGAGCGAGATCTGGGGGCCCTTGTCGACGCCAGCGACGACGAGCCGGACCGCCCCGCCCGGCGCGCTCGGCAGGCCCCGCGCGTCGGCGTGGAACTGGAGCGACGCGATCGTCAGGTCACCGAACTTGAGGTGCTCGCCGTCGACGCGTCCGAGGACGGCGAGGTTCGGCGCCGGCGAGAGCTCGCCATGCGCGGACAGATCGCCATGCAGCGAGCCGTAGAGGGCCGGCGAGATCGGCGTGATCCGCGCGGGGTCATCGGCGCGGGCGATCACGCGACCGTCGTCGAGAGTGTAGCCCTCACCGTGCTTCGTGATGCGGGCGGCGAGGCCGAGCCGCGCGCCCGGCGTGGTCGCGCCGACCTGCGTCCGCACGTGGTCCGCGTCCGTCGTCAGCGCGACCGCGAGGTGCACGCGCGGCTGGCCGCGCAGCGCGCCCCAGCCCGTGACCATCGCCGTGGCGACGGGCAGATCGCCCGGCTTGGCGGGGGCGGCCGCATCGAACGCGAGGACCACGCCTCCCATCCCCGCGACGGCCCCCTTGGTGAGGACGCCCGCGTCGAGGTCGCCGGTGACAACGAGGCCCTGCCCCGCCCTGGCCGCGATGTCCCCGTGGACGAAGGCGCGCAGCGGCGTGCCGCCGAGCATCCCGAAGAGCGACGCGTGGGCCTGCTCGCCATCCGGACTGACGAACGCGGACATCGCGATGTCGGCCGGCAACTCCACGCCGGGCACGACCTGCGCGACGAGCGCCCGGGGGGCGAGCGCCGAGAACATGCCGGACAGGACGAGCTTGTCGCCCTTCGCCACGCGGAGGTCCGCGATCGCGATGCCCATGCCGCCCCCGATGGAGCCGACGACGGCGGGCGCGTTGATGACCTCCTCGTCGGCGCGAAACGTGAGGGCCAGGTCGACGGGGACCGCGCGCTGCCGGTAGACCGCGTGGAGGATCGCGGTGGCGTTGGTGGTGCCCTCGTGTGGGAGCTTGGCCGCCGCGTCGATCTGCAGCGCGTCGAGGTCGACGCTGCGCTGCGCGGGATCAGCGGCGCCGGTGTCCAGGAACAGGTGGCCGCGGTGGACCTCGACGTCCGGCAGGTAGACGTTCCAGCCGCCCGACGGCCCCGGCTTCATCAGCTGGCCGATCTGGAGCGTGCCGTCCGGGTTGCGCTCGAGCCGCACGTCCACGTCATCGGCGGCGACGCGGTCGAGGTGCACGTCGTGCGAGAGCAGCGGCCGGAGCGAGATCTCGAGGTGCAGCGCGCCGAGGCTGATCGCCGGTTTGCCGTCCGGCCCGTTGATGACGACCTCGCGCGCGATCAGCTCGCCGAACGGGCTGCCCTCGAGCTTGCCGATCGAGCCGCCGCCGGTGAACGTGTTGTTCAGCTGCTTGGCGACCTGCTTGCGGACGATCTCGCGCCCCCAGTCGGTGTGGAGCGCCGCGAGCGCGCCGCCGACGCCGAGGACGACGAGCCCGAGGACGCCCAGGACGATGCGCTTGACCCAGCGCAGGATCGGGTGCTTGGACCGCGCCATCAGAACGCCTCGCCCAGGCTGAGGTGAAACGCGTACCGGCCGGTCGGCTCCGGATCTTCCGCCGTCGTGCGGTTCAGGCGGTATCCGAGATCGAAGCGCACGGCTCCGACGATCGTAAGCAAGCGGAGGCCCAACCCAGCGGCGTAGTGCAGGTGGAAGGGATCGAGCTCGGCGATGGTCTGCGTCACATCGCCGGCGTCGAGGAACACTACACCGCCCACGCCGATCGACTTGATATGGCCCAGCAGGCGCCGGGCCTCGATGCTCGAGTCGATCATCGCCGAGCCACCGAACGGGATCGCGATCAGATTGCCGTTCACGATGCCGGAGACGGTGGGGGCGAGCTGGCGCTCACCGAAGCCGCGCTGGCTGGATGCGCCGCCGGCGTAGTAGCGCTCGGAGACCGGAACATGGCCGGAGATGACGCCGACGCGCGTGCGGGCCGCCAGGACCGTGCCGCGCAGGTTGTAATAGAGGCGGATCTCGGGGACGGCCTCGAGGAAGTCGAGAGCGCCCCCCGCGGCCTTCGTGCCCTCGGTGAAGCGCGCCTCGAGGTACGCGCCGTGCGTGGTCTCGAGCGGGTTGTCGCGGAGGTCGAACGAGACGGTCTGCTCGTAAGCGCCGATCAGCTGCTTGGAGTCGAGCCCGACGGCGTGCTGCAGCGCCGCGTCGAGGAGCGGCGAGACGTTACGAAACGCGTCGTACTGCATGCGCCAGCCGACGCGGAGCTTGAGTTTCTGCGTGATGAGGGGGGTGGTGAGGCCGAGGCGGGCGAGCGGTCCGTACGTCGTGTAGCCCTCCACGACGAGGTAGTTGTAGCCGGCCTCGACCTGCGCGATCACGAACGGGTTGACGAAGTCCGTCCGCTGCATCGTGGCGAGCGCGCGGATGCGCGGCTCGTACGCCGAGTCGGTGCGCGAGAGCGCGTAGGCCGGGCGGAGGTCGACGCCGCTGGCCCACAGCGGGCCCGGCCAGCCGGTGACGGTGTAGCCGGCGCGGAGCCGGACTTCGTACGTCAGCGGATCGAGCCCGAAACCGCCGCCAAGCGTGGTCTGGTGGGCCGCCGCGGTCGCGACGGTGATCGTGACGGGGATGATGTCGCCGCCGCTCTTGTCCGGCGTGATGCGGACCGTGGAGAAGCGGTTCATGCCGTACAGCGCGCGCTGCGTCGTCAGGATCGCGGCGGTCGAGTAGCGGTCGCCCGGCACGAAGTCCTCGCGCTCGTCGACGGCCTTGGCGAGCTGGCCATTGACGCCCTCGACCTGCACCTCGCCGAACCGGCAGATCGGCCCCGTGTCGTAGACGAGCTGGATGACGGCCCGGTGGTTCGGGCGATCCGCGATGATCTCGGCGTCGAGCTTGACGTGCGCGTAGCCCGCGTCCTCGATCGAGTCGAGGAGAGCGGGCTTGGCGAGGTCGTACTTGTCGTAGTCGAAGGGATCGCCGTCGTGAAGCGGCAGCGCGTCACGGACCTTCTTCTCGAGGTCCTTATTCTTGTCGAGGCCCTGGATGTCGACCTTCGTCTTCGCGCGAACGCCCTCCTCGATCTTGAAGACGACCGTCTCGGCGAGCCCGGCGCGCTCGACGCTCGATCGGACATCGACGTCGAGGTAGCCGCGCCGCGCGTAGTGGCCGCGCACGCGCTCGGTGTCGAGCTGGATGGAGTACGGGTCGGGGGCGCCGCCGCGCTTCTCCGTGCGCTCGAGCGCGAGCCCGAGCTTGAGGTCGTCGTCGGAGATCGCGTGGTTCCCGTCGAAGCGCAGCTTCGACAGGTACTCCTCGCCGGGCCGGTGCGGTGGCGCGCCGTGACACCCGATGGCCGCCGCGATCGTGGAGAGCACACAGAGGCGCGCGCAGAGCCAGGTCGGTGCGCGCATGTCGCAGCTACCGCGACGGGTGCGCGGCGTCGCGCTCGCGCTCGGCCTTACGGCGAAGCCCACCGACGAGGACGGGGATGGCGACGAGCAGGAGGATGACCGCTGCGCCCTTCAGCACCGTTCCGCCGGCCAGGAACATGAACGCGACGAGGAGCGCGAGCACGGTCGAGAAGCCGGCCGTGAGACCGACGACAGAGTGCGGGACGCCGTCCGGCTGACGATCGAGATCCTCGTCCGCGCCGAGGGCGCGATCGTCGCGGACCGGCGAGTGTGTCGCAGGCGCCGCGGTCACCGTCGCGTCGGTCGGGGGCTCGGACAGCGGATAGAGCAGGGCCATGGGGCACCTCGGGTGAGTGGACTTACTTCTTGATCGCGTCGCGGACGCGATCGACGACCTTCTCGACCGCGCTCTTGCCCTTGGCAACCAGCTCCTCGAGCGAGAGGTGGGAGTCGTTCGATGCCGGGCCGCGCTTGGCCTCGCGCTCGGCCTTCGCCGCGGCGGCGGGGTCGGCCTCGAGCGCGGCGCGCGCCTCCCGGGCTGCCTGCGGGACCTTGCCCTCGGCGATGAACGCCTGCGCGTCCGCGTCGTACTTGCGCGCCGCCTCGCGGTCTCCCTCGCCCTGGTTGGGGTCCTTGGCGCCGGTTGGCTTGGTCACGTCCGCTTCATTCGAGGCCAGCGGGACGGCGGTGAGCTCGGCGGTGGTGTTGTCGTCCATGCACCCAGCCAGAGCATCGCCCGTGCCAGCCGCCGAGCGGGCGCGCGCACGTGGCAGGCCCGCACGGTGAGCTTCAATGCTCTCCCGGTGACCGGCCAGGACGCCGAGCACGCCAACAGGGAGCGCCAGGGCGGAGACAAATCAGGGCGCCGCCCCGCTCGGTTGATCCTTGGTGGTGCCTCTCGGCGTGGCCGGCGGCTTGGCGGTGAATCCGCTCGAGTGTTGCCCAGCGTGCGCTCGCGCTCGATCGCGCGCGTCAGCCCGCGTCGGCGCTGGAGGCGATGCGGACGCCGGCCGCGGCGAGGACCGCGATGGCCCGGTCACCGTCACCGGGCGCGAGATCCACGGCGCGGCAGCCGTCTGCGATGAGCGTCACGGAGAAGCCGAGCGCGAGCGCGTCCAGCGCCGTGAACTTCACGCAGTAGTCCGTCGCGAGCCCGAGCACCCAGACCTCGGTGACGCCGCGGCTCCGGAGGGCGGCCTCGAGGTCCGTGGCCTTCTCGTGCCCGTTGTCGAAGAACCCGCTGTAGCTGTCGATCGCGGGATCGGTGCCCTTGGGCGAGACGTGCGCGATCGCCGCGCGCGGCAGCGCCGCGTGGAGCTCGGCGCCGTGCGTCCCCTGCACGCAGTGCGCGGGCCACATCACCTGTGGCATCCCGCCCAGCTCGCCGAGCTCGTAGGGCGCGCGGCCCTGCGTCACCGCGAAGCTCCCGTGGGTCGCGGGGTGCCAGTCCTGCGTCGCCACGACCACGTCGAACGCCGGCAGCACGCGGAGCGCGACCGCGATCGTCTCGTCGCCGCGTGGCACCGCGAGCGCGCCGCCCGGACAGAAGTCGTACTGCAGATCGACCAGGATCAACGCGCGCATCTTCGTCCTCCTCCTCAGATCCCGAAGCTGAAGCCGTGCTTCGCGAGCCGGTCGTACTTCCGGCGATCGAACCGGTAGAGCCGCGCCGCGCGGTGCCGCACGCCCTGCTCCACCTCGTCCGTCTCCACGATGAGATCCATCGACAAGATCTTCTTCCGGAAGTTTCGCTTGTCGAGCTCCTTGCCGAGGATGATCTCGTACAGCCGCTGTAGCTGCGTCAGCGAGAACCGTGGCGGCAACAGCTCGAAGCCCACCGGCGCGTACCGCACCTTGCCGCGCAGCCGCTCCACCGCGCGCGCCACGATGTCCTGGTGATCGAACGCGAGCTTCGGGAGATCGTCGAGGGCGAACCAGCCGACACCCATCGCGTCGGTGGCGGCGCGGATCCGGTGGTCACTGAGCTTCGCGAGGGCGAAGTACGCGACGGTCACCACGCGCTCGCGCGGATCACGGTCGAGCGCGCCGAACGAGTAGAGCTGCTCGAGGTACACGTCCTTGACGCCCGCCTCCTCCTCGAGCTCGCGTCGCGCGGCGTCATCCACCGTCTCGTCCATGTGCACGAAGCCGCCCGGCAGCGCCCAGGCGTGCTGGAACGGCGTGAGCTTGCGCTGGATCAGCAGCACCTTCAGATCTGTCACGTCGAGGCCGAACACCACGCAGTCGACGGCGAGCGCGGCCCGCGGATACTCGTAGCTGAACGTCACGCCGCACCGTCCGCGGCGCCGCTCGCGACGTACGCGCGCAGCTCCGCGAGCTCGCGCTCGAAGCCGCCCGACAGGATCGGGAACCGGCACCACGAGCGCGGATCCACGTTGCGGTCGTCGAGGTGAAAGCCGGGCGCGAGCCGCTCGCGCTTCCACTGGTTGCGGCACCACAGCACGAAGAAGCGCTGGATCCACAACGCCAGCTGCAGCGGCCGGTACTGCGGGTACAGCGGCAACAGCTCCTGGAGCACCTCGATGGGCGTGTGCTTGTCGCGGATCGCGCTGTCCTCGACGCTCTCGAGGACGTCGTACGGCATGAGATCGGCCTCGTCGGTCTGCGCCGCCGCGCCCGCCACCACCGGCCGCAGCTCCGCCGTCGGCTGCTGCGCGTTGATGTACGACAGGGCCGCGAGCGGCCCCAGCCCCTCGGGCCCCGTGCTCTCCATCCAGCGCAACCACGCCCGCAAGTACGGCTTGTCGATACCGCCGAGCGGCGCGAGCCCGCCCGACGTGTCACCGTCCATCGTCGCGTAGCCGACCGCGGCCTCGCTGCGATTGCTCGTCGTGATCAGCACGGCGCCGCGCACGTTCGCGAGCATCCAGATCGACGGCGCGCGGACCCGGGCCTGGATGTTCTGCAACGTGATGTCGTCGCGCTTCCAGTCGAGCTTGCGGCCGATCGCGGCCTCCGCGCTCGCGATGTACGCGCGGTGCTGCTCCGTCACGTCGATGACATGAAACTCGCTGCCGACCGCGGCCGCGACCGCCTCCGCCGCGGCGCGTGTGATCGGCCCGCTGTTCTCCGTCGGCTGATACGCGCACGCGAGGATCGCGCCCACGCACGCGGCGGCCTCGCTCCCGCGCGCGATCGCGTCGCCGAGGCGCGGCGAGCCGGGCAGCCGCGTCGCGACCCCGCCCGGCCCGAGCTCGGCGAGCGCGAACCGCATCGCGAGGGAGACGAGCACGGCGCACGCTGCCGAGTCGGCACCTCCGGACAGCGAGATGACGTAGCCCTCCGCGCGGCTCTTGCGCAGGTAGTCCCAGAGGCCGATCGCGATCGCGCGCGCCATCTCCTCCTCGCGCACGTGCGGGCCGTCCTCCCAGCCGCGGTGGATCGCGGCCGGCCGCTCGGGGCGGCGCGCCGGCCACACGAACGCGTGCTCCACCACGAGCGCCTCGGCGTCGTGGCGCGGCCGGTGCCCGCCGCGGATCGCGCCCGCGCGGCGATTGCCATCGATGTCGACCGTCGCCGTCGAGAGCTCGAGGTCGTGGAACGAGAACCGACGCCCGCGCGCGACGAGCTCGCCCGCGTTCGCGACGAGGCCCCCGCCGTCGTAGATGATCCGCCCCGCCTCGTCCCCCATGAGGTTCGCGTAGAGGTAGGCGACGCCGAACGCGCGGGAGCCCTCCGTCACGAACCGCTGCCGCACGGTGAACTTGCCGAATGCGAAGTGGCTCGCCGACGGGTTCAGCAGCATGTCCACGCCGCGCAGCGCCAGGTCCTGCCCCGGGCGGTTCGCGACCCACGCGTCCTCGCAGATCTCGAACCCGATGCGCACGCCGCCGATGTCGAACATCAGGTCGCCGAGCGGGAACCGCGTCACCGTGCCATCGGCCGAGACGCGCTCGAGCTCGTCGCGCCCGCCCGCCGGATATGCCTTGAACCAGCGCGGCTCGTAGTGGATCCCATCGCCGGCGAGGAACTGCTTCGCGGTGAAGCCCACGATCGCCCCGTCCGCGAGCAGCGCGGCCGCGTTGTAGAGCGCCTTCTCGTGATAGACGGGCAGCCCCACGGCCACGACCATGCCGTGCGTCAGCTCTGCGATGCGCTCGAGCTGCTGGAACGCGAGGTCCTGGACGCCGGCCATGAAGAACGCGTCCTCGCAGCCATAGCCGGTGATCGCGAGCTCGGGCAGGCACAGCACCGTGACGCTCTCGGCGCGCGCGCGGGCGATCGCGTCACGGATGTTCGCGAAGTTCGTGTCCCACGCGAGCGGGGTCTGGTTGAGGCAGGCGACACCGACATGGACGAGGCGCATCTGATTGGTCCTGGCTTAGCGGTTCGAGCTGAGATGCTCGAGGAGGAGCGTTGCGGTGCTGCGAACTTGCAGGAACCCGCTGCGCGAGGAGGCGGCGAGCGCGACGGCGCGCGGGTGCGAGTCCGTCGTGACGATCTTCCCGAACAGGCCGGTCGCCTCGAGGCGCGCGAGCGAGTCCCCGGGGAAGAGGCCGTGGGTGGCGACGGCGTCGATCGAGGCCGCGCCCGCGTCGCGGTACGCCTGCGCGGCGTTGATGAGCGAGCCGCCGGTGCGGATCATGTCGTCGTAGATCACGACCCGCTTGCCCTCGACCTGCGCGGAGACGCCGGTGACCTCGGTCTTTTCGGCATCGTGGCGGCGCTTGTAGACGAAGGCGGCGGCGACATCCATGTCGTTCGCGAGCGACTCGACCCACTTCGCGCGGCCGGCGTCCGTGCAGGCGAGGACGAAGCTATCACCGCCGAGCGCGCGCGCCGCGGCGATGACGAGCGACTTGCCGTACACGTGGATCGGCCGGATGCCGCCCTCGAAGTAGTGGGTGATCGAGGCGACGTGCAGATCGAGCAGGAACACCTGCGTGCCGCGGCTCGCCATCGGGATCGACGACAGCAGCCGGGCGCGCGTCTTTGCCGTGACGACCTCGCCGTTGCGTACGCTGCGCTCCATCGTGCCGTAGCCGAAGAACGGCAGCACGAGACGGAGACGATACGCGCCGGCGGTGACGAGCCCGCACGCGAGGTCGTAGAGCTCGAGCGTGGTCGCGTCGTCGATCGTGCCGCCGACGAGGACCACGTCGCGGTCCGCCGGATCGGAGTCCACGCGCAGGTAGTGCTCGCCGTCGGGGAACGTCTTGCGCGTGACGGCGCCGAGCTCCCAGCCGGCCTCCTGGGCGATGGCCCGCGCGAGGTACTCGTGAGCGGCGGTCGAGAAGACGAGGGGCGGAATGGACATGATTTTATACTCCGGCCTCGTGCGCCTTCGCGCGGGCGGCGGCCACGAGCGCGAGCTTGCGCGCGTGGACGTGGGCGTCGAGGCCGACCGGGTGCGGCTGCGGGTTCAGGAAGCGCCGGCTGCGCGGCGAGAGCGCGGCGAGATCCGCGGCGCACCGGGCGCGCGCTGACTCCAGCGTGTCCTGCTCGCCGACGTACTCGCCGGCCGCCAGCATCGGCCGGAGCAAGTCCTGCGCGTCGTCGAAGACCGGGGTCACAGGCGGCCGCGTCGGGTCCTCGATGTCGTGGAGCGCCGGGCCCGCGAAGCCGTGCTCGCTGTCGTACAGCACGTCCGCGACGAGCTCGCCGTTCTTGCGCAGGCGGCGGACCTGCAGGTTGCCGGGGTTCGAGATCTTGATCGGCTGCTCGGAGAGCTTGATCGCCTCGCGCCACGCCCCGCCCGGCTCGCGCACGGCGCCGAGCTTGTACACGCCGCCGAGGGCGGGCTGGTCGTAGGCCGTGACGAGCTTCGTGCCCACGCCGAACACGTCGATGCGCGCGCCCTGCTCGAAGAGGCTCGCGATCGTGGTCTCGTCGAGGTCGTTGCTCGCCACGATCCGCGCGGCGGGGAACCCGGCCGCGTCGAGGAGCGCGCGCGCCTGGATGGAGAGGTACGCGAGGTCGCCGGAGTCGAGGCGAATGCCGGCCAGCTCGTGGCCCTTCGCCCGGAGCTCGTGGCCGACGGTGATCGCGTGGCGGACGCCGTCGAGCGTGTCGTACGTGTCGACGAGGAACGTGCAGTTGCCGGGCAGCGCCGCCGCGTACTGGCGAAACGCCGCGAGCTCGTCGTCGTGGAACATCACCCAGCTGTGCGCGTGCGTGCCGCGCACGGGGATGCCGAGCAGCCGGCCCGCGAGCACGTTCGACGTGGCGGCCGCGCCGCCGATGTACGCCGCGCGCGAGGCGCCCAGGCCGCCGTCGAGGCCCTGGGCCCGCCGCAGGCCGAACTCGAGCACCGGCGCGCCGCGGGCGGCCTGGCACACGCGCGCGGACTTCGTGGCGATGAGCGTCTGGAAGTTCACGAGCGTCAGGAGCGCCGTCTCGACCAGCTGCGCCTGCAGGACCGGGCCGCGGATGCGCAGGATCGGCTCGTGGGCGAAGACGAGCGAGCCCTCGGGGACCGCGTCGACCGTGCACGTGAACCGCAGCGCGCGCAGCGCCTCGAGGTAGCCGGCCGGAAACAGCGCCGCGCCCGTGCTGTCGCGCAGCGTCGCGAGGTACGTCACATCTTCGCCCGAGAAGCGCAGGCGGCGCAGGAACGCGAGGGCCGGGCCGATGCCCGCGGCGACCGCATATGCCCCGCCGAAGGGGGCCCGGCGAAAGAACAAGTGGAAGACGGCCTCGCGCTCGCTCTCCCCTGCCTTCCAGTAGCCGCAGCCCATGGTGAGCTGATACAAGTCGGTGCACAGCGCGAGCGATCCGCCGTACATCGCGTCGAGACCGTCGGTCGTCATTCTCAGTGTACTATTTACACTAACTAGCCCGATGTCAAGCACACCCAGCGACGCCGTCATCGTGTGGGGCGAGATCCTCTGGGACCGCTTCGAGCACGGCGACGAGCTCGGCGGCGCCCCGGCGAACGTCGCGTGGCACCTCGGGCTGGCGGGCGGCTGGCCGCGGCTGGTCTCGCGCGTGGGTGACGACGAGGCCGGGCGCCGGGCCATCGCGCGGCTCGGCGAGGTGGTGGACGCGGACCTGGTTCAGCTCGATCCGGAGCGGCCCACGGGCGAGGTGCGCGTGGAGGTGGTGGGCGGCGAGCCGAAGTACACGCTGGTGCCGGGGTGCGCGTGGGAGGGCATCCAGTGCACGGCGGACGTGAAGACGGCGCTCGCCGAGGCCGGCGTGCTGGTGTTCGGGTCGCTCTCGCAGCGCAGCGCCGGCGGCTACGGCGCGTGGACCGAGGCGCTCGCGGCGGCGGCGAAGACGTGCGTGAAGGTCTGCGACATCAACCTGCGCGCCGGTGATGGCGACGCGAGCCACGTCCGCATGGCGCTCGACGCCGCGGACGTCATCAAGGTCAACGACCGCGAGCTCGCGCTGCTCGGGCAGTGGCGCGGCTGGCCCGATCCGCTCGCCGAGCTGCGGCGGCGCGCGCGCGTGGTCGCGGTCACGCACGGCGGCGCCGGCTCGACCTTGTTCGGCGAGGGCCGCGCGATCGAGATCGCGGCGGAGCGCGCCGCGCCGGGCGGCGATCACGTCGGCTGTGGCGATGCGTACGTCGCAATCCTGGTGCACGGCATGACGTGCGGCTGGGATCTCGAGGCGAGCGGGCGGGCGGCGAGCCGCTGGGCGGCCGCGGTGGCCGGGGTGCGGGGCGCGACGCCATGGTTCAGCGAGGAGCAGGCCGCCGACCTGCTGGAGGCCGCATGAGTAAGAAGTCGAACACCCCGCCGCCGAAGAAGTCCTCCGCGCCCGCCCCGGTCGAGGACGAGGATGACGATCTCGACGACGAGGATGAGGATGACGATGACGAGGACGACGAGGACGAGCCCGCGGCAAAGGCCGCGCCCGGGCTCGCAAAGGTCGTCGCGCGCCGCAAGTCCGACGAGCCCGATCAGTTCGACCTCCTCGCCGCGTGGCTCGGCCGGCACGGTGCCGTGCCCGCGCTGCTGCTGCTCGTGGCCGTCTGCTGTGCGATGTACAGCGGCCTCTTCACCGGCGAGCTCAACGGCGATGACCTGACATTCCACCTCGCCGAGAGCGCGCGCCTCTCCGACTGCATCCGCGCCGGCGACTTCGACTGGTGGAACCCGAGCGGCAACGCCGGCTACGCGTCCGCGTACTACTACCAGGTCATCCCGCAGCTCGCGTCCGCGCTCCCCGCCGCGATCTTCGGGCACCTCCTCTTCTGGTTCCAGCTCTCTAACTTCCTCCCGCTCGTCCTCGCCCCCGTCGCGGCCTATCGCGGCATGCGCCTCCTCGGCGCCACGCCGTGGCAGTCGTTCGCGGGCGCGTTCGTCGTGGCGCTCATGAACGGCGAGTCGCGCTGGGGCTCCGGCGCCGCCGGCTCGTTCAACGTCGGCCTCTACACGCAGACGTGGGCGCTCAGCGCGTTCCCGCTCGCGCTCGGCTACGGCGGCCACTTCCTCGTGCGCGGCAAGAAGCTCGCGCCCGCCGTCGCGTGGGGTGCGTTCGTGGGCCTCTGTCACCCGTTCGCGGTGATCGGCCTCGGCATCGCGCTGGCCGTCGCCGTCGTGGCGCGCGCGCTGCCGACGCGCACCGGGGAGGGCCACTGGCCGAGCTGGATCGGCGGCCTCCTCATTTTTGCCGGCATCGGGACCTTGCTCGTGCCGCCGGCGCTGCCGTGGCTGCCGAACGTCGCGATCCCGGCGGGCTTCGTCGCGTGCATCGCGCTCGTCGTCGCCGTCCCCATCAAGGGCAGCCGGTGGGTCGCGCGGCCGTTCACCGAGACCCAGACCGAGGTCGCGCGGCTGTGCGTGCTCGGCGCGCTCATGATCCTCGCGTGGATGCCGGTGTGGCTCCCGCTCCTCGCCGACTACCAGGGCTTCGGCGGCTTCCCGCACCGCGTCGGCGACGAGATCGGCCCCGGCTTCACGACGCTCCTCGACTGGCACGTGCGCGGCAAGGTGCTCGACTTCACGTCCGTCCAGAACACGACGCGCTGGCCGGTGCTCACGTGGGTGCTGCCGCTCGTCGTGTCCTTCGCGCGCGCGCCGATCCTGCGCTGGCTGTGGGCCCCCTCGCTGCTGTTCGCGCTCTTCCTCGGCATCGGCCCGCACATGTCGACCACGCAGGACGATCTCCTGCCGATGGTGCGCTTCCTCGGCGCGATGCAGACGCTCCTCGCGCTCGGCATCGGCGCCGGCGCGGTGCACTTCGGCTCGTACCTGTGGCGGATCGCGGGCCGGACCGAGGCGGCGTACATCCTGCGCACGGTCATCGCGTCGCTCTGCGCGGCGTCGCTGATCCTCGTCGGCGTCACCGGCTTCCGCGCGCTCGAGGGCCGCATCCACACGATGCCGGGGTTCCCGACGCAGCACCACGACGAGCTCCTGCAGGTCGGCGCGAAGCTCGCGTCCCTGCCGCCCGGCCGCAAGCAGGCGGGCCCGGGCACCGAGAACCACTGGTGGAACCTCCTGACCTACGTCTACGGCCGCACGCCGGCGCTGCTGCAGATGGGCGGCGGCGGGCTGCAGTCGAGCCCGGTCTACGACTTCCTGTGGACGCAGCGCGACTTCGCGAAGAACGCGTGGATCTACGACGCGCCGTACGTGGTGTTCGCGCGCGACAAGGCCGACAAGGCGCCGGTCGGCGACACCGTGTTCGCGACGACGATGGTGCGCCTCAAGCCGCACTTCTCGTCGTCGATGATGTGGCCGGACTGGGAGGTCGTGTCGCTACAGGGCAACTACTTCATCCGCAAGCTGCCGTCGCCCGGGCTCGTCTCGCCGGTCGAGGTCACCGGCGTCCTGCCGCCGGGCACGCGCAAGGGTCAGCCCGGCCACGACGCCGCGCTCGAGTGGATCAAGAGCGACCTGCCGCTCGCCGATCACGTGCTCGCGTACGACGGCTTCGGCGGCGTCAGCGCGCCTCCCGACGGTCACCTGATCGCGGCGCACCGGCAGCTTTCGCCGGGCGACGAGCCCGACATCGTGGCCGAGGTGCAGGCCAACAAGCCGACGACGTTCGTCGTCCGCGAGAGCTGGCACCCGCGCTGGCATGGCTACGTCGACGGCGTCGAGGTCCCGGTGCGCCGCGTGACGCCGGACTTCCCGGCCCTCGAGGTCCCCGAGGGTCACCACGAGCTCTCCCTGCGCTTCGAGCGCCCGTGGTGGGCGCTGGCCGACTGGCTCGCCTGGCCCGCCTTCTCCCTGCTGGGCCTCTTCGGCCTGCGCCGCTGGCGCCGCACCCATCCCCTGACCGATCCCCCCGCCTCCTGACGATCGCCCCCTGACAGGCGCCCCCTGACAGGGGCCTGGCCCCTTTGTTAGTGGCCGGATTTCGGACGGAAGCGCATCAGGGCGGCGAGCAGGCCCACGGCGCCGAAGCCGCCGAGGAGCTGCATCCACCAGTGGGAGAAGGCGCACGGGGCCGACAGCGCCGGCATGTCCACCAGCTCGGGATCGAGCTCCTGCCCGTCCACCGTCAGCGTCAGCGTGTGGATCTTGCCATCGGTGACGAGTTCCGCGAGCGGGAACGTCAGCCGCGAGACGTCGAGCGCCTGCCGGAGGCGCGCCCGCACCACGGCCCCGATGCTGTCCACGCTGTTGACGGTCGAGGCCCGTCCATCGAGGCTCGTCACGACGTTCCCCAACTCCGACAGCGGCCCCTTGTAAAGGATCGCGTGCACCTCGACGTGCACGGTGGCCGCCATCTTCTTCGCGTCCGCGAGCTGGCTCTTCGCCGCGTCGTTGTTCGTGTCGTTACCGTCGCCGATGACGAACATCACCTTGTGCGTGGCGCTCGTCCGCTGCAGCTCCGCGAGGCCGAGCTCGACGCCGGGGACGAGGTCGGTCCCCATCTTCCCGTAGTAGTCCTTCTGCGTCCCGAGCTCGGAGCCCTCGAAGCTCGTCGCCGGGTGCAGCGGCACCACGACGTGTGCGGCGGAGTCGTACACGGTGATGCCGACCTGGCTCCCGCGCGCCAGCTCGTGCGGCAGATCGAGCGCGGTCAGCGCGCCTTCGAGCGATTTGAGGATGCCGTAATAGCGCGACGGATCGCTGTCATCGCCGGTCAGGTCGTCGTTGCCCATGTAGACCTCGCCGCCCTGTACGACGAACATCACGGCCCAGGTCTCATCGCTGTCCGCGGCTCGGACGACCGACGTCGGGTGGATCCGGTGCCCGGCGTCGTCGGAGAGCACGATGCGATCCGCGGCCACCCGCGGGCCGCCCGCCACGCGCGCGAGGAGCGACGCCGGCTGGGTATCCGCCGTGGGCACCTCGTATGTGACCTCCGGCACGCCGCGATCGGCGGCGGCGAGGCCCGGCAGGGCCGCGAGAGCAGTGGACAGGGCGAGCGCAGACAACGTGACGCGCAGGGACATCAGCACCTCCACTCTCAGGTGTGCGTTGTGGGAACGAGTTTGCAACCTAAAACGTAGCGCCTACTTCGTCGGCGCCACGCCGGCATCGTGCAGCGCGGGCGCGGGCGCGGGCTTGCCCGGCTTCGGCACCGCCGGCTGCTCGTCGTCCGGGCGCGGCATCGGCACGACGATCTTCAGGCTCCGCAGCCGCCACGGCTCCGTGCGCGAGCTGCGCGTGAAGCCAAACGCCGTGCGCGCCACGCCCTTCTCGTACTCGCCGAGCGCGTCGAAGTACGCCGACGTCCCGCCGATCACCTTCGCCTCCGTCACCGACACGAACCGCGTCCACGGCCCGAGCGCCACGCGCCGCTCGGCCTGCACCTGCACGAACGTCGCGCGGTCCTCCTGCTTCTGGAACACCTCCGTCGCCGCGTCCCACACGCCGCCCGCGTCGCCGCCCTTGATCTGCGTCATCACGTGCGCGGCCGTCACGTGGACGTCGCAGTTCTTCGCGTCCATCGGGTCCTTGCACGCCGCCACGCGCTCCTCGCGCTGCGCCTGCGTCACCTTCAGCTCGATCGGCAGCTCCATGCCGACGCCGAGCAGCTTCCACCGATCGTTGTCGTAGTGCAGCGAGACGCTGCCCTTGCACGTCGCCTTGTCGAACGCGACCGTGAGCGAGACGCGCCCGATGCGCCCGGTCGGTCCAGTCGTCACGAGCGTCTCGTTGACGGCGGTGATCTCGCGGAACTTCCCGAGCGTCACGGCGAGATCGGCCCAGCGGTCCTCGAACTGCTCCTTGCGCTCGACCTCTTGAAACCGGGGCGACGCGGCCTCGTACGCCTCGTCGACGCCGGCCTTGCTGGCGCTCAGCTGCACGAGGATGTGCTCGGCGAGCGGGCGAAAGTCCGGCGTGTCCTCGGTGTGAATTTGCCAGCCGACGATCAGCGCGATCCACGCGCACACCACCACGAACCCGACCGCCGTGCTGCGGATGAGCACCTGGCCGCGCTTCGTGCGCGCGACGCGCGGGATCTCCGACAGCGACTCGCCGACCTCCGAGATGCTGCCGCCGAGCGCGGTCACCCCCGCACCGACGAGGGGGATCTTGGTCGTGGCGTCGCCGAGCTTCCCGACGCCGCGCCCGATCACCTCCACGCCGTGGCCGATCGCGCCCACGCCCGTGCCGAGCGCGTGGGCCGCGTTGGTGATCGCCTTGTTACGCGTCGACGGCTCGCCGGCGACGACGGCGCGCACGCGGCCGCTCGAGACCGGCGCCGAGTCGTCATCGGTGATCGCCACCGGCGTGGCACCCGAGACCTCGACGTCGATGGAGCCGCTCGCCTCCGCCGGGCGACCGCGCGCGTCGGGCGCGTCGGGCGCGTCCTCCGGATCCTTCTTGCCCGGCGGCACGACGCCTAGATCATGCCCGAGAAAAAGCGCGCGACCAGGTTCTCCGCGACGAGGTCCCGGTAGCTCGCCGACGAGCGAACGTCGTCGATCGGCCGGATCGCGCCGCGCATCGCCGCCCGCGCCGCCTCGGCCGCCGCCGCCCGCGCCAGCCCGCGCACGGCCTGCTCGACCGCCGCGATCCGGATCGGCCGGTCCGCCACCGCGCCGAGCGCGATCCGCGCGTCCGTCACCACGCCGCACTCGACGCGCATCGCCGCCGCGCCCATCACCTTCGAGATCGACTGCGCGCGCCGCGTGCCGACCTTGCGCCACGCCAGGTGCGTCCCCGCCGCCAGCGGCGGCAAGTGCGCGGCAACGATGAGCTCGTCCGCCGCGAGCGCCGTCGTGCGGTAGCCCGTACACCACGCGGCATACGGCACGCGCCGCCGGCCGCGCACCGACGCGACCTCGATCTCCGCGTCGAGGGCGAGGAGCGCCGGGAGCGAGTCTCCGACCGGCGACGAGGTGCCGATGTTGCCGCCGAGCGTGCCGCGCGCCTGGATCTGCAGCGCCCCGATCTCGCGCGCCGCGAGGGCGAGCGGCGACCAGGCCTTGGCCACGCGCGCATCGCGCCCGATCTCGAGCCACGTCGCGCCCGCGCCGATGACGAGGCCGCCGCCCGCGCCCTCGGTGATCGCGCCAACCCCAGGCAGCCGCCACAGGTCGAGGATCCCCGCCGGCACCCGCTTGTGGATCGCGCTGACCATCAGGTCGGTCCCGCCCGCGAGCACCATCCAGCTCGGCTGGGCCGCGCGCACGGCGAGCGCCTCGGCGAGGTCCCGCGGGCGCGTGTACGCCGTCTCGGGTGTCACGAGTCGCCGACCTCGTCCACCGCGACCAGCACCGCGTCGACGATGAGCTGGTAGCCCGTGCACCGGCAGATGTTCCCCGCGAGCAGCTCGCGCACGGCCGCGCGCGCCTCCGCCACCGGCTTGCCGGCGAGGAGCTTGCGGTCGATGACGTGGGCCGCGCACACCGCGATGCCCGGCGTGCAGATGCCGCACTGCGCGCCGCCGCAGGCCACGAGCGCGCGCTGCACCGCGTGGAGCACCTCGCCACGCGCGAGCCCTTCCACCGTCACGACGCGCCGGCCGTGGCACTGCCCCGCCGCCACGATGCACGCGTTGACGACCTCGCCATCGAGCAGCACGCTGCACGCGCCGCACTCGCCCTCGCCGCAGCCTTCCTTGGTGCCCGTGAGCCGCAGATCCTCGCGCAGCACGTCGAGCAGGCGCGCCCACGGGCTCACCTCGGCCGTGCGCGGCTGTCCGTTCACTTCGAGCTCGATCTTCATGCCAGCCTCCAGCGGTCCCGGCTCGCCGCGACGACCTCGGGCAAGATCGGGATCTCGTCGAACGCGCAGCCGAGCGCGTCGCTCACCGCGTTGGCCACCGCGGCCGCCGGCCCGTCCATCGGGATCTCGCCGACGCCCTTGGCCCCGCTCGGCCCGAACGGATACGGGACCTCGACCATGATCGTCTCGAGCTCCGGCGCGTCGGCGAACGTCGGCACGATGCAGTTCGTCATGCTCGCGTTCGCGACCCGGCCCTCGCGGTACACGATGTTCTCGAGGAGCGCCCAGCCGAGCGCCTGCAGCGTGCCGCCCTCGATCTGCCCCTTCACGATGATCGGGTTGATCGCCTTGCCGACGTCGATCGCCTGCACGCAGCGGAGGAGCTTGACCTCGTAGGTGTCGAGATCGACCTCGACGTCGACGAGGCACGCGCCCCAGCCGAACACCGGGTAGGCCGCGCCGGTGTACGTCGCGTCGTCCCACGCGATGCCCGGCGGCGGCTCGTACTGCACCATGTCGGCGAGCTCGGGCGCGCCGCTCTCGACGTACGCGTTCGCGAGCGCGGCGAGATCACCGGTGACGCCGTGCTCGCGGCCCCAGGCCTCGAGCCGCCCGCGCACGCGCCGGCAGCACCGGTCCACGACGCCGCCGACGACCATGCACGTGCGGCTCGCGACGGTCGGGCCGCTGTCCGGGACGTCCCGCGTGTTCGGATCCACCACGACCACGCGCGCCGGATCCACGTTCAGCGCGTCCGATGCGATCTGCGTGAACATCGTGATCGCGCCCTGCCCGATGTCCGTCGAGCTCGCGCGCACCTCGAACCGCCCGCCGGCGACGACAGCGACCTGGGCCCGCCCGGCCAGCCGCGCCTCGCCCGAGCCCGTGAAGCCCGCGCCGTGAAAGTAGAAGCACACGCCGCGCCCGCGCCGCAGGGGCGAGCCGTTCGCGGCCACGCCCGCGCGCACCGGCGGCGTCCCCGCGCAGTCGCGGATCGCGGTCAGCACCTCGTCGCTGCCGACGCTGGCGCCGAGGATCTGGCTCGTCGCCGTGGAGTCGCCCTTGCGCAGCGCGAGCCGCGTCCGCAGCGCCAGCGGGTCCTCGCCGCGCAGCACGGCGAGCTTCTCGATCTGCCGCTCGTACGGAAACGTCGTCTGGGGCGCGCCGAAGCCGCGGAACGCGCCGTGGGGCGGGTGGTTCGTCGCGACGCAGCGCCCGCGCACGCGCGTGACCGCGCAGCGATACGGCCCCGCCGCGTGCAAGACGCCGCGCGACAGCACCACGGGCGACAGCGTCAGGTACGCGCCGCCGTCCATGACGCAGTCGACGTCGATCGCCACGATCTCGCCCGCCGCGTCGACGGCGAGCCGGTGCCGCGTGCGCGCCGGGTGCCGCTTCGTCGTTGCCGCGATGTCCTCGTCGCGCTCGTACACGATCTTCACCGCGCGCTGCGCCTTGTGGGCGAGCAGCGCCACGTGGCCCGCGAGCATCGACGGATATTCTTCTTTTCCGCCGAACCCGCCGCCGGTCACCGACTGCGCGATCACGACGTCGGTCGGCCCGCAGCCGAGCAGCGCCTTCATCGCCTTGTGCACGTAGTACGGGCACTGCATCGAGCCGACGATGTAGCAGCGGCCCTCGCGCCACTCCGCCATCATCGCCTGCGGCTCGATGTACATCTGCTCCTGCGCGCCGGTGACGTATTCGCCCTCGATGACGTGGGCCGCGCCGGCGACGATCGCCTCGAACTCGGCGTCTCTCGCGTGGCCCTTGCGGATGAGGAACTGCTTGTAGACGTTGTCGTCGCCGTAGAGCTTGACCTCGGCCGCGAGGGCGGCATCCATCGTGAAGATGGCCGGCTTGACGGTGATGCGGGGCGTCACGGCGGCGCACGCCGCGATCGCGAGCGCCTTCGTCGGCGCGGCCACGAGCGCGAGCGCCTCGTCGACGTGCATCACGCGGCCGCCGACCGGCACGAGCGCGACCTGGTCCTCCTCGATGAGGAGGATCATGTTCTTGCCGGGGATGTCCGCGGCCGTGACGAAGACGGTGCCGGTGCCGGCCCAGTCGTAGCCCGGATCGAGATCGAACCCGTCGAGGACGCCGTGCGGGATCTTCGAGCGGACGGTCGCGCCGTACCAGACGCCCGGCGCGTCCAGGTCGTCGAGGTAGCGCGCGCGGCCAGTGACCTTGGCGACGCCGTCGACCCGGGGCAGCGAGGTGCCCACGGTGGCCGGGGCGCCGACTGCGCGCGGTTCCATCTGGAGGATCTACCGCTACTTGCGGCGCGTGTACACCGGTAGCGGGCCGTGGTTGCGGGTGGACGCGCGGCGGAGCTTGACGTTCTGGATCTGGGTCACGGCGACGTGGCCCGTCGTGCCCGCGGGCGGCGCCAAGAAATCGCTCGAGAACACGTGCGCGCGGATGGCGTCGTAGCCGCCCGGAATCTTCGCGGTGCTCGCTTCCTCGACGAACGCGCCATCGGTCGCCTGCGGCGCGAAGTCGAAGACATCGGTGGGCAGCGTGGGGTAGCGCACCGCGCCCGTGGCGCTGCCCGGCGCGGCGATCCGCCAGGACCAGTTGTCCTGCGCCGTGTTCGTGCTGCGCGAGAACGCGACCGCGGCGAGCACCGCGTCGGGCGCGAGCCCCGTCGTCGCCGGCGTCCACGTGACGGTGTTCGTGGTCAGGTCCAGGCTCGGCGAGGTCGTGTAGTCCTGCAGCAACGACGCGCCGACGTCGAGCGTGAACGTGTCGCTCGGCGAGCCCCAGTCGACGAGCGTCTGACGGTCGAAGACCGCGCCCTGGCGGGACGGCGAGGTCCCCACGACCTGCGTGGCCCCGACGACCTGCGCGGCGGGGGGGACGGCCAGGGCCACGGTCGCGGTCGCGCTGCCGCCGCCGATGCTCGTGCCGGCGCTGGTCGAGAACAGATCGCCTTGCGCCGAGAGCAGCACCTTGTCCGTGTCGATGAACGTGACGTCGGGCGGGATGTTCGAGTACGTCGCCGTCGTCGTCCCGAAGGCGACGTACGGCCCCGCGACGGTGAGGGTGGTGTCGTTCGCGATCGGCGCGGCGGTCACCAGGATGGACGAGAGCGGCGCGAAGTTGGTGTCCAAGGTCTCGACCAGGACGTCGGCCGTGGCGGGGCAGCCGGACAGCGTGACGGAGACGGGCGGGTTGTTGGCGGCGATGCCGAGGAGCACCGGCGGGTCGAGCGAGACCGACCCGCACGGCGTGTTCAGCTGGTAGTGCGCGGCGACGAGATCGTTCGGCACGACGACCTGGAACGTCACGGGCGGCGGCGGCTGGCCGAAGCCGCCGAGGTCGAGGTGAAGGTCGTCGCCCGGCTTCACGCCGGCGAAGGTGTCGAGCCGGTTCTGGGTCACGGGCACGGCGAACGCGGCCGGCTGGATCGGCTCGATCGCGGTGACCGAGCCGCCGGCCGCCATGACGGCGCTGGCCGTGCCATCGCTGCCGGTCAGCGTGTTCGACACGACCGAGGAGTCGGCGTTGAGGAAGTACGTCTTGACGCCGGCTGCGGGCGCGCCGTCGAGCGTGACGGTCAGCCGGACGGGCAACGCCGGGCCATCGATCGCGGCGTCGGCCGAGCCGTGCCCGTCGACGCCGGGGGCCGCGTCCGCGAGGTGGTTCGTGCCGTCGTCACCGCAGGCAGCGAGGAATCCGAGCGTCAGCAAGGCCAGGGTTGAGCGCATCGGGTGATGGTAACCCAGCGGCCTGGCTCACCGAAGCGAGCGCGACGACCTAACGACGCGGCGTGCGACGGCGCACGACGCGCTTGCTGCTCGCCGTCTCGTGGAGCGGCACCGTCACGCGCGTCCTCGCGACCGCCGCCTGCTGCTGGTCCGCGAAGCTGGCCGTCGCGCTCTGATACGAGCCCGAGGCCGAACCCGTCACCAGGTCGAAGATGATCGTGCCGTCGCTGTGGAGGCCGTTCGCGCGGAACGCGTCGTAGCCGCCGGGGGCCTTGTAGATCTCCGAGAAGGCGAAGCGCGCCGTGTCGGACGCGGTCGGCTTGTAGTCGAACACGTCGGTCGGCAGCGTCGGGAAGACGACCGAGCCCGCCTCGGTGCCGTTCGCGACGATCTGCCAGTCCCAGATGTGCTCGTCACCGCCACCCGAGCCCGAGCCCGACCCCGACCCCGAGCCCGAGCCCGAGCCCGAGCCCGCGCTGACCCGGTCGAACTCCGCCGACGCGTAGATTCCATCTGGCGCGACGCCGCCCGATGCCTGCATCCACGTGACCGCGTTCGCCGCGACGTCGTACGCCGGGTCGGACGCGAAGTGAGTCAGGAGCTTCACGCCGTCGTACGCGAACGTATCGCTCGGGGCGCCCCAATTCACGCCGAGCTGGGTGTCGAAGCCGCTGAGGTCACCGAGGTCACTCTCGACCACCTGCTCGGTCGCGGTGACGGTCGGGAACGGGAGCGCAGCCGACCCCGCGCCCGCCGCCAGCGTCACGGCCTGCTGGTTCGAGATGAGGACGCCGCGCGTGGTCAGGACCACCTTCGTGGTGGTGACGTCGCTGGCCGCCGACCCGATGCCCGTGTAGCTCACGGCGGTGGCGCCGAGCGGCAGGTAGGGTCCGGCGACGGTCAACGGGGTGGCGTCCGCGACGGCCTGGTTGGCGACGAAGATCGTGTCGAGGAGATTGCCGCTGGCGTCGCGCGTCGCGACCACGATGTCGGCGGTGCCGGCGCAGTCCGAGAGCGTCACCGAGACGGGCGGGTTGTTCAGCGCGACGCCCGCCGGCGCCAGCCTCGCGACCGCGGACGCCACGCGCGTCGAGCGGTGCGCGACGCGCAGCTGTGGGGTGCCAGCGCTGCCGCTGCCGCTGCCGGTGAGCGGCGTGATGTCCGCGCCGCCACACGTCGTGTCGATCTCGTACGTCGAGACGTTCGCGTTGACATCGACGGGGACCGTGAGGTCGAACGTGATGTCCATGGTCGTGGGCGGCGTCCCCCGCCCGATGTCATCGTGCAGGTCGTCGCCCGGCTTGACGCCGGCGAACGTGTCGAGGAAGTCCTGGGTGGTGGCGGCCGCGACCGCCGCGGCGGGCTGGGGCTCGATGACGGTGACCGAACCGCCCGGATCCATCACGGCGCTCGCGACGCCGCTGGCGTCCGTCGTGGCGTTGGAGACGACCGTGGAATCGGCGTTGAGGAAGTAGACCTTGACGCCCGCCGCGGGGGCGCCCGACACCGTCACGGTCATCTTGACGGGGGTGTTCGCCGGCGGCGCGTCGATGTTGCTCCCGCTGTCGATGCCGCTGCCACCGCCATCGACGAGCTTGTTCGTGCCGTCATCGCCGCAGGCGACGAGCGCCGTGAAGAGGACCATCGCTACGTTAGTTCGCATCTCACCATCCTAATGGATCGGCGCGAGGCAGAGGACGGCGACGAGCGTGATCCAGTGCACGCAGGGGCGCTATTCCAGCGTGGCCGGGGCGTAGGATGCGGCCATGCGCATGCGCGAGATCGGCGTCGGTGGGCCGAGCGTGGCCGTCGTCGGATGCGGCGATGTCTCGCTCGCACGTGCCGCGGCGCGCGGCCTCGATTCGAGCGAGGTGAAGCGGGCGCTCGGCGCGGCGATCGAGCTCGGCGTCGGGCTCGTCGATGTCGCCGAGGACGCGGACACGCTCAAGCTCGTCGGGGACGCGATCCGCTCGCAGCGCGCGCGCGACCGCGTGGTCGTGGCGACGCGCGTCCCGCCGCGGACGAAGGGCACGTGGGCCGATGCGCTCTCGCAGGCGCTGCCCGTGCACCACGTCGTCGAGCAGGTCGACGCGGCGCTGCGGGCGAGCAAGCTCGACGCGATCGGCCTCGCGCAGCTGCCGCTGTGGCCGGAGTTTCGCGACTCGACGGCGTGGGCCGAGCTCCAGGGGATCTGCGCGCAGCTCGTGCGCGACGGCAAGGTGCAGCGCTGGGGCGCGATCGTCGAGGAGGTCGACGCGCCGGACGCGGCGGAGAAGCTCGCCGACGACCACTGGCTCGCGTGCGTGCAGGTCACGTTCAGCGCGTGCGCGCGCGAGGCCGGCCCGCTGATCGATCGGCTCGCGAAGCGTGGCGTCTCCGTGCTGGCGCGTCGCGTGCTCGCGGGCGGGACGCTGGCCGGCGCGATCGGCCCGGGCGCGAAGCTCTCGTTGCGCGACGACCGCGGCGAGCTCGAGCCGGCCGAGCTGGTGCGGATCGCGGTCGGCGCGGCGGAGCTGGCCGCGCTCGTGTCACACGAGCCGGCCGTCGCGCGGTCGTGCGTGCAGGCGCGCGCGCGGCTCGACACGGTGAAGACGCGGCGGCCCGATGCGATCGAGAGCGCGACGATCGCGGACCTCGCGCTCCGCTACGCGATCGATCGACCGGGGATCACGTGCGCGCTGGTGCGGCTGCACCGCCACGAGCACGTGCTCGGCGCGATGACGGCGGCCGGCGCGGACTCGCTGTCTCCGGAGTTGATGAAGCGACTTGGCGCGCTCGACATCTGAACATCCGAGCAGTATCTTGCGCCGGTGCGCGATCGACCGACGGCGAACCCGACGAACCGCTTCGCGGCCACCGAGACGATCTACGACGACGGCGAGGCGCCGCCGCCGTCCTCGCTGCAGTTGATCGACGACCAGTCGCGCTCGATCCTCGCGCACAACGACTCGCCGGACATCGGCTTCCGCTGGACCGTGAACCCGTACCGCGGCTGCAGCCACGCGTGCGCCTACTGCCTCGATGGCGCCACGCCGATCCTGATGAGCGACGGGCGCACGAAGGCCCTCCGTGACGTGAGCGTCGGCGACGAGATCTACGGCACGCGCAGCGCGGGGCAGCACCGCTACCTCGTGCGGACGCACGTGCTCGCGCACTGGGCGACGGCGAAGCTCGCGCACCGCGTGCGCCTGGCGGACGGCACCACGCTCGTCGCGAGCGGCGACCATCGGTTCCTGACGGAGCGCGGCTGGAAGTACGTCGCCCCGCTCCGGGCGGGGCCGCGGCCGCACCTGACCTCGACCCACTCGCTCATCGGCATCGGCGCGCTCGCGCCCACGCCGCTTCACGAGCCCGACTACCGACGCGGCTATCTGTGCGGGATGATCCGCAGCGAGTCCGTCGTGGGGCGGCGAGCGATCGCCATGCGCGAGGCGCCGGTGCGGGCGAGCGCGGCCTGGCACCACGGGTTCGTGACCGCGATGTTCGCGCGCGGCGCGCAGAGCATCGGCGTCGACGGCGGGGCGCTGCCGCAGGTGGTCGAGTCGGTCCGCGTGCTCGGGCTGACGGCGTCGGTGAGGTCGGACCGAACGCCGCGCGCCGAGCCCGCGTGGACCGTGCGGATCCGCGGTGCCCTACCCACCTGGGGCCGCGCGAGGAAGACGCCGCGCGACCTCCGCGTCGTGGCGGTCGAGCCGCTCGGTGTTCGGCCGCTGTTCGACATCACGACCGGCACCGGTGACTTCATCGCGAACGGCGTGGTCAGCCACAACTGCTACGCGCGGCCATCGCACGAGTACCTCGGCCTGGGCGCGGGCACGGACTTCGACACGAAGATCGTGGTGAAGCGGCGCGCGGCGGAGCTCTTGCGTGAAGCGTTCGACAAGCCGTCCTGGGCCGGCGAGCAGGTCATGTTTTCGGGCGTGACGGACTGCTACCAGCCCGCCGAGGCCGAGCTGCAGCTGACGAAGCAGTGCCTCGAGGTATGCCTCGAGTACAAGAACCCGGTCGGGCTCATCTCGAAGAGCGTGCTCGTGCTCCGTGACATCGAGCTGCTCGCGGAGCTCTCACGCGAGGCGGGGCTGCACGTGGGCGTGAGCGTCGCGTTCGCGGATGCCGAGCCCGCGCGCGCGATCGAGCCGTGGGCGCCCACGCCGGCCCGCCGGTTCAAGGTGATCGAGGCGCTCGCGAAGGCGGGCATCACGGTCGGCGTGATCTGCGCGCCGGTGATGCCGGGGCTCAACGACGATCAGATGGTGCGCGTCCTCGAGCGCGCGCGCGACGCCGGCGCGACGACCGCGCACTGGGTCCTCTTGCGCCTGCCGGGCGCCGTGGCGACGGTGTTCGAGGAGCGCGTGCGCGGCGTGATGCCGCTGGCGGCCGACAAGATCCTCCATCGGATCCGCGAGACGCGCGGCGGCGAGAAGCTCTACGACTCGCGCTTTCACGTGCGCGGCCGCGGCGAGGGCGTCTACGCGCAGATGCTGAACGCGCTGTTCGAGGCGACGGTCACGCGCCTCGGCTTCACGCACCGCGGCGAGCACCGGCTGATGGAGTCGCGCTTCCGGCGGCCAGAGAAGCCCAAGGCGCAGCTGTCGCTGTTCTGATGAAGGGGGTCAGGACATGAGCAAATAAACGAGCGCGGACGAGGCGGCGGCGGCCACCACCAGGGCCAGGTAGAAGACCAGCGCGGACTTCGGCGCCGGGCGTGTGCGCAACGTGGGCTCGGACCGCGCGGGAGCGAGCGCGGCCAGCGCGGCCGGCGCGACCGGCGCGGCCGGCGGCGTGATGTTCGGCCGGTCCTCGATCACGCTGAACCCGCTCGACGGGAACAGGTCCGCGATCGGCAGCGACGTCGACGCGGACGGCTCCGCGCGCAGGTGTCGCTCCGCCGGATCCGTGTAGCGCATCACCACGTTCGCGATCGCGATCCGCGCGCCGTCGCGGAGCACCACGCCGCCCTCCCCGACCGCCACGCCATCGACGCGCGTCCCGTTCTTCGAGCCGCGGTCGAGCACGCGCACGCCGTCCCAGCCGCGCCGCACCTCGACGTGCGCGCGGGACAGGTCGCCGTCGAAGATGACCCAGGTCGCCTCGTCACCGCGGCCGATCACCAGCGACGACTCGGGCGGCGCCAGCATCCGCTTCGCGCCCACGACCGGGCCGCGCTCGATCTCGAGGACGGGCGCCCCGCCGTCCCCCAGCAGGTTGCGCACGAGCTCGCGCGCGAGGCTCTCCGTGCGCACGGCCGGGGCCGCGACCGCACCGGCCGGCGCCGGCGCCACGCGCACGCGGACGCCGCCGATCACGAGCTCCACGCCCGCGCCGATCTCGCCGCAGGCCCCGCTCGGGCCGCCCCCATCGAGCGCATGAAGCGCGCGCCACTGGCCGTGCTCGATCCGCACGTGCTCCGGCCTGGCGGTGCTCGCCGGCAGGCGGATCCGCGCGGTGACCGCGCTGCCGATCACCACGACCGCGTCGTCGACGTCGATCGCGGGCGCCGGATCACCCGCGCCGCCTGCCCCTTCGCCGCTGACCTCGAACCGCAGCATCGTGTCCGTGCCGCGCAGCCTACCGCGTGTGCGCTCGCGTCTCCTCGGCTTTGTACTGGTAGTACCGCTCGAGCACCATCTTGAGATATTGCCGCGTGTACGCGTACGGCGGCACCGTGTAGCCGTACTTAGCGAGCGAGCCGAGCCCCGCGTGATAGCCGGCGATCGTGAGCACGAGGTCGCCGTCGACGTGGTTCGCGAGCCAGCGCAAGAGCCGCGTGCCCGTCATGATGTTCGTGCGCGGGTCGAACACGTCCCCGACGGTGCCCATGTCCTCCTGCACCGCCGGATGCACCTGCATCAGACCCTTGCAATCCATCGACGACACCACGTGCGGGTCGAAGTCGCTCTCGACCTTGATCACGGCGCGGATGAGCGGCACCGGGATCTTGTAGAGCTCCGACGCCTCCGCGATGTACGCGTCGTAGCGGTGGAACCGCTCGGGCGACGTGTCCGTCGAGCCGACCTTGTCGCAGCGCTCGCAGTTGCCACGCTTGGCCGCCGCCTTCGAGCCGGCCTCGGGCGGGCTGTCGAGCACCTTCTTCCACTTACCCGCGCCGCCGCCGCTCGGCCGCACGTTCGTGAAGTGCTGCACACCATCGGCGTCCGTCCACGAGTACACGTCCGCCCGCGCGCCGGGCGCGGTCGCGAGGAGCAGAGCCAGGACCAACGCGCGTCGCAACGCCACAGCCTACCGTGCCGCCCCCCGCCACGCAAAAGGCGTATCGTTCGAGGCCATGGCCGAGCCTCTGGAGACCGACTACCTCGTCATCGGCTCCGGCATCGCCGGGCTCAACTTCGCGCTGCTCGCCGCCGAGCACGGCCGCGTCGTCGTCGTGACGAAGAAGCTCGCGAGCGACACGAACACGAACTGGGCGCAAGGCGGCGTCGCGGCCGTCCTCGCGAGGGACGACAGCTTCGAGCAGCACGTCCAGGACACGCTGACCGCCGGCGATGGCCTGTGCGACCGCGAGGTCGTGGAGCTGTGCGTGAGGCAGGGCCCGGCGAGCGTCGAGCGCCTCTTGCAGCTCGGCGTCCGCCTCGATCGGGACGCCACCGGCGCGCTCGATCTCGGCCGCGAGGGCGCGCACACGCACCACCGCGTCGTGCACTGGGAGGACGTCACCGGCCGGGAGATCCAGCGCGCGCTCGTCGCGGCCGTGCGCACGCACGCGAACATCACCGTCCTCGAAGAGCACCTCGCGATCGACCTCCTCTCCAGCGCACACTACGGCAAGGACGCGGGCTGCTTCGGCGCGTTCGTGCTCGACCGCACGAGCGGCCAGGTCAAGACGATCACGGCGCGCGCGACCGTCCTGGCATCGGGGGGCACGGGCAAGGTGTTCGTGTACACGTCGAACCCGGACGTCGCGACGGGCGACGGCGTGGCGATGGCGTACCGCATCGGCGCGGCGTGCGGCGATCTCGAGTTCGTCCAGTTCCACCCGACGGTGCTCTATCACCCGCAGGCGCGAAACTTCCTGATCTCCGAGGCGCTCCGCGGCGAGGGCGGCGTGCTGCGGCTCGTCACCGGCGAGACGTTCATGGAGAACTATCACCCGATGAAGTCGCTCGCGTCGCGCGACATCGTCGCCCGCGCCATCGACAACGAGCTCAAGAAGTCGGGCGCCGACTGCGTGCTGCTGGACATGACGCACCTCGATCCGGACTTCGTGCGCGGCCGCTTCCCGAACATCTACGAGAGCTGCTTGAAGCTCGGCATCGACATGACGAAGGTCGGGATCCCGGTGGTCCCCGCCGCGCACTACATGTGCGGCGGCGTGCAGACCGACACGCACGGCGCGACCACGATCCCCGGCCTCTACGCGATCGGTGAGGTCGCGTTCACCGGGCTCCACGGCGCGAACCGGCTCGCGTCGAACTCGCTGCTCGAGGGCATGGTGTACTCCGAGCGCGCGGCGGCGGCCGTCCGCGGCGAGAGCGCACGCCGCCCCGCGCGGATGCAGGCGTGGTCCGCCGGCGACGCGACGGACTCGAACGACGCGATCGTGGTGTCGCTCAACTGGGACGAGATCCGGCGCTTCATGTGGGCGTACGTCTCGATCGTACGCACCGACAAGCGGCTCGAGCGGGCGCGTCATCGCATCGAGAACGTCCGCGACGAGATCCGCCAGTACTACCTCGACTTCAACGTGACGAGCGATCTCATCGAGCTGCGGAACGTGGCCCTCGTGGCGGAGCTCGTGATCCGCAGCGCCATGCAGCGCAAGGAGTCGCGCGGGCTCCACTACACGCTCGACTACCTGAACAAGCAACCCGAGGCGCGGCACTCGCGCATCTCGCTGGCGAGCGGCGGCCCGCGCGGGAAGTAGGCCAGGCGCGCCACACCACGTGAACAGCCGTTGACGCTGCGCGAGCCTCCCTGGCGGTTCCGACGCGGTCGCGGGCACTTGCAGCACCCACCCGGGCTGGCATCCGCCTCGCAATACCGTCCATCACTCGCGCTGCTGGACTTTGACGGACGGCCAAGCGGCGCGGGTGAGCCACCGAGGCAATGATGCTTCGGTGGCTTTGTATTTTCGGGGTGCGGCGCGCTACCGTTGACGCGTGCCCCCCCGCGCTCTCCCGCTCGCGCTCGCGCTGATCCTCGCAGCGTGTCACGGCGGGACCGGGCCGCAGGCGCCCGCCGCCGACGGCGTCAAGGCGTACATGGCCGCGCTCGAGAGCAACGATCCGAGCGACGCGTACGCGCTGATGTCGGCGGACGCGCGCAAGCGGATCAGCCCCGCCGAGTTCGCGCTGCAGTGGAAGCAGAGCGAGAAGGAGCGCGCGTGGCAGGCGCAGATGCTCGCGCAGAGCGTCAAGGGCAACCCCAACGTCGGCGAGCGCGCCGTGGTCAGCTTCAGCGACGGCAAGCTCGTCGAGCTCGAGCGCGACGGCGACACGTGGCGCCTCGAGTCCGACCGCGTGGGCCGCTCGCGCGCGAAGGAGCCGCGCGACGCGATCCGCATCTTCGCCGACGCCGTCGCCAACCGCGACGTGGCCGCGCTCCTCGGCTCGCTCACGCAGCGCCGCCGCGACGGGCTCACGAAGCAGATCGAGGGCTTCATCGGCGGCCTCGGGCGGCGCATCAACGATCGCCTGGACCAGTGGTCGGATCGCGCGGAGCTGCGCTGGGACGAGGCCGGGCTGCGCTATCGCATCGTGCTCCGCAAGGAAGACGACGAGTGGCGCGTCGACGACATCGTGATCCGGCCGTCGCCGAAGGACGAAGAGCCGACGGAGAAGGCCCCTGTCGACGGCGTGATCCCGCAGGACTACTGACCACGCACTCTCCTCCGGCTCGGCCGGCGACAGCGGTTCCCGCCGAAGGGCCGCGGCGGACCGTCCGTCGCGTGTCGGAGACCGCCCGCCGGATGTCGAGGGTTCACCAGCCCGGCCCGGCCGGGCGCCGTGCGGATGCGTGGGGAGGCGGCGCGCAGGTTGCTTGTGCATCGCGCATGCGCTCAGTGCTCCTCGCTGCCGCGGCGGCCCTGCTCTCGGCGGGGGGGTGCGCCGCCTCCCAGGTCACGCCGACGTTCGCGATGTACTCGGCGCACCGGCAGGCGTTGCTCGTGCAGCTCACGGACGACAAGGGCGACACCGAGGAGTGCGAGTCGTTCTGGAACCTGTTCCGGAAGAGCTCGAGCCAGGTCTGCGCGACGGAACATCACCGGTCCAACAGCTGGGTGACGGTCGGCGACGACCACCGCGTGGCGGCGTTCCCCGCGGACGGCGCGGTCGACGACTCGGCCGCTGGGCACGAGTGTATCGTCGACGGTGAGGAGGTGCGGTGCGATGATCAACGCATCACGGCCGACGAGGATCGCGTCGTGGTCGAGTCCGGGCGCCGCATCGAGGCCTGCGAGCGCGCGCTGCGGGTCGCGGGCGGCTATGCCTGCATCGCGGGTGGCGTGACCGCGCCGGGTCAGTTCTACTTTCGGCCCGACGACGGCGTTGTCATGTCGCTACCGGCCGAGGTGCTCGCGGTCGCGGTCGATGGCAGGTCTGCGACGGTCGTTCATCACGACGCGTACGGCGCGCGTGTGGTCAGCGTGGCGTTCGACGATGCAGATCTGAGGATCCTCCGCGAGCGCGAGCTCGCGGTCGACACCAGCGACCTCGCTCCGTCGCGCGAGCCGTTCTACGACGTGACGCCGAGCGGGAGCCACGTGATGCTCCGTCGGGCCCACGGCTGCGATGTCGTCGAGGTCGAGACCGGGCGGTTCGCGCACGAGGCGAGCTGCGGTCAGTTCGTCGGCGACATCGCGTACGTCATCCCCGGGGCCGGGGCAGAGCTGGTGATGCTCGCCACCCACGCGCGCACCGCGCTCGGGAACGTCGTCTCGTTTCACGGCGTGGACGCGACCGCGATCCTCGGGCGCGACGCGAATCGCGTCGTCGTCATCCGCCGCGCGGACGCCGCGATCGCCGCCGCCACGGTCGGAGCGGTCGCCGATCGGATCGTGGTCAGCGATCGAACGATCGCCGCCATCGGAGTGACGGCGGACCGTCCGAGCCGGGTCGCGCTGATCGATCGCGCGTCGATGACCGCCCGGGTCGTGGAGGTCTCCTCGAGCGTGCGGTCCGTGCTCGGGATCGCCGCGCGACCGGGAGGGGATATCGTGTGGCTCGGCGTCCTCGACGGCGACAAGAAGCTCCCGCCGACCGTGCTGGCACTCTCGGCGGACGGTCAGCAGCAGGAGACCGTGCGGGTCGGGACCGCGCGCTGAGCGCGCCGCTCAGTTCAGCGCGACGATCGCGGCGTTGAGCGCGGTCGCGAAGCCGACCCAGAGCAAGAGCGGGATCTGCAGCGCCGCCGCGACGCCCGACACGCGCCGGTACGCGAGCACCATCGCGAGCACGGCGAGCCACACGAGCGCGATCACGGCGAGCCCGGCGCGAAACCACTCGGCGCCGAAGAACACCGGCGTCCACGCCATATTGACGAGCAGCTGCACGGCGAACACGGCCAGCGCCGTCCGCCGCGCCGGGCTCGCGGGCGCGCGCCAGACGAGCCACGCGCCGATGCCCATCAGCGTGTAGAGCGTGCCCCACGCGATCGGGAACGCGAGCGGCGGCGGCGCCCACGCCGGCAGCGCGAGCTGGCCGTAGAGGGACATGTGCCCGCCGAGCGAGCTGAGGAAGCCCGCGCCATTGCAGAGGAGGATGAAGCCGATCAGCGCCACGGGTGCACTGTTGCACACGGCGCGCCCGGCGCACGCTCAGCCGCGCTTGCGGCCGAAGCCGAAGAACGTCGGGAGCCGGTGGCGCAGGCCGCGCTTCTCGGGCGCGACGTCGGGGCGCAGCTGCGCGACCTTCTGCGTCTCCGACGGCGTCAGGTCCACGATCGGCGTCAGCCCCGAGGCCTCGCCCGGCCGCGGCCCGATGCCCATCGCCTCGCGCGCCTCGGCGACCGAGCGCGCCAGCACGGTATGGAGGTCCTTGCGGAGCTGGACCTTCTTGAGCGTCGTGCCGATCTGCCGCGCCATCTCGCGCGTCGACGGGAACCGCTGGTCCGGCTGCGCCGACAGCGCGCGCGCGATGATCTGCGCGAACGGCGCGGGCACGTCGGGGCGCGTCGGCTTGAGCGGCGGCACCACGCAGTCGCGCAGGCGCGTGTACGTCTCGTAGTCGGTCGTGCCGTCGAACAGCTTGCGGCCGACGAGCGCCTCCCACAGCACCGAGCCGCACGCGAACTGGTCCGACGCGGGGACCGGCCGGCCGCCCGCGACGATCTCCGGCGCGAGGTACGACATCTTGCCCTTCACGATGCCGGGATCCGTCGTCTCCTGCGCGCGATCGGGGGCGAGCGCGAGGCCGAAGTCGATGAGCTTCACCATGCCGCGCGTCGTGAGGAGGACGTTGTGGGGCGACACGTCGCGATGGACGATCGGCATCGGGCGGCCATCGGGGCCCACGCGCTCGTGGGCGGCCGCGAGCCCGCGCAGCACGCCCACGCCGACCGCCGCGACGAGCTCCCAGCGCGCCTGGCTGCCGCGCGAGCTGTGCCAGCGGATCCAGCTGCCGAGATCGATCCCGTCGATCCACTCGAGGACCATGTAGTAGTTGCCGCGGTCGTGGACGAAGTCGTGGACCTCGGCGACGTTCGGGGACTGCAGCGTCGACCCGACGCGGGCCTCCTCGACGAACATCGCGACGTACGGCGGCTGCACGGACAGGCTCGCGTGCATCTGCTTGACGGCGACGTCGCGGACGAAGCCCGAATCGCCGCGCACCCGGCCGCGCCACACATCCGCCATCCCGCCCTTGCCCGCCACCTCGAGGAGCTCGTAGCGGCCACCGACGATCTGTCCGGGTCTCGCCTCCTCGGCCATGACCTCGATCATCGCATATCAACGCGGCGAGCGGTGCTACGCTGATCGCCGTATGGAGACCGCTGCTCGCCTGAGCCAGTTCGTCGACGTGGTGGGCCGCGACGACTTCGCGCTCGACCAGGCGGCGCTGCTGATCGGCGCGTGGGACTACCCGGAGCGCGACCTGGAGGCGTATCGCGATCAGCTCGGCGCGATCGCCGACTACACGCAGCCGTTCGTGGACGTCGCGACGAGTGGCATCCTGCGCGCGCGCGCGGTGAGCGACTGCCTCTTCGACCGGCTCGGGTTTCGCGGCAACACCGAGGACTACTACGACCCGCGCAACAGCTTCCTCAGCGACGTGCTCGACCGGAAGACGGGGATCCCGATCTCCTTGTCGGTGCTGTACCTCGAGGTCGCGCGGCGCGTCGGGCTCCTCGCGCAGGGCGTGAACTTTCCGGGGCACTTCCTCGTGCGGGTGGCGATCGAGGACGCGTGGCTGTTCATCGACCCGTACACGCGCGGGCGCACCCTGGCCCCGGCGGACCTCGAGGCGCTCCTGCGCAAGACGACGACCCCGAGCGCGGTCCTCGAGCCGAGCGTCATCGCGGCCGCGAGCAAGCGGCAGATCGTGTCGCGCATCCTCGTCAACCTCGCCGGGATCTACGGGCGCAACGGCGACCTGCCGCGCTCGCTGGACGTGCTGGAGCGGCTCGCGGTGCTCGAGCCGTCGAACCCGCGGATCGCGCGCGATCTGACGCAGCTGCGCGAGCGCGTCGACGGCCTGAACTAGTACGATCGGCGCGCCAGATGTCGGAACCGTTCTCGCCGGGCTCGGTCACCAAGCAGCTCGACAACTGCACGTACTGCCCAAAGATGTGCCGGCACGCGTGCCCGGTGTCCACGGCGAGCGGGCGCGAGACGCACATCCCGCAGGCGAAGATGGATCGCCTGAACCAGATCCGCCTCGGGCGCAGCCCGTGGACCCAGGAGACGACGGATCCGCTCTGGGCGTGCACCGGGTGCCGCCACTGCACGAGCTACTGCGATCACGACAACGAGCCCGGCATGGTGCTGTTCGCGGGGCGCGCCGCGGCCGTGGCGAAGGGCATCACGCATCCCGCGCTGACGAACTACAGCGAGCGATTCCGCGCGCGCGAGGAGCGGCTGTCGGCGCAGCTCAAGGCGGCGTTCCCCGAGAGGCTCGCGACGACAGGCGAGATCGGGTTGTGGCCAGGCTGCGACGCGATCGACAAGGGCACCGCGGACATCGCGGCCGCGTTCTCGGTGTTCGAGCGCGTCGGGCTCGACGACGTCAAGCTCGTCGACGCGCCGCAGGCGTGCGCCGGGTATCCGCTGCTCGCGGCCGGGCACCGCGACCTGTTTCGCTGGCACGCCGGGCGGGTGGCGGCGTCGCTGCGCGGGTTCCGCAAGGTGGCGATCAACTGCTCGGCGTGCCTGTACGCGCTGCGCGCGCAGTACGCGGCCGAGGGCGTGAACGTGCGGCCGGAGATCGTGGCCGTCGCGGATCTGCTCGGGCCGGCGGCGAACAACCTCGCGTGCCCGGTCGGCTCGCCCGAGGCCGGCGCGCGCCGCAGCGTCTACTATCACGACCCCTGCTACCACGCGCGCTACAACGGCGTGATGGACGCGCCGCGACGGGCGCTCGGCCAGCTCGTCGAGGTGCGCGAGCTCGCGTGGAACCGCGGCGACACCGAGTGCTGCGGCGGCGGCGGCCTCCTGCCGAAGACGATGCCCATGGTCGCCGACCAGATGGCCAAGCGGCGCTTGGCCGAGGTCCACGCCACGGGCGGCGGCCTCGTGGTGACGTCCTGCGCGACGTGCGCGTTCATGCTCAAGCGCAACGCGCCCGCCTCCGTCGAGGTCGCGGACCTGGCGACCGCCATGGCCCAGCTCTCCGGCACCGTCTTCTCCGCGCCCACCGTGGCCGCCACCGACGACGACTGACCCCGAACGGAGGGACGGTGTAACACTTGTCAACCTGCTCATCTCAACAAGCCGTGTAAATTCAATTGTTTGACCGGGGACGGTGTAACACTTGTCCGCCTGTGCGGAGACCGTTTCTGACGGCCGCGCGTTGGATCGAGGATGCGCCTCCTCGCGGTCGTGGCCGGCTCGTATGCACTTCTTGGCTGCGAACGCGCCTCCGCTCCGCCCGCGCCGCCGCCGACCCTCGCACCGGCTCCGAGCGCCGAACCGACCTCGCCGCCCCTCGTCACCGCCCACGAGCCGCCGCCCGCGCCCGGCATGGCCGCACCGACCGCCCACGCGCACTCGCCGCACCCCGCGACCGCGATCCCGATGCCGCCGAGCGATGAACCAGCCGAGTACGCCGCGTGGCTCGCCGCGCAGACCGGCGCCGAGCGGCAGCGCATCGCCGCGTACTGCCGCGCCCGCCCGGTGGCCTACGACCTGCGCTGCGGCGGCATCGGCCCGCTTCACATCCCGTACTCGCCCATGCCCCGCGCGCGCGCATGGCGGCCTGGCGACCTGCAGAGCCGCTACGCGACCTACGATGCGTGGAACGCGGTCCTGTCCCCCGCGCAGCACCGGTACATCGAGGCGCACTGCCGCGGCGGTGAGGACCAGCCGTCGTCCGCGTTGTGCGGCGACAACACGCCGCTCGTGGCGGCATTCGATGACGAGCCCGTCGAGTTCGCGGCCGGCGGCGGCGCGTTCGCGTTCGCAGCGGGCGCGCCGGTCGCGACGGACTGGCCGACTGCACGAACGCCATGGATCGCGCTCGACCGCGATGGCAACGGGGCGATCGACGGCGGCGCGGAGCTGTTCGGCGACCACACCGGCGGCGCTCGCTACGCCAACGGGTTCGCCGCGCTCGCGACCCTCGATGCCAACCACGACGGCCAGCTCGACGCATCCGATCCCGAGTTCGCCGCGCTCGTGCTGTGGAGCGATCGCGACGGCGACCACGCGAGCAGGGGCGCGGAGCTCCGCCCGCTCAGCGCGACGATCGTCTCGATCTCGCTCGGCGATCGCCTCGACGCGCGGTGCGACGAGCGTGGGAACTGCGAGGGCGAGCGCGCGCGCATGGTGTGGCGCGACGCGACCGGCGCGCTGCATCGTGGGTCGGTGATCGACGTGTACCTGCCCGTCCAACCGCGGTTGACAGGTGTTACACCGTCCCCAGTTAACAGCTTGAAATCGCCGGGCTTTACGAACCCAGGGGGGTTACAGGTACTACACCGTCCCCGAGCCAGCGGGACATGGCGGGGAGGGCGGCGAGGGCGGCCACGTAGCGGCGGCACGTGGCGTCGAGCTCGACGCCGTAGGTCGTGAAGCGGGTGGCGACGGGCGCGAACATCGCGTCCGCGATCGTGAAGCTGCCGAAGAGGAAGGGCCCGCCCGAGTCGGCGAGCGCGGCGTGCCAGAGCTGGTGCACGCGGCGGATGTCGGCCGCGGCTTCCGGCGTTTGGCCTTGGCCGTGGTGGGCTTCGAGCAGGTCCATGGGCAGGTCGCGCCGGAGCGCGGCGAAGCCGGCGTGCATCTCGCAGCTGACAGCGCGTGCCCGTGCCCGCGCCGCGCGGTCGCGTGGCCATAGCTGGGCCTCGGGGAACAGCTCCGCCACGTACTCGCAGATCGCCAGCGAGTCCGGGATCACGAGGCCGTCGTGAACGAGCACCGGCGCGCGCCCGGTCGGGGAGAGCGCGAGGAGCTGCGCCGCCGTATCGGAGCGGTCGAGCTCGATCGTCTTCCGCTCGAACGCTGCGCCCGTGTGCGCCAGCGCCAGGTACGGCCGCAAGGACCACGAGCTCTTCGCCGGCGTGCCGACGTACAGGGTCATCGTCATCGAGGCAGCATACGCGCCGCCGACGGTCACGGCCGCTCGTACGTCGCGATCAGCTGCCCGCGCCCCAGGACGTGATTCGCGAGCGCCCCGATCACCGCGCGCCGCCCCGGGTGTCGCCCGAGATCCGGCGCCGTCGCCAGGGCAAACAGCTGGAACGCGTACCGATGCGGGCCGTGCCCGGGCGGCGGATCCGGCGGCAGCCACGCGGCCCTGAAGTACGAGTTGTGGCCGAGCAGGATCTCGTCCGTGCCGTCCACGAGCGCGCCCTCTCGCAGCCCGCGCAAGGCCGGCTCGAGCCCCCACGCGATCGCGTGCACGAGCGGCAGCGGGGTCGGGCTGTCCGCGTCTTCGACGATCAGCACGAGCGAGCGCGCCTCCGCCGGCACGCCCGTCCACGCGAGCGGCGGCGAGGCGGCCGCTCCATCCGGCGTGCCGTCCGCCGTGTAGTACCGGGGCAGCGCCCCGCCCTCGCCGAACGCCGGGCTGGTCACGACAAGCGTCTGCGGCGCCGCCACGATCTCCGCGCGCGCGGACACGAGCTTCTCGAGGCCCGGCCGCACGCCCCGCAACGCGGCGCCGAGCCCGTGAGGCAGTTTTTCCAGCATGCTCGGTGCGGTTGCACACCCCGGGCCCTGTGCGCCGGAGCCCCGCCGCGCGCCGCCGCTACACGCCGAGCTTCGCGAGCTTCTTGTGCAGGCCTTCGCGCGTGATCCCGAGCGAGACGGCCGTCTTCGTCTTGTTGTTGTTGTGCTCGCGCAGCGCCTCGGCGATGAGCCAGCGCTCGACCTGGTCCATCATCTCCTTGAGCGTCCCCTGCTTCGGCGCGATCCGGGTCACGGTGCCCTCGATCTTGCGCAGGCGCGGCGACAGATCCGTCACGTCGATGATGTGCCCCGGTTCGGCCTGGATCACGAGCCGCTGCACCTCGTTCTCGAGCTCGCGGATGTTGCCCGGCCAGCCGTAGCCAGCCAGCGCGTCGAGCGCCTCCGGCGAGAAGCCCGGCAGCACCACGCGATACTCCTCGGCGTAGCGCGCGAGGAAGTGCGCCGCGAGCGCGGGGATGTCCTCGCGCCGGTCCCGCAGCGGCGTCAGCTTGATGGGGAACACCATCAGCCGGTAGTAGAGGTCCTGGCGGAACGCGCCCTTTTCCACCTCGGCGGCGAGGTCGCGGTTCGTCGCGCAGATGATGCGGACGTCGACCTGCTTCTCGCTCGTCGCGCCGACCGCGCGGATCGTGCCTTCCTGCAGCACGCGCAGGAGCTTGCTCTGCAGCGTCAGCGGCATCTCGCCCATCTCGTCGAGGAACAGCGTGCCGCCGTCCGCGATCTCGAACAGGCCCTTCTTGTCAGCCTCGGCGCCCGTGAACGCGCCGCGCTTGTGACCGAACAGCTCGCTCTCGAGCAGGTTCTCCGGCAGGGCGGCGCAGTTCTGCGCGACGAACATCTTGTCGCGCCGCTGCGACTGGTGATGGATCGCGCTCGCGATCAGCTCCTTGCCCGTACCGGTGTCGCCCTCGATGCACACCGTCGCGCGGGTATCGATCACGCGCTCGAGCTGCGAGAGCACCGCCTTCATCGCCGGCGACTCGCCGATGATGTTGTCGAACTTCATCTTCTCTTCGCGCCGCTTGAGATAGACGTTCTCGCCGCGCGCCCGCTCCTCGGCGACCCGGAGCCGCGCGACCAGCGTCGCGTTGTCGACGGCGAGCGCGGCCTGCGCGCCGAGCAGCAGCGCGACCTCGAGGTCGCTCGCGGCGAACATCCCCGCGCCGCTCTGCCGGTTGTCGGCCTGGATGAGCCCGATGATGTCCTCGCCGCGCCACAGCGGCACCGCGAGCATCGAGAGGATCTGCCCGCCGAGGATGGACTCGGACGACGACATCTCCTCCTGCGCGTTCGCGATGAGCACGGCCGCGCGATCCGCGAGGACCCGCCGCAGCACGGCCCGGCTCGCGCGCACCGGCGCCCCGCCCGGCACGTCCGGATCGGCGTGGTGCGGCGGGATCCCCGGCCGCTGCCGCGACGTCGCCAGCGCGAACCGGTCGCGGTCCGCCTCGCTGCGCAGCAAGATGGCCACGTTCGACGCTCGCGGCAGGAGCTCGAACGTCGCCGCCACCACCGCCTCGATCGCCTCCGCCGGCTCGAGCCGCGCGCCCATCGGGTGCAGCGCCTTGTAGACGCGGAGCGCCTCACCCGGATCGCGGTCCAGCTGGTCGGTGACCGCCGGCAGATCCATGATCGAGCGCGACGCGATCAGCCGGTCACCGAGGTCGTCGGTCTCCTCGTCGCCGATGCGGACGGCGACCCGGACGGGATCGTTCGGGTTCCCGAGCAGCAGCACGTCCCCATCGACGAGCGCGACTTCCCAGCGCGCCGCCGCGTCCACCGGGATCCGGCGGCCATCGCGCTCGACGGCCGAGCCGTTCGTCGAGCGCAGGTCGCGGAACACGTAGTGCTCGCCGATCTGCGTGATCTGCGCGTGGTCACCCGAGAGGTGATAGTCGGTGATCGTCACCGTGCTCGCAGGCGAGCGGCCGAGCGTGGCCGTACCTGTGACCCGATGGACCCGCTCCGTGGCGGTGCCGCGCAAGATCTCGAGAACGATCACGCCTTCGGAAGGAGTTATAGCCCGTAAGCTCGCGCGCATGCACCGGCAAGCGTTCGTCGATGCGAAGAACGCGCGCCCGCGGGTACACGCCAACGAAAGCGAAGTTATATAGTTGCTCGCTCGAGTCAGCATGTCGGGGCCGTCGAAAGTCATCGTCCTGGATCCGGATCCCCGGGCCGGGCGCCAGCTCCAGCTGGGCTTCGAGCGCGAGGGCGTCGTCGCGATGGTCACGCCGGTCGGCGTCGACCTCGACAAGCTCGCCCTGCATGCCGACGACGCGGGGCTCATCGTCGTCGGCGGGACCGACGGCCGCGGGCTCGAGCTGCTCGCGAAGACGCGCGCGCTCCTCGACGATGGCGGCCACGATCTCCCGATCGTGTTCGCTGGCCGGGGCGTGCGGCGGAGCGAGGCCGAGCTCGCGGGTGCCGATGAAGTCCTGCTCGCGCCGGCCCACCTGCGGGACGTCGTGACGGTGGGCCGCATCTTGCGCGGGCTCCCGGCGAAGCATCGGGCGCACATCGTCGGCAGCCTCGCGGAGACGACCGGCGTCTACACGCTGGTCCGCGCGCTCGCCGCGATCGGACGCAGCGCGGTGTTGACGCTCATCCGCGGGCTCCGCCGCGGCGAGGTGCGCTTCTATCATGGCGAGGTCACGTCGGCCCAGGTCGGCATGATCCACGGCCAGGCGGCGCTGCATCAGCTGCTGCTGTGGACGGACGCGCGGTTCGACTACCAGCGCCAGGACGTGGTGCGGCGGCAGCAGATCCCGCTGACGCACGAGGAGCTGTTCGCCGACGCCGAGCGCTTCCTGGTGGGCGTGCGTGAGAGCGCGGGCGCGCTGTCGCCGGCGATGGTGCTCGAGCAAAACGTCGCGCGCGTGCAGACGCTCGGGAAGCAGATCCCGACGGAGGTGCACGGCGTCCTGCGGATGTTCGACGGCCACCGCGTGCTCGCGGACGTGCTCGAGGACTCCCCCTACCGCGTGTTCGAGACGCTGCGCGTGGCCCAGCGCGCGATGGAGGCCGGGCTGCTCAAGGTTGCTCCGACGCCTCGGCCGAAGGCGACGTGGCGCGCGGTGCTCGCGATCGAGGAGTGGCTGGTCGGCACGGAGACGCGCGACGGCGTGGTCGAGCGGACGGCGTCGATGCTCGATAGCCAGCCGGTCGACCCGCACGCGGCCACGGGCCCGACGGAGCCGCCGCGCTCGCCGGGCGCGAGCCCGCCGTACTCGTCGACGAAGAGCCGCAAGAAGCGCGGCAACAGCAAGAAGAAGGGCCGCGCGAACACGCCGCTGCCGTCGAGCGTGCCGGTGGTGAGCGTCGGCGGGGGGAAGCAGGAGATCGACTGGGGTGCGCTGGTGCCGCGGATCGTCGGGGCCGAGGTGGGGCCGCTCGCGGGTGTGGTGCCGGCGATGATGGAGTCGGGCGAGATCTTGTCGCGGCGCGAGGCGCGCGAGGGGCTCGAGGCGGTCACGGACACGGCGATGCGGGCGAAGATCTTCCCGACCGAGCTCGACGGCGAGCCGACGGTGGTCTGGAACGAGGCGGCCGAACGAGCCGCGGTGGCGGCCGAGGCCGCGGTCAAGATGGCGGCGGCGACCGCGGCCAGGGATGCGGCCGAGGCCGAGGGCAAGGCCGAGCTCGCGGCGAAGCAGGCGCGGATCAAGGAGCTCGTCGAGAAGCAGCGGCGCGAGCTCGAGCAAAAGGCCGCGGCCGCTGCCGCAGCGCAGAAGACGGAAGCCGAGGCGAAGACGGAAGCCGTGGCGGCGGCCAAGGCGAAGACGGAAGCCGAAGCGGCGGCGGCGGCGAAGACGGAAGCCGCGGCGGCGGCCAAGGCGAAGACCGAAGCCGAAGCCGCGGCGGCGGCCAAGGCGAAGACGGAAGCCGAGGCGGCGGCGGCCTTCGCGCTTGCGGCGCAGACCAAGGCCGTGGCGGCGGCGAAAGCGGAAGCCGAAGCTGCGGCGAAGGCGGAAGCCGAAGCGGCGGCGAAGGCGATAGCTGACGCGGCGACGAAGGCGGAAGCCGAAGCGGCGGCCAGAGCCAAGGCGGAAGCGGACGCGGCTGCGGCTGCGGTTGCAGCCAAGGCGGTGGCGGAAGCGGCCAAGGCGGCTGCGGTGGCGGAAGCGGCCAAGGCGGCGGCGGAGGCGGCAGCAGCCAAGGCGGCTGCGGCTGCGGAAGCGGCTAAGGCGGAAGCGGCCAAGGCGGCTGCGGAAGCGGTAGCGGCCAAGGCGGCTGCAGTGGCAGAAGCGGCCAAGGCGGCTGCTGTGGCTGAAGCGGCCAAAGCGGCCGCGGTGGCGGACGCGGCCAAGGCGGAAACGGAGGCGCAAGCGAAAGCCGAGGCCGACGCACGCGCCGACGCCCTGCGCGCCGTCGCCCCGTCGGTCGTCGGCGACGCCCGACCCGCGCCCGTGCCGCCCTCCGCGAGCGAGCTCGTCAAGCAGATCCTCGCCGAAGGCCACGAGACCGGCGACCTGTCCCATCGCGTCCGCCTCACCGATCCCGTGACGGTCGTGGAGACCCCCGGCTCGACCGTCGTCACGAGCGACAAGCTCACCGTCGTCGCGGCGAAGGACATGGCCGTCGTCACCTCGACGCCGCACGTCACGATCACCGCGACCGCGGCGGCGGCCGCCCCCGCAACGCCCTCGGTCCTCGTGGACGAGCCCTCCGACGGCGTCATCCAGGCGCCGCTCATCAACCCCGAGACCGCGCCCCTCGCTCGCCCGCGCCGGGTCAGCACGCCGCCGCCCGGCGGCTATCCCGAGCCGCAGCCCGCGCAGCGCGGCGAGATCCCGACCCGCATCGCCGACGCGAGCAAGTCGCGACCGCTCGCGGTCGAGGCCGATCAGCCCTCCGTCCTGGTCGCCGACCTCGCCGCCGCCCAGCAGGCGATCGCGGCCGTCACCTCCGCGCAGGCCCGCGCGCCGGCCACCGCCGATGCCACCACCACCACGACCGCCCGGGCCGTCGCCCAGGTCCGCTCGGACGCCGCCGTGGCGTTCACCGACGCGGAGGAGGCCTTCTTCCGCGGCGGCGACGACAAGGCCGCGCCCGTCGTCCGCGCGCAGCCGGCGGAGTCGTTCGAAGATCTCGACGCCGACTACAAGCCGGTCGGCTTCTGGGATCGCGTGCGCGGCCGCAACCGGCACCACAGCGCGACGAGCGATCCGCCGCTCAAGTCGAAGGAGCCGGCCCGGAAGCCGGCGCCCGGCACGCCGAAGAAAAAGTAACGGTCGCCAGGGCGTCGTCGCGCGCGGCCGCTACGGCGCGGCCCAGGCGAGCTCGACGCCGCCGCGCTCGCCCGACAGCCGCAGCCGCACGAGCTTCGCGCTCGGCCCGAGTAGCGCCGGCGTCCGCGGAAAGCGCGCGATGTACGCCGTCGCGAAGTCACCGAACGCCGGGAACTCCGAGCGCACGGTGAACGGCGGCCGCTTGTCGCGCACGATCTCGATCGGCGCGACCTCGTGCCCCTGCTCGTCGACGAGCGCGACATGCCACACGCTCCGCTTGCCGTGATCGAGGTCGTTCTCGCGGCGGTCCCACGTCGTCATCAGGAGCTCGACCTCGTACGGGCCGGCCGCGTCGGCCTGCGCCTGCGCGATCACCTGCTCGCGCGCGTCGCCCACGAGCATGCGGTGGTCGGCATCCCGCGCCGCGTGCGCCGCACGCCACTCGCTCGACTTGAAGGTCGCGGCGAGGTCGAGCACCTCCTGGTATTCGCCACGCAGCTGCGCCATGCGCGTCCACGCTTGCGTGACGGCCGTGTAGTCGCCGGTCTGCGCTGGCCAGTCTTCGACGAGCCGCACCTTGACGGGCTCGGTCGCGCAGGCCGCGAGCACGGCCCCGAGGAGCCCCATCGCAAGGACGCGGCGCACGGCGTCCACCCCGGAGGGCTTGCCTCGGGCCGGGGCGGCGCGCGGCCCTGGCCCCGCGCACCGGCTGTCGCCGTCGGTCACAAAAAGTCTCGACGCATGAACAGGGTCACGAGCGGCGCCTCGCCGAGCACGCGCGAGACCGTACCGCTGCCGCCCTCGGAGCGATCGACGAGCGCGATGGCGCACGCGACCTCGAAGCCCGCGAGCCGCACGCGCTCGATGGCCTTCAGCGTCGAGGCGCCGGTGGTGACGACGTCCTCGACGATCGCAACCGGCGAGCCCTGTGGGATCGCGGGGCTCTCGACCCACTGGTTCGTGCCGTGGCCCTTGGGCTCCTTGCGCACGAGGAACGCGGGCCGCGGCTGGCCGGCCCGGAAGCTCGCGATCGAGGACGCGGTGGCGAGGGGATCGGCGCCCATCGTCAGGCCGCCGACCGCCATCGCGCGCGGCGCGACGTGCTCGATGACGGCGTGGATCAGCTCGCCGCACAACACGGCGCCCTCGGCGTCGAGGGTGACCTGCTTGCAGTCGATGTAGAAGTCGCTCTTGGCTCCCGAGGAGAGGATCACCTCGCGCTTGGCGTACGCGCGCGTCCGCAACAACTCCAGGAGGCGCGCACGCTTGGGAGCGAGCGCGGGTCGATCGAACAGTCCGTCCGGCACGCGTCGACGCTACCACGACGACCTCGGTTGACGAGGCGCGGATCAGCCCCTAGATTGCACGGACCTTGCATCTCGTCGACGAACATTCCGTCCCCGTTCGCTCGCGCGAGGATCTGCTGAAGTACTTCTCGTCGGCGGGAAAACCGGCCGCCCAGTGGCGCGTCGGCAGCGAGCACGAGCTGGTCGGCGTCGTGCGCGAGACCGGCGAGGCCCCGCCGTACGACGGACCTCACGGCATCGGCGCGCTGTTCGCGAAGTTCGCGGCGAGCGGCGGCGACCCGGTGCTCGAGAACGGGCACCCGATCGCGATCGCGCGCGGCGATGCCCAGCTGACGATCGAGCCGGGCGGGCAGTTCGAGCTCGCGTCGCGGCCGGAGACCGATGACCGCACGCTCGTCGAGGAGCTGACCGCACATGTCGCCGAGCTCGCTGCCGCCTCCAAGGAGCTCGGGCTCGCGTGGCTCTCGATCGGCCTGCGCCCGTTCGGCGGCAGCGCCGATGTCCCCGCGATGCCGAAGCAGCGCTACGACGTGATGCGCGCGTACATGCCGACGGTTGGCTCGCGCGGCCTCGACATGATGATGCGCACGGCGACCGTGCAGGCGAACCTCGACTTCGCCGACGAGGCCGACGCCGCCGCGAAGATGAAGTGCCTCTACGGCGTGTCGTCGATCCTGACGGCGCTGTGGGCCGCATCGCCGATCGTCGAAGACAAGGTCTCCGGCTACCAGACCTATCGCGCGCACATCTGGCGCGACACCGACAACGCGCGCTCCGGGTTCCTGCCGTTCGTGTTCGAGCGGCAGGACATCTTCTCCGCGTACACCGACTGGGCGCTCGACGTGCCGATGTACTTCGTCTACCGCGGCGGCTACAAGCCGGTCCCGGCGAACCTGACGTTCCGCAAGTACATGGTCGAGGGCTGGAAGGGCGCGAAGGCGACGGTGTCCGACTGGGCGCTGCACCTCTCGACCTTGTTCCCCGAGGGGCGGCTCAAGAAGTTCATCGAGGTCCGCGGCTGCGACTGTGGCTCGCTCGAGATGATCGCGGCGCTCGCGCCGTTCATGCGCGGCCTGCTCTACGACACCGCGGCGCGCGACGCGGCGATCGCGCTGACCGCTGGCTGGGCGTTCGACGACCGCCAGCAGCTCGCGGACGTGGTCCCGACGATGGGGCTCGCGGCGCCGACGCCGGGTGGCCACACGGTCGGCGCGCTGGCGAAGGAGCTCGTCGCGATCGCGAAGGATGGCCTCGGTCGCGTGGCGCCGACGGCGGTGCCCCTCGTCGAGCCGGTCGAGGCGATCGCGGCGACGGGTCGCACGCAGGCCGACCGCATCGTCGAGCTGTGGCAGGCGCACGCCGGCGACCGCAAGGCGCTGATCGCGGCGCTCGCTCACCCCGGCCTCGCCTGACGTGCGCCGCGTGCGCGCGGGCTAACGCTTCGGCGCGTCGTCGTCGAAGTCGATGTTGACGTCGTCGTCGTCGAGCGCATCGAGGGCGGAGT
>JANXOM010000189.1 GCA_025353585.1 Deltaproteobacteria bacterium
AAACACTCCGCCATCGACGCGCGCACGACACGCCATGAGGGTTACCGAGTCAGTCAGCGGATCCGCAAGCGCGTCGAGGAGATCTTCGGCTGGATGAAGACCTACGGCGGCCTGCGAAAGACCAGATTTCACGGCGTGGTCGGCACGCAGCAGACAGCGCATTTTGTCGGCGCCGCCTACAACCTGCTCCGTATCGCGAACCTCATGGCAGCGGCGGCTTAGCCGGCGCGCCGGACCGCCGGCCCGGCGGCAACGACGGCGGGCTCGCCGAACGGCGGCGCGGGCCGGACCGCGAACGGGGGAGCCACGCGCCGAGTTCAGCGGTTTTTCAACGACCTGCTAGGGCTCGACCGAGATCTTCGGCTCTTTGTCGAACGTCACCAGCGGCGGGACGTGCTTCTCGATCACGTCCTCGTTGATGAACACCTCGGCCGCGGCCTGACCCGGCGCGTCGTACATGATGTCCATCAGCGCGCTCTCGAGGATCGCGCGGAGGCCACGGGCGCCGCTCTTCTGCAGCGCGGCCATGCTCGCGACCTTGGTCAACGCGCCCTTGCCGAACTTGAGCTTCACGCCGTCCATCTCGAACAGCTTCTGATACTGCTTCACGAGCGCGTTCTTCGGCTGCGTGAGGATCTGCACGAGCGCCTCCTCGGACAGCTCGTGGAGCGGCGCGATCACCGGCAGGCGGCCGATGAACTCCGGGATCATGCCGTACTTCAGCAGATCCTCGGGCTCGACCTCCTGCACGAGCTCCCACTGCGAGCGCTCGACCTTGGTGCGCATGCCGGCGCCGAAGCCGATGAGCTTCTGGCCGATCCGGTTCTCGATGATCTCCTCGAGGCCCGTGAACGCGCCGCCGCAGATGAACAGGATGTTTGTCGTGTCGACCTGCAGGAACTCCTGCTGCGGGTGCTTGCGGCCGCCCTTGGGCGGGACGCTCGCCGTGGTGCCCTCGATGATCTTCAGCAGCGCCTGCTGCACGCCCTCGCCGCTGACGTCGCGCGTGATCGACGGGTTGTCGCTCTTGCGCGCGATCTTGTCGATCTCGTCGATGTAGACGATGCCGCGCTGGGCGCGCTCGATGTCGTGGTCAGCGTTCTGGAGGAGCGAGACGATGATGTTCTCGACGTCTTCGCCGACGTAACCCGCCTCGGTGAGATTCGTGGCGTCCGCGATCGCGAACGGCACGTTGAGGATCCGCGCGAGCGTCTGCGCGAGGAGCGTCTTGCCGCTGCCCGTCGGGCCGAGCAAGAGGATGTTCGACTTCTGCAGCTCGACGTCCTCGTCGGACGCGCCGGTCTGCTTGTGATCGATACGCTTGTAGTGATTGTGGACGGCCACGGCGAGGATCTTCTTCGCACGCTCCTGGCCGATCACGTACTCGTCGAGCACCTTCTTGATCTGCGCCGGCTTCGGGATGGAGGACGTGCCGTAGCTCGTGTCCTCCTTCTCGATCTCCTCGGCGATGATGTCGTTGCAGAGGCCGATGCACTCGTCGCAGATGTAGACGGTCGGCCCGGCGATCAGCTTCTTGACCTCCTTCTGCGCTTTGCCGCAGAAGGAGCATGTCAGCGACGCGCCATCACGTTTCTCGATCGGCATCGTAGGCCCCAGCCTAGCGCAGATCGGCGCCTGGCGCCCCTAGCTGGGAGGGCGGTGGCGTCCACTGCACGCCGGTGCCGGCGCGCGTGTGAGGCCGAAACACGTAGCCACCGACGACCCCCAGGACGAGCATCGCCGCGCCTGCGATCGCGAACCCCGAGCTGTCCGCCACGGCGCCGGTGAACGCGAACGAGCCCCCCGTGATCGCGAGCAGATACGCGACGGAGAGCTCGGCGATCGGGATGTCCTGCCGCCCCATCGCGTAGCGGTACGCCGTCGGGTACTTGCCGACGGTGATCCGGCCGTCGCCGCGCGGCTCGTGGCTGACCGGGTCGACGAACCGCAGGTCGTGCAGCCCTTGCGGGAGGTGGACCTCGCAGGGCGTGGTGCAGATCGTCTTGGTCTCGTCATAGACATCGGCGGCCGCGCCGACCGTGTCGATCAGCACCGTGCCATCGCCCGCGGCGGGCTCGCCGAGCACCACGTTCGGCCGCGGGACGATCTCTTCCGGGACGGCCGGCGGCGGCTCGTGCACGACGCACGCGGAGAGCAGGGCCGCCGCGGCGACCGCTGCGGACAGGCGCATTACTTCTTCGGCTCGGGGCTCTTCTTCGCGGTGATGAGGACCTCGTCGATGAGGCCGTACTCCTTGGCCGTCGCCGACGACATGAAGTTATCCCGGTCCGTGTCGTTCTTGATCTTGTCCATCGGCTGGCCCGTGTGCTTCGAGTACAGCTCGTTCAGCGTGTCACGCGTCTTCAAGATCTCCTTGGTGTGGATCTCGATGTCGGTCGCCTGGCCCTGAAAGCCGGCGAGCGGCTGGTGGATCATGACGCGCGCGTGGGGCAGGGCGTAGCGCTTGCCCTTGGTGCCGGCGGCGAGCAGGAAGCTGCCCATCGACGCCGCCTGGCCCATGCAGATCGTCGCCACGTCGCAGTGGAGGTACTGCATCGTGTCGTAGATCGCGAGGCCGGCCGAGACGTGGCCACCGGGCGAGTTGATGTACAGCATGATGTCCTTCTCCGGCTCCTCGGAGTCGAGGAAGAGGAGCTGCGCGATGATCACGTTCGCGACGTCGTCGTTGATCGCCGTGCCGAGAAAGATGATGCGGTCCTTGAGGAGCCGCGAAAAGATGTCCCAGCCGCGCTCGCCGCGGTGAGTCTGTTCGATGACCGTCGGGACGAGGTAGCTGGAGATCTCTTTCATCTCGTCGAATGTACGAGCGCGCGGGGGCCGGCGCAACGCTCGCCGATGCGCGAGGTGCCTGCCGTAACGGGCAGGCGGCCGATTTACTTCCCCTTGGCGTACGTGACGAGCTTGGCCTCGACCTCGTTGGTCGTGCCGTGGTGCGCGTAGTGAAAGCGCGCGACGCCGGTGCCGGGCTCGAGCTCGAACGTCTGCTCGTCGGGGCCGGTGAAGAACGACAGCGTGTAGCCTGTTTCGACGGCGGCGACCTGCCAGCAGTAGACCATCTCGGCCGACGGGCAGATCTTCTGGCCATCGATCACCGGCCAGCTGAACCAGCCCTCGGCGCCGTCCAGCGTCGGGTCCGGGGACGTGCCCCACAGGAAGCTGTTGCCGGAGCGCAGGAGGGTCTTCTCGGTCGCGACCGGCGCGCCGCTGCCCTCGGCCGAGGCCTCGAGGTCGCTCGGCCAGCCCTTGATGCGGTACGCGATCACGCCGTTCGCTTCACGCGCGTCGATCACTTCGGTCGTCCACGACAGGTTGGACGTGACGACCTTGTCCGTGTCGGCGTCGAAGCGCTTCACGGTCACCGCGTACGTCCAGTGCGCGCCCTTCGCGAGCGGGAGAGGATCCATCTGGACCATCTCCTGCGCCGTGAGCGGGCGCTTCTTCGCGTTGCTGGTGCACGCGCTGGTGGAGGCAAAGACAACAACGGGCGCGACGACAGACAGCGCGGTACGAGCGAGGCGACGGGAGATCATGGCGAACGCGCTCATCCTACGCCTCCCAGTATGCACGGGGGCCGCCCGGGGTCGAGAAAAGGAGAGAGATCCGGAAGGTGTTTGTGTATGGTCCGCCGATGCCGTTCGCCGACCGTCTCGGCCGCTTGCTCCCCGTCCCTCGCCTCGTCGGCGGACGGAACGCGATCAAGGACGCGTGGAACCTCCTGTCGCGCCTCCCCGGCGGCAAGGTCCTGTTCTCGCGGCTGGTCGGCCGGATGGCGCCGTACACGGGGTCGATCGGCGCGACCGTCATCGCGCTGCGCGCCGGCCGGGCCGAGGTGGAGCTCCACGACCGCAAGGCCGTTCGCAACCACCTCGACTGCGTGCACGCGATCGCCCTGGCGAACCTCGCGGAGCTGGCCGGCAATATCGCGCTGGCGTACTCCCTCCCCGACGATGCACGCTTCATCGTGGGCGGCCTCGAGATCGAGTACACGAAGAAGGCGCGCGGGACGATCATCGCGACGGGCGAGTGCCCGGTACCGCAGACGTCGGTCCGCGCCGCGATCGATGTCCCGGTCATCCTGCGCGATGCCAGCGGCGAGCAGGTCGCGAAGGCCGTGCTGCACAGCGTCGTGGGGCCCAAGCCCGGCGGGGCGGGCCGGCAATCGACGGATCGTCGGGACGTAAACTAGCGCCCAGGAGTGAGGTCGGCGTATGTGTAAATCGATGTCGCGCTCCTCGCTGGTCGTCGCGGTCGGCTTGACCGGCTTGATGTTGGCGGCGGTGGCGGGTCCCGTTCATGCCGAGGGGGCCGGGGCGGCCGGCGAGGCGCGCGATTTCATTAACGACGCGAAGCTGTTCTATCGCGTCGTGGCGTGTGGCGGCAGCGAGGAGCCGCCGGCGAGCGTGGATCGCCCGCTGCTCGACAAGCACTGTGCCGAGATGCAGAAGCGCTACACGCACTTCACCGACACGTACATCACCCCGGCGCGCGCGTTCTTCGCGCCGCTGCGCCCGGCCACCGTGCCGACGACGATCGTCTATCCCTTCGGCGGCGGCGACCTCGGCGGCGCGCTGGTCACCTACCCGGATGCGCGCGAGATCACGACCATTTCCCTCGAGCACGCCGGCGACCCGACGCGCCTCGGTACCCTCGACAAGAAGCACCTCGCGACCGCGCTCTCGGCGTACCGCGATGCGATCGAGGGCCTGCTCTCGCTCAACGACTCGACCACCGACAACATGCGGAAGCTCGAGAAGGGCGGCATCCCCGGCCAGCTCTCGTTCCACATCACGGGGATGACGGCGCTCGGGTTCGAGCCGGTCTCGCTCAAGTTCTTCAAGCTGCAGGACGACGGCGCGATCCACTACTACACGGCCGCCGAGGTCGAGGAGCTCGCGCCCAAGACGGCGAAGAAGATCAAGGAGGGCTGGGTCGACACCGACTTCAGCCAGGCCTTCACGAACATGGAGCTGACGTTCCGCAAGGTCGGCGATCCGCACGCGCCGCTCGTCATCCATCGCCACATCGCCGCGAACCTGGCGACCAAGGCGTTCAAGGGCTCGCCGCTGGAGAAGTACCTGCTCGCGCGCGGCAAGGTGGCGGCGATGACCAAGGCCGCGAGCTACCTCCTGTGGAGCGATAACTTCACGGCGATCCGCGACTACCTCCTCGGCAACATGCAGTGGATGGCCTCGGATGCGACAGGCGTCGCGCCGAGCGCGGCGAAGAAAGCCGGCTTCGTGCAGACGACGTACGGCTCGTTCACGGGCCCGTTCCTCGAGGACGCGAACAAGAGCGTCGGCGAGGAGATGGTGAAGATGTGGTCCTCGCAGCCGCATCGCAAGCTCCCGTTTCGCTACGGCTACCCCGACGCGAACAAGGCCGTGCATCTGATGATCACGGCGCCCGCGGAGGCGAAGAAGTGACGCGCGGATGCCTGCTGTCGGTGCTGCTCCTCGCGAGCGTCGTCCCGAGCTCGGCGGCCCGCGCCGATGACGCGCCGGCGAAGATCTCGGTCTCCACCGTCGATGACGACCCGGGCGCGCCTGGCGAGAACGACGTGCCCGAGCCGGCTCCCGCGCCCGCGCCCGCCGGCCACTCCAAGGCCCGGCTGTCGATGCCGACGCCGCGCGCCGTCCATCACGAGCGCATCAAGGACGACGGCGACGGCAAGCTCGACAAGGCCGAGGACACGGTCGCCGGCGGCAAGCACTGGCGCATCAAGACGTCGCAGGGCGCGGTCCACGTGTGGATCCCGTCGGGCTACGACCGCGCGACGGCCGGCACGGTGGTGTACGTCCACGGCTACTGGACCGACGCCGACGGCGCCTGGAAAGAGCACGAGCTCGGCAAGCAGTTCCGCGCGAGCCACCAGAACGCGATGTTCATCGTGCCGGACGCGCCCGCGTCGAACGACGACGGCGTCAACTGGCCCGCGCTGACGGATCTCCGCAAGGCGGTCGCGCGCGCGAACCTCCACTTGCCTGATGGCCCGGTCATCGTGATGGGGCACTCCGGCGCGTTTCGCACGATCATGCAGTGGGTCGACCACCGCCTCGTGGACCAGATCATCCTGCTCGACGCGATGTACGCCGGCGAGTCGGCGTTCGACGAGTACATCGCGAGCGGCAAGCACGCCGACGAGCACAAGCTGATCGTCGTCGCGGCGAGCACGGCCGAGGAGTCGGCCGCGTTCGCGAAGAAGTACAAGTTCGCCGTGGCGCGCGAGCGCATGCCGGATAGCGCCGGCGGGTTCTCGAAGAAGGAGCGCACGGCCAAGCTCCTTTACGTGCGCTCGCAATACGAGCACATGCAGATCGTGACCGGCGGCAAGGTCATCCCGACTCTCCTGCATCTCACGCCGCTCAAGGCGTTGTAAGTCGCCGCGCCGCGTTAGGATGCGGGCGTGCCCGTCGTCCTCTCCGTCGCTGACAGCGACGACCACGCGCACAAGCTCGCGCAGCGCCTCGGCGCGCGTCTGATCGCGCCCCACGTCCACGTGTTCCCCGACGGGGAGATCAGCGTGCGCATCGACGGCGATGTCGGCGGCGAGGACGTCATCGTGTGCGGCAGCCTCTATCCGCGGCCGGCCGACAAGTTCCTGCTCGTCGCGTTCCTGGCCGCGACCGCGCGCGAGCTCGGCGCGCGGCGCGTGGGCCTCGTGGCGCCGTACCTGGCGTTCATGCGGCAGGACCGCGCGTTTCATCCAGGCGAGGGCGTCACGGCGCGCTACTTCGCCGAGCTCGTGTCGAAGAGCGTCGACTGGATGGTGACGGTCGATCCGCACCTGCACCGGATCCACACGCTCGAGGGGCTCTACACCATCCCGACCACGGTCGCGCGGTCGGCGGCGGCCATCGCGGCGTGGATCACGGCCGAGGTCGAGCACCCGGTGCTCGTCGGGCCGGACGCCGAGAGCGTGCAATGGGTCGCGGCGGTCGCGGCGGCGTGCGGCGCGCCGTACGTGGTGCTGGAGAAGACGCGGCGCGGTGATCGCGACGTGTCGGTGACCCGGCCGGTCGCGCCCGGCGGCACGTGGAACGGCGAGACGCCGGTGGTGATCGACGACATCGTGTCGACGGGCCGCACGATGCTCGAGGCGACGCGCGAGCTGCGCGCGGCGGGCGCCGCGGCGCCGGTGTGCGTGGCGATCCACGCGGTGTTCGCGGACGCGGTGCACGACGAACTCCTCGACGCGGGGGCGCGGCAGGTCGTGTCGTGCAACACGATCGTGCACGGGACGAACGCGATCTGCGTCGCGGATCCGATCGCCGACGCGGTGCGCGCCTACCTGAGTTAGCCTGAAGGGACGCTCGTGCGTCCGCTCTCCTGGCTCGCCATCGTCGCCGGGTTCGCGCTCGCGTTGCCGATGGCGGCCGCGGACATCGCGCCGCCGCCGCAGGCGCCGCGCGGCCCGCACGCGGCCGCGCCGACGCTCACCCGGCTCGGGTTCCAGTTGCAGGGGGCGCGGCGCGCGCGGATCGCGCTGCAGCTCTCGGCGGAGGTGCCGGTCTACGAGGATCTCGACGGCAACACGCTGGTCGTCGAGCTGCCGGGCGTGGCGTTCTCCGCGAGCGGCGACTGGGGGACGGTCGACACGCACGGCTACGACACCTCGGTCGCGGCGATCGCCTTTGCCCGAGGGACGCGCGGCGGCAGCTCGGTCGTCGTGCGCGTCACGTTCCAGGGACGCGCGGGGGCGCGGAGGGGCGCGGCGCGGATCGAGCGCGGGCAGGATGGCTTTCGCTACCTCGTCATCGACACGGGTGCCGACGGCGCGGTCCCCGTCCATCGCGGCGGGCTCGAGGTGGAGCCGGGCGAGCCCGAGGCGACCACGGGCGGGCGGCACGTGGCGGACGTCGACACGGCGCCACCGCCGCCGCACGACGAGCGCGCGGATCTGCCCGGCGTGGTGAGCTTCGCGCCGCCGGCGGACGCGCCGCCGAGCGGGCCCGACTGGCGAACGGGGCCGCGCTGGAACCTCGCCGCGTCCACTGGCTACAACAGCCCGGCGGGCTTCCTCGGCCTCGAGGTCGACTTCCGCGTGCAGCACTACATCTCGCTCGGTGTCGCCGGCGGCGTGGGAGGCTGGGGCTATCGCGTGAGCCCGACGGTCAAGCTCGACCTCTTGCCGGGCCGGCGCACGCAGGTGTTCTTCGAGGCCGCGGTGGCGGTGAACCTCGGCGGCGCCGGCACGGTGACGTCGAACGGGATGGTGACGGACGTCGACATGGGCGTCGTGCCGACGGCCGACGTGGCGGTCGGCGTGCGCGTGCACAAGTTCGGGCCGCTGTGGACGGGGTTCCGGCTGGGCGTCGCGGTGGCTCTGGCAACGGAACGCTTCACCACGACGGGCACGCCAGACCAGACGACGCGCGACCTGATCGACGCGCTGTACCCGGGGAGCCCGAGCATCCTGGTGGCGTGGATGGCGGGGGCGTCGTTCTGACCGGGTAGCCGGTGGCTACTCCAGTCGCCACCGCCGGGCGACTGATCGGTGCCAAACGGCTGATCTTAGGAGGGCCGCGATCTGGGCCGGTGTGTGCAACAAGTGGGTGCGTGGAGTACTCAATCGCCCTTCGCCCGGTCGCGACGCTCGCGCGTGGCACCCGCGAGCTGGCGATCGTCCGCACCAAGCCGGTGACGGCCGCGCTGGCCGGGCCCGCGCGGACCGAGGCGCCGGCCATGGTCCCGATCGTCGTGATCCAGCAGCTGATGGTCGAGCTGTCCGCGCCGCCGTCGGCCGTGCCGACCTACGGCTCGATCCGCGCGCGGCGTGCCCTCGCTGCGTACGTCGAGCCCGTCGCGATTCGCCCGCCGCTCGCGATCGGCTGATCGTCGCGGGTCAGCTCTCGCGCGCGGATAGATCCGCGAGGGTCACGACTTGCACGCCGTCGATCACGCGTGGCGCGCCGGCGGCCGCCGCCGGGACGAACAACGCGCGAATGACCTCGCGGTCCGTCACCAGGTGCGGCGTGTGCCGAGCCCGCAGGCGTGCAGCTTCGCGGGTCAGGAGCGCGAGGGACACGGGCCGCTCGGCGAGCCACGCCTCGCCGAGGAGCACCCGCGGCCCCGATACCGCCTCGGCGACGAGATCCCATTCGGGCTCGTTGCCGCGCCAGTGGCGCGACGCGGGCCGCCAGGGGCCGAGCTTCGCCAGGGGACCGTGGAGCGTCGGGACGCCGCGCCGGCACAGGTCTTCCCACGCTTCGCTTGCCAGCGCGGTCCAGTGTTCGTCGAGGAGCGTTCGCCGCGTCCGCGCGGTTCCGGCGACGAGTGCCGCGCGATGGGGCGCCACCACACGGCACCACATCCGGAGGAACGGATCGTCGAGCTTGTAGAGGCTCCGCTTCCCGCCGCGCTCCGGCTCGCCGTACGGAACCTCGCGTCGGACGAGCCCCATGCCGACCAGGCGGGTCAACGGGTGAGCGAGCGCGGTCGCGGGGCGGCCGAGGCGGCCGGCGATCTCCGAGAGGCGGTGCGCGCCCGCGCCGATCGCGTCCAGGAGAGGCCGCAGCTCGAGCGCGGACGGCGATTCTTCGAGGAGCAGGCGCTCCGGTTCGGAGAATAGGGGGCCGAGCGGATCGAGGGCGAGGGCCACGACGCGATCGCGGACGCTGCCGCGGTGCGCGGCGGCGAGCTCCCAGTATCGCGGGACGCCACCCCAGGCCGTCCAGTGCTCGATGCTCGCGTAGGGCGTCAGGCGGCCGAAGGCGCGCGGCAGCTCCGCGGGTGGCAGAGCGGCGAGGTCGAGCAGGACGTTGGCGCGCCCGAACAGCGGCGCGTCGTGAGCGAGAACGAGGCCTTGCATCATGCGTTGGCTCGAGCCAGCGACGGCGACGCGGATCCCGGCACGCTTCGCGTCGTGATCGAGCCAGCGCTGGAGAACGCTGGGCAGCTCCGGAGATGCGGCGACGAGGAAGGGCAGCTCGTCGATCACGAGGGGGCCGCCGAAGTGGGCGGCGCGGGCATCGCTCGCCAGGCGTGCGAAGAGGCTGGCCCAGTCGGGGTACGTCACGCTGCCGAAGCCAGGCAGGACCTGTTCGAGCGCCTGCGCGAAGTACGCGCGCTGGAGCTCCGGCGCTGATTGATCGGCGACGGTGTACACGCCGCCGGTGCTGGCGCACCACTCGAGGAGGAGGCGGGTCTTGCCGATGCGGCGGCGCCCCCAGAGGACGGCGAAGCCGCCGTCCCGCGGCAAGCTGCGGAGCGCGGCCAGCTCGCGCTTACGGTCGAGGAACAACATTATATTCTAGCTTATAATGTCGCTGTTTATAATGTTCTGCGAAAATGCCCTCGCCGAAAGGTTCGGCGTCCCAGTTCAGGGGGCCGGGGCCGGGCCCCAGTCCACGCCCGTGGCGCTACCGGACCAGATCTTGACGGCCTTGCCGGTGCCATCGGCGTTGGCGAGGAACACGCCCTGGCCGGCCCGGGCGAACGCGATGGCGCGGCCGTTGGGCGCCCACGCCGGCTCCTCGTTCTGACCCTCGTTCTGCGTGACGCGGACCATCGCCTTGGAGTCGAGGTCGAGCGTGACGATGTCGTACGTGCCGCCGTCGCGCGTCGTGTAGGCGATGACGTGCTTGCCGGCCTTGGGCGACCACGCGGGCGTCGTGTTGTAGCTGCCGTTCGTCGACACCTGCTTCGGCGTGCCGCCGCCCACGCCGACCACGAAGATCTGCGGGCCGCCGTTGCGGTCGGAGACGAACGCGATCGAGCCGCCGTCCGGTGACCACGCGGGCGACGTGTCGATCGCCTTGTCGGTCGTGAGCCGCTTGACGATCGCGCCGTCGCTGGCGCTGATGATGTAGATCTCCGCGTTGCCGTCCTTCGACAGCGTGACCGCGAGCTGCTTGCCATCCGGCGACCACGACGCGCCGGTGTTCATGCCCTTCTGCGCGCTGACCTTCGTCGGCCGGCCGCCGCCCGCGGGGGCGACGTACAGGTCCGGGTTGTCGCGCATGAAGCTCGTGTAGGCGATCTGCCCGCCCGACGGCGACCACGCCGGCAAGATGTTCGTCGAGCTGTTCTTCGAGACCGAGTAGGCGTTGGCCCCGTCGAAGTCCATCGCGTAGATGGCGCTGGTGCCCTTGCCCTTCGCCGTGAACGCGATCTTCGAGCCGAAGAAGCCGGTCTCGCCCGTGTAGTACTTCACGACCTCGTTGCACCAGCGGTGCGTGATCGTCCGCGTGTCGCCCTTGCGCGGGTACGTCTTCGTGAGCGACGGCGTCGTGCCCTTCGAGACCTCGTAGAGCCGGAACTCGACGGCGTCCGCGGTCGCCTTGTACTTCACGACGCCGTACGCGCCGACGTCCTTCCACTTCTGCGGATCGATGTCGAGGCCGAGCGTCTTGTCGAGGAACGACGCCGAGTCGAGCACCTTGAACACGCCCGCGACGCCGAGGTCGAACGACGCGACGGTCGCGATGTCCTTTGCCGCCGCCGTGTCCCCATCGATCGAGACCGGGATGGCGATCGGGTACGCGCCCGTCTTCGTGCCCGACACCGACAGCACGGTGCCGCCGCTGCCGTCATCGGCGCGCGCCACGCGCGGCCCGGCGAGGACCGCGCCGACCACCACGGCCGCGAGCGCGGCTACTCTGACTTTGCGATGCTGAATTTGAAGCATAGCCACTTCGTCGTTAGGGGCAGCAGGTGGTCCGGAACCGGGACCGGGTGATCGTTGCGCATCTTCTTCAAGGCGTCGATGGCGGTCTCGGCCGCGGTCTGCAGGTCATCGTCCGTCTTCACGTCGAACTTCGTGTCGACGATCTTGCCCTCGGCCGTGAGGTGGATGCAGCCGACCGGCACGCTGTCGCCCTTCGCCATCGCCGGCGGCGCGTAGTGCATGTCGGCGTTGAGCTGCCCGAGCCACGGGTCGCCCTTCGTGATGTCGCCGAAGCCCTTCTCGCTGCCGTTGAAGTCGCCGACCGTCGGCTTGGCCGAGCCGGCGGGCGCGTCGTCGTCATCGTGGTGCTTGAAGCGATCGATGTTCGTGTCGACCTTGTCGTCGTGCTTCGGCGGCGGCTTGTCGTCGTCCGGCTTGGGCGGCGGCGGGTCCTTCTTGTCGTCGTGGGAGACGCCGACCGGCTTCTGGACTTCATCGGGCGGCCGGAAGTGCTTCTGCGGCTGGTTGACCTTCTCCTTGCGCATCGCGATCGACGCCTCGATCGCGGTCATGTCCTTCAGCTCGGGCGCGCGCGCCTCGGCCGCCTGCGTGAACCACAGGGTCGGGACCGCGATCGCCCCGACGACGAGCAGCGCGCTCACGGCCGAGATGACCTGCATCTCGGTCTCCTTGAGCGACATCACTTCCCCGGCCCCGGCGCCACGGTGGCCCCGATCGCCGCCGGCCCGAGCGAGCTCGCGTCGAGCCCGTCGAGCTTGAGCACGTCGCTGGGGTTGGTGAGCATCATGACCTTCTGGACCTTGGCGTCGCGCGCGATCGCCATCGCGGTGATCACGACGCCATACGGCAGCGACGTGTCGGCCTCGACGTAGAGCGCGCTCTCCTTTTGGACGCGCGCGTTGGCCTCGAGCTTCACCCGTAGATCCTTCCACGTGATCTGCGTTCCACCCAGGTAGATCTTGTCGTCCTTCGCGATCGAAAGGACGAGCTTACCGTCGGGATCCTCGATGTTCTGCGCCGTTACGGCGGGCAGGTCGAGGGACACGCCGGTGTTCATCATCGGCGCCGTGATCATGAAGATGATCAACAGCACCAGCATCACGTCGACGAACGGCGTGACGTTGATCTCGGAGTTGAGATCGTCGCCGCCGCCGCCTCCTCCGAGCTTCATCGCATCACCGCCGGGCTACCTGAGGAAGTGCCGCTTGATGATGTTGAGGTAGTCCTGCTCGAACATGTCCATCTCCGAGCGGAGGACGCGGATGCGCCGCGAGAAGTAGTTGTAGGCCATGACGGCGGGGATGGCGGCGACGAGGCCGATCGCCGTCGCGAACAGGGCCTCTGCGATGTGCGGGCCGACCGTCTTGAGCGATGCCGCGCCGGCTTCCTTCGAGTCCGCGATGTCCATGAACGCGAAGAGGATGCCGATGACCGTGCCGAACAGGCCGATGAACGGGCCGGCCGAGCCCGTCGTCGCGAGGAACGGCGTCATCGACTCGAGCTTCGTGGTCTCGACCGTCTGCGCGCGCCGCAGCGAGCGCTCGATGTTCGCGAGGTTGCCCTCGCGGTCCCCCTTCAAGTTCTCGTCGGACGCGAGCTTCGCCAGCTCCGTGTAGCCCGCCACGAACATCTGCGAGATCGGGCTGTTGCGCAGCGCCTGGGCTTGCTTGTAGATCTGCTCGATGTCGCGCGAGCGCCAGAACGAGTCGAGGAACTTCGTCGATTCACTGGTCGCGCGGCGGATGTAGAGCGCCTTGTAGATGATGATGTACAGGCCCACCACGAACATCAGGGCGAGCAAGATCATCACGCACTTGACGATCCAGTGCGCCTGGTCGAACAGGCGCGGGATGTCGAGCGTTGCGGCCAGGCTCCACGCCGCGTGTTTCGTCAAAAGCCCTGGCATAATGAATGTTTCGTCGATAGCACGCGCCATGCGACCCGGTCAAATCGCCCACCTCTCTTTGGCCGCCGCGGCCGCGCTGGCCGCCGCGCTGGGAGCGTGCGGCACGATCGAAGGCGGCGCGGTCGAGCTGTCGTGGCGCCTGCGCCCCGAGCCGGGGACGATCATCGAAAACCCCAGCCCGTTTCTCGACTGCGATCCGATGCAGCCGAGCACGAACCCGATCGGTCAGATCCGCCTGACCTGGGACGTCGACGGCGCGACCGACTCGACCAGCTTTCCCTGCGCCAATGGTAACGGCGTCACGCGCTTCGAGGTCCCGCCGGGCGACGCGCTCCTGACCGTGACCCCGGTGTGCGTCGGACACGACGCCGATCCGACGACCTACGTCACGCCCGCCGCGGTCCAGCGCACGGTGAAGGTCGGCGACACGGTGAGCCTCGGCGCGGTCGAGCTGTTACTGCGTGTGTCGTCATGTGATCTTCAGCCCTGTATCTGCGAGTAGGTGGCACCCTCGCGGCCCATGAACCGCGCGCTCCTGCTCCTCGCCGGCCTCGCCCTGCCGGCGTGCATCGCCGGCAAGGCGACCGGCATCGACTCGAACGACGCTCTCGTCGCCGTCACCTGGAGCGTGCGCACCGTCGCCGGGTTCGAGCAGGCCTGTCCGGCCGGCACGCCGACCGCGCAGGTCATCGCGCAGCCGGTGGATCCCCTGACCGGGGAGCCGACGACGGCCTCGCAGGAGACGCTGTTCGACTGCAGCGCCAAGTCGGGGACGATCTCCCTCGTCCCGGACTCGTACGTGATCAGCGTCCACCTCCTGGACGCTGACGGCGCGGGGGTCTACGCCGCCTCGCTGCCGTCAGGGGTCGTCGATCTCAGCGCCATCGACGCGAGCGAGGCCTTCGACCTCTACACCGACGGCGGTTACCTCGAGCTCGCCTGGACGCTGACTTCTCCGTCCGACGCGGTCGTCGATTGCGAGACGGCCGGCGTGACGGACATCGTCGCCGTCCTGACCCCGACCGGCAGCGGCGGCGGGGCGCTGACCACCACGTCACCGATCCCCTGCGTCGCCGGCACGGCCATCAGCAGCGTCGTCGCCGCCGGCACGTACAGCGTGGCCGTCCGCGCCGAGGCCACCGGCTCCGTCCGCGGCAGCACCACGCTGCCCGTCGAGATCGTCCGCGGGCCGAACCAGGTCACCGCGGTTGGCACGATCACGATCCCCATCCCGGCGAACTAGCGCTAAGGTCTGGCCATGAGTGTCCGCGGCCGCCTCGGTCTCGACCCGAGCCAGTTCCGGATCACGCCCGGCGCGCTGGCGCTGGCGCTCGGCGAGCTGGCGGTCTCGCTCCTCTGGCTCGCGTCCCCGCCGACCGTGCGCGCGACCCTCGACACGTGGCTCGCGGCGACGCCGAGCAACGTCTTCGAGCACGGCCGGGTGTGGACGCTCGTCACCGGCGCGTTCCTGGAGCTGAACTTCCTCTCGATCATCCTCCACATGATCATCTTGTGGTCGTTCGTCCCGACCCTAGAGCGGTTCTGGGGAACGGCGCGCTTCCTGCGCTTCGCGGCGATCACGTCGGTCGCGGCCACGGTCGCCGGCACGGTGTTCGGGCGGTTCGTCACCGGCGACAACGTCGTCATCGGCGGCCTGAACCCGTTCGTGGACGCGGCGATCGTGGCGTTCGGGATCACGTACGCGCGCCAGCCGGTCCAGTTCTTCGGTGTGCTGCCGCTCACAGGCCGGCAGCTCATGTACGGCATCCTCGGCGTCGTCGCGGTCGGCGTGCTGCTGCAGGGGGACTGGAACAACGGCGTCGCGTTCGCGGCCGCGTGCGGCGCGGCGGCGCTCATGACCTCGAAGTGGAGCCCGATGCTCGCCTGGAAGCGGCGCAAGATCGCCCGGGCCCGCGCGAAGCTGTCCGTGATGCAGGGCGGCAAGAGCGGCCCGAGCGGGCGGAGCGCCCCGTCGAAGCCGAAGCGTGACGACTCGCGGTTTTTGAACTAACGTCCCTCTCGATGAGGATGCCAGCGGTCCGCCTCGGGGCGGTTGTCGTGTTGTTTGTCGGGGCCACGGCGTGCGGGACGAAGCACACGGGGGGTGACGACGACGATCAGAGCGCCGGCCTCGTGTCGATCGACGTGCTCCCCCCGAACGCGATGCTGACGTACACCGGCACGCCGGTGACGCTCGCGTACTCTGCCGTGGGCCACTACGACGATGGCCACACCGCGACGCTCGCGATGGCCACGTTCGGCCTCGACGACACGGCCGCGCTGCTCGGCACGCTCGACGCGACCGCGACCTTCACCGCGAGCGGCACCGGCGCCGGTAAGGGGCAAGTCACCGCGACGCTCGGCGAGATCCACGGCGCGACGTCCGTCATCGTGCAGATGCACACGACGACCTTCGGCGCGGGCGTCGATCCCGGCGCGGGCTCGAGCTTCACCGACCCGCTGCCGACGGGCGCGCTGTCGCCGGTCGTCGACTACCCGCTCGCCGGCGCCGTGATGCCGTCGAGCGTCAAGGCGCCCGACGTGATGTGGGAGCAGGGCGCGAGCGTCCCGACGGACCTCTACCGCGTGCGCTGGACGGCCGGGCTCGCGACGCAGGACACCATCCTCGTCGTCGCCGATGGCTTCAAGTTCGACGCGAAGCCGGCCGACAGCGCCTGGCAGGCGCTCGTGAACAGCGCGCAGGGCGAGCCGATCACCGTCGAGGTGGCGCACTGGGATGCCACGAACGGCGCGCAGGTCAGCAGCGCGGTGGCCGTCAACGTCGTGCCGGGCGACGTCGTCGGCGCCATCTACTACTGGGACCTCAGCCAGGGCCGCATGAAGCGGATCGACGCGGATGGCCTCGCCGACGCGATCCCGAACCCACCCGGCAGCCCCAACGCGGCCGACGCCGGCGCGCAGTGCGTGGCGTGCCACGCGATCAGCCACGATGGCCGCTACCTGTCGGCGTCGCTGTTCGGCGGCGGCGAGCAGGGCGCCGTCTTCGACCTCTCGAACCCCGACGTCACGAGCGGCACGGTCGTCGCCCCGACGCTCGCGCCGGTGACCACGGCGTCGTACCGCACGCTGTTCTCGACGTTCTCGCCCGACGATACGCGCCTCGTCATCAACAACGGCGTTGGCCTCGATCTCCTCGATCCGCAGACCGGCACCTCGGTCGTGCAGAACGGCACGCCGCTGCCGACGGCGGGCATGGCCCACCCGACCTGGTCGCCGGACGGCAGCGCGATCGCGGTCGTCGGTAACCATAACGGCAGCTGGGCCGTCGACTACACCGTCGGCGACCTGCAGATCATCCCGGTCACCGGCCCCGACACGTTCGGTCCGCCGACGACGATCGTGGCGGCGGCGAGCGTCGATCCGGCGTTCGCGGCGCCCTCGTGGCCGTCGTTCTCGCCGGACTCGAAGGTCGTGGCGTACGGCGCCGGCGTGAACTCGCGCGGCCGCAACTTCGACGGCACGACCGAGATCACGTACCCCGGCGCGCTGTTCTACGTCCCGAAGGCCGGCGGCGCGCCGATCCTCCTCGACGGCGCGTGCTCGGGCGGCCGCAACTGCTTCCTGCCGAACTTCAGCCCGTTCGACGACGGCGGCTACTTCTGGATGGTGTTCTACAGCCTCCGCGACTACGGCAACGCCCAGGCCGGCACGCGCGGCACGACGCGGCGCCAGATGTGGATCACCGCGATCGACAAGACCAAGCTCGCCGCCGGCGTCGACGCCAGCTCGGTCCCCTACTGGCTGCCCGAGCAGGACGTCGCGACCGAGAACATGAGCGCGTTCTGGTCCGTCGCGCCGCCGATCCAGTAGCCCCCCGGGTTGCCCCCGGGTTGCGGCGCGCTGCGTCAGTCTGCCCCACAAACTGAGGTAACCTGGACACCGATGGAAGAGGACGAGCAACCGCAGTTCGAGTCCGGGACCGGGCTCACGACGCTGTTCGAGGGCGAGTGGGCCACCGTGCGCCGGATGCGCAAGGGCAAGCTCGTCGTGACGAACGGGCCGGACCAGGGGAAGGAGATCGAGATCGGCAAGCCGCGCGTCACCGGCGGCCGCTCGATCATTTCGGACCTGGTGGTGCAGGACAAGGCGGTCTCGGGGACGCACTTCGAGGTCAGCGCACGCGACGACGGCTATCGTCTCCGCGATCTGAACTCGCGCAACGGCGTGTTCGTCGGCGAGCTCCGCGTGCGCGAGGTGTACCTGCGGCCCGGGACGGTGTTCCGCATCGGCCACACGAACATCCAGTTCCAGTCGACGCAGGACATCGTCGAGATCGAGCTGTCCAAGAAGGACCGCTTCGACATGATGCTGGGCAGCTCGCCCTCCATGCGCGAGATCTTCGCGAACCTCGAGAAGGTCGCGCCGTCGGACCTGACGTGCTTGATCACGGGCGAGACGGGCACCGGCAAGGAGATGGTCGCGCGCGCGCTGCACAACGCGTCGTCGCGCAAGCAGAAGCCGTTCGTGGTGCTCGACTGCGGGTCGATCCCGCGCGAGCTGATCGAGTCGACGCTGTTCGGCCACGAAAAGGGCAGCTTCACGGGGGCGCATGCGCAGCACACGGGCTGCTTCGAGCAGGCGAACGGCGGCACCATCTTCCTCGACGAGATCGGCGAGCTCGACATCACGCTGCAGCCAAAATTGCTGCGCGTGCTCGAGCAGCGCGAGATCAAGCGCGTCGGCGGTGACCGGACCTACAAGGTCGACGTCCGCGTGCTCGCGGCGACGAACGGTGACCTGCGCGAGGAGGTCAACAAGGGCACGTTCCGCGAGGATCTCTACTTCCGCCTCAGCGTCGTGCACATCGAGCTGCCGCCGATGCGCGACCGCCGCGAGGATATCCCGTCGCTGGCGAACCACTTCTTGCGCGAGGTGGCGGCGCGGCGCGGCATGACGATGTCGTGGTCGCAGGACGCCATGGCGTCGATGGTCTCGCACGCGTGGCCCGGCAACGTCCGCGAGATGCGCAACGTCGTCGAGCGCGCGGCGGCGCTCTCCGATGGCCCGGTCATCACGCGCGCCGACCTCGTGTTCGGCCGCGAGATGGGGCCGAGCGTCATCGTCTCGCACGATCTCGCGCAGGCCGGCACGCAGGCGGCGCAGCGGGCGGCGGCGGCGCTGGCCGGCGTGGACTTGCCGGTGCAGAGCGGCCCGGCGACGTTCGACGCCGCGCTGCTCAAGGCCGGCCTCGGCTTCAAGGGCGCGAAGCAGAGCGTGGTCGACGCGTTCGAGATCGCTTACCTGACGGCGCTGATGCTGCGCAACGACGGCAACATCACGCGCTCCGCGCAGGAAGCCGGGCTCACCCGCTACCATCTGCGCGAGCTCTTGAAGCGCCACGGCCTCAAGGGCGGCGAGATGGAATAGGCCGAACGCAGCCGCGAGCGCTGCATGTAAGGGTCGATGACGGACCTCGATCCCGCGGAGCTCCTCGCGCACGCCACCTGGCTGCGGCGGCTGGCGTATCGCCTCGTCGGCGACACGAGCGTGGCCGACGATGTCGCGCAGGAGACCTGGCTCGCGGCCTGGAGGTCGCCGCCGCGCGCGGACCGCCCCGTGCGGCCGTGGCTCCGGCACGTGCTGCGCAACGCGGCGCGGTTTCGGTGGCGCACCGAGACGAACCGGGCGGCGCGCGAGCAGACGATGGCCGCGCTCGCCGAGGACGCGGCCCCCGCGAGCGACGAGCTCCTGGCGCGGCACGAGCTGCAGCAGCTGCTGGCGCGGCTGGTCGGCGAGCTGGCGGAACCGTACCGGACGGCGGTGTTGCTGCGGTTTGCCGAGGGCCTGGACCCGGCGGCGATCGCGGTGAAGCTCGGGGTGCCGGCGGGGACCGTCCGATCGCGGGTGAACGAGGGGTTGCAGCGGCTCCGCGCGCGGCTCGACGATCTGCACGGCGGCCACCGGAGACCGTGGTTGCTCGCGCTCGGTCCGCTGGCCGCGCGGGGGACGCCGGCGCCGGTGGCGGGTGCAGCCTCGCTGGTCGCGTGGATGCTGCTCGCCGCGATGGCCGCGATCTGCGCGCTCGTGATGATCCAGCGCATGACGAGCCCGGCGCGCGAGTCGGCTCGTCCGTCGGTGCTGCGCGCCGAGCGGCCGCGGCTTGCGCTGGAGCCCGCGGCGGCGACGGCGGCGACGGCAGAGATCGCGGCAGAGAGCGCGGCAGAGAGCGCACTGATGACGGACGCGCCTCCGGGCTGGTTCGCGCAAGAGGGCGCGCCGGCCCGCCGGGTGGCCGGTCGCGTGACCGACGCGGGGGCGCCGGTCGGGGCGCTCGAGGTGCAGCTGGCGACGGAGCTGACGCGCGCGGGGCTCGGCGCGCCGGTGGTCACGCGTACGGCCGCAGACGGGAGCTTCGCGTTTCCCCCGCAGACGGCGGGCGTGGTCACGGTGGCCGCGGCGGCGCCGGATCGGATCGCGGCCATCGCGCACGTCGATCTGCGAGACCCGACGGCGCACGTCGATGGGGTCGAGCTGGCGCTCCGCCCGTGCGTCGGCGCGCTGGATGGCGCGGTGACCGACGCGGCCGGCGTGCCGATCGCGCACGCGCTGGTCCGCCGCGACGACGTCATCGGGACGGAGACGGATGCGGCAGGAGCCTACGCGCTGTGCATGGCGCCGAACGGCATCACGACGGGCGAGGTGACGGTCGTCGTGCGCGCGCCGGGCTATGGCGCGTTGCAGCTCGCCGCCGGCGTGCCGGGTCGCGTGCACCACGACTTCGTGCTCGTGCCGGAGGCGGTCGTGACGGGGCGGGTGACGACGGAGGCGGGAACGGCCGTGGCGTACGCGGCGATCGCGAGCGAGGTCGACGTCGGCGCGCGTCGCGGCCTGGGGGAGATCGCGGCCCCGCAGCGCACCGTCGCCGATGCGAACGGCCAGTTCCGCCTCGCGGGGCTCGTCGCCGGCGCGCACGTGCTGGCGGGCTCGGCGCGCGGGCTCGTCGCGTCGCCGACGCGGCTCGCGCTCGTGCCCGGGGCCACGCAGGAGGTCGCGCTGGTGCTTCATCCGGCGAGCGTCGTGCGCGGACACGTGACGCAAGCGGGTCGACCGGTTGGCGGCGCGGTGATCCAGCTCGCCGGCGCGGCGAGGAGCGATGCAAAGAATGATGCAAAGACCGATGCAAAGACCGATGCGGTGAGCCAGGCCGACGGCTCGTTCGTCCTCGACGGCGTGCCCGTCGGGACGTGGACCGTGAGCGCGAGTCCTTATCGCGCGACGAGCGGGCCCGGTGGTGATCGCGGCGGGGATCGCCGCGCCGATCGTCGTCGCGGTGGAGCCGCTCGGGCTCGTCTCCGGCACGGTTCGCCGGCAGGGGCGCGTGGTCGCGGGAGCGCGCGTGTGCGCCGGGCTCGACGGTCACCGCAACACGTGTGCGATCGCGGACGCGGTCGGGCGCTACGTCCTCGTCGGGCTCGAGCCCGGCGCGTACACGCTGTTCGCCGACAGCGACGAGGCCGGCGCGTTCGCGCGCGACGTCATGTTCACGTTGGCGCTCGGCGAGCACCAGGTGCGCGACGTGGAGCTCGCGGCGGGGGCACAGGTCTCCGGTGACGTGATCGATGGCCACGGCGCCCCCGTCGCCGGCGCGGTGGTCAGCTTCGTGCAGCCGGCGAGCACCGGCCACCTGTTCGACGGCGCGCGCTGTATCACGAGCTCGGCCGGCGCGTTCGCGTGCCGCGCGCTGGCGCCGGGGACGTACGCGGTCGCCGTATCTCCCGCGACGGCCGGAAGCCATGCGTTTCCGGAGATCGGCGGAGCGCTGGCGCCGGTGGTGATCGCGACCGGCGACGCCAGGATCGCGGCGCTGCGCGTGGTGGTCGACGCGACGCCGCTCGGCCTCGCGGGCGTGCTCGTCGATGGAGCGGGCGTGCCGATCGGCGATGCGCGGGTCCGCGCGTGGGCCGAGGGGGCCGATCCGGGCGCGCTCGTCCCGCCGACGAGCGCGGCGACCGACGGCGAGGGCCGCTTCCGGATCGCTAGCCTCGCGCCGGGTGCCTACGCCGTCGAGGCGCGCGCGCCTGATGGCACCACCGTCACGCGGCGCGGGCTCGCCGCCGGGAACGTGGCGGTGGCGCTGGTGCTCGATGGCGCGGCGCAGTGCCACGGCACGGCGCCGCCGGCGGGCAACACGGCCCCATCCGCGCGCGTCGCCTGGGACGAGCGCGTCGAGCTCGTCGGCTGGACCGCACCGGCGCGCGTCACGCGCGGCACGCCGTTCGAGGTCGAGGTCACGTATCGCGTGCTGCGCCCGCTCGACCGCGCGTGGACCGTGTTCGTTCACTTCGACGGTGTTCGGGGGGATGCGACCGCCGGCGCGAAGCCCGCCCCGCCGGCGCGCGTGAGCGCCGACCACGACCCGAGCTGCCCGACCACCGCCTGGCGCCCGGGCGACTACGTCCGCGAGCGCTTCACGGCGACGATCGCGACCGCGCCCGGCTCGGATGCCCTCGCGGTCGGCTTCTTCGCCGGGGCATCGCTGCAGTGGACGAACCTGCCCGTGACCGCCGCGCCGGCCGGGGCGGCCGATGCGTGGCACGGCGTCCGGCTCGCGACACTCGTGGTCGAGTAGCGAGGAGCCTGACGGATCACGCGGCGCTCCAGACCGGCAATTCGGGGTCTGGATCGCGCACGGAGCTGCAGACAACCACCGATCGCGACCTCTGTTCCGGAGACGCATGGTGGAGTACCTCCTTGCGCACGGCGTGAGGAAACACGCCGCGGTCAAGACGGGCTGGCAGGCCCGAGGAGGTCCTCCGTTGCGGAAGGGGAGCCGGAGGAGCGGATCGCGGCGATGGCGATGGCGACGGCCGAGGGCACGTTCGGCGAGCGAGAGGCGCGCGCGATGGCGCTCGCCAACGAGCTCGCGCGCAGCTGGTCGAGGACGAGCTCGCGCGGGTGGCGAGCTTGTTCGACGACCAAGTCGAGGCCGGGACGCAGCGCTACCGCCGGCGCGCGGAGGGCACGGTCTCTATCATTCGCTCGCGGGTCGCGTCCGCATGCGGCGCTTCGCGTATCGCCAGGTAGAATTCCATAACGGACCGACGGTCGTGCCGCTGGGGCTCGCGGTCGGAATGCGCGAGCACGCCACGCCGGCGCCCGCGTACAGCGCCCTGCAGGCGTTCGCTGCGATGCCCGTGCGCCACGACGAAGCGGCGATGGCGGCCACGCACCGCACGGTGCCATCGCGGTCGACCCGCGAGTGGATCTGTAACCGCGCGGGCGCGGCGATCGTCGACGACGTCTCGCGGCTCGAGTCGCCAACCGCCGGCGCTGACGACCGTGCGCTGGCGCATGCCCCACGTGGGCACAATTGCCGTCAACGATCGCGAGGGCCGCACGCTCGTGAGCTGGCGGTTCGCGGCGACGGTGGCGAAGGCCCGGCGGAGATGCTGGAGCGCATGGCCGCCGAGGTGCTGCACCTCCGCGCCGAGCGCGCGGACCTCCCGATCGCGGTCATCCAGGACGGCGCGCCCGAGCTGTGGCGACTGATCGACGACTGGGAAGAGAACTTCCAGATCCCGATCACAATGCGATTCGTCGGCCGCGATCACGTCGACGAGCGGCTGGCGCAGGTCGCAGAGATCCTGGAACCCGACAAAGTCGGCGCTGGCTGCTGCCGGAGACGTGGAAGACGGCGATGCGCCGCACGGACTCGCCATCGAGCGGCTGTGCGCGAGCCTTCGCGTGCTGGTCCGTACGCAGTACGCCGCCGACGAGGAGGCCGATCTGTTGGCCGTGCCCACCTTGCTCGCGACGACCCACGGCCACCGGGCGCGGACCATCGAGGCGCACCTGACGTACTTCTACAACGCGCGGACGCGCTTCGCGTACGCGACCGCGCGGCGGCAGGGCTCTCCGATCGGGAGCGGGGTGACCGAGGGCGCGTGCAAGTCGGTGTTCGCGGCGCGCTGCAAGCGGTCGGGCCAGCGCTGGCACGAAGGAGGCCTGTCGCCGTGGGTGCACCTCCGGACTCAGTACTTGAATGGACGATTGAGCGCGGTTGTGGCGGCGCACATCGACCAGCAAATGCGCGAGCTCCATGCAGCCTGACGCTCAGTCGGTGTTCCAGAGGCGCTGGATTTAAAGTATCGACGAAAATCAAGTGACACGAGGCGGCGCCGTTGCTATGGTCGTCACGTGGCGAAGCGAGATCCGCAGCAGAGCTTGGTCTTCCGCAAGCACGGCGGACCGCGCGCCGGTGCCGGGCGGCCGAGGAAGCAGGGGCGGGCCAGCGAGCGGCACGAGGCCCGCGAGAAGTTTGCCGCGCGGTATCCGGTGCACGTGACGTCGAGGACCGTGAAGGCGCTCGGGAACCTGCGCCAGGCACACGCGTATCACGCGCTCCGGTGGGCGATGTACTGCGTCATTGGCCGGCATGACTTCCGGATCATCCACGTGAGCATCCAGCACGATCACGTGCACCTCGTTGTCGAGGCAGACGGCGCCATCGCGCTCGCCAAGGGCATGCAGGCCTTTCTCATCTCGGCCGCGCAGCGCTTGAATCGCGCGCTCGGGGCGCACGCCGGCGAGAAGCGCCGTGGCACCGTGTTCCCCGACCGCTATCACGCGCGCGTCCTGCGCTCGCCAACGCAGACGAGGAATGCCCTTGCCTATGTCTTGAACAACTGGCGGAAGCACCGCGCAGACCGCGGCCACCCGACGCGCAAGATCGATCCGTTCTCCAGCGGCATCAACTTCGCAGGGTGGCGAGAGCGGCGCGACTCGCCGATGCTCTACGAGCCGCCCGCGGGGTTCTTGCGACTCTCCACCAGCCTGCCGCAGACCTGGCTCTTGCAAGTCGGCTGGGCGAAGGCGGGCGAGATCAGCGCGTTCACGATGCCGGCATCGGCCTAGCCAGTCGTCACATCACGGCATGAAGGTCGAGCTCGCCGACGAAGAACGGCAAGCGGGTCGCGATACTCGCGGTCGCGCTCGCCCATGACGGCGACGCCGGTCTGGGCCATCTTCAGCGACACGTTCGCCGTCGCGCAGGGCCGGTTCGTCGCGCGGCTGAGGTGGGCCGTCCCGAAGGCGGCGTGGGGCCCGCTCACGTCGCCATACCCGTGGTCTCCGTATTCGCACCAGGGATGGTCCTCGACCACATCGGCGCCGCGACCACCGCCACGGCGTTCCTGTCCGCGTTCTCGGAGAGCGACCGCGTCCGCGCGCGCGTCGGCAAGCTAGCGCACAAGGGCGTGGCGCTCGCGCGGCGGCGTCGGGTTCGGAAGCGCTTTCCACGGTCCTCGTGTTCGGCGACCGGAAGTTTCGCTTCTACGGCGCGACCGGCGCCTAGGTGGCGGCCTTCGGGTTCCGCGGCGTCGTGAGGCGGCGGTCCGCCGCCCGACCAACCTCTCCGCGATGTCCTTGGCCGGGCGCGACCTTCGGCTCCTCACGTATGACAGCGCGTTCACCTGCGCCTCGATACGGATCCGCCGGCGCTCGCGCTCGTCGTCGCCGCCGCCGGTCGCCGCCGCCGGTCGCCGCCACCGGTCGCCGCCGCCGGGCGCCCGCGCGCGCCCGTCGCGTCCCCGCCGCCGACCGGCACCTACGGCCCGCTCGGTCTCGCCCGCAGCGGCGCGCTGCTCATCCTCGCGATCGAGCGCATGCGCTGCTGGGAGCTGAACGAGACGCCGGACTACGCGCGCGGGCCCCTTCATTGCGCTCATCGTGCAGCCAACGGAGCTCCCGTTCTGCCGCGAGCACGCCGGCCGGTTGCGCAAGGGCTTCGAATTCTCGGCGAGCGCCGTCACGGTCACGATCGCGGCCGCCCCGAAGGCGGCCGATGCGCCGCAGGGCGTTGTCCTCGCGAGCCTGCGCCCGCCGTCGGGGCCGACCCAGCTGCTGTGCCGCAGCGAGTTCGCCGCCACGCTCGCCGCCGCCACCCGGCGCGAGCAGCGCTGACCGTCGCGCGCCGTCCGTCGGGCGGGATCCGCCCCTTGCACTGGTAGCGCCGCGCCTGCCAGTCGTAGACGCAATCGTTCGCAATGCCGCACCCCGTCGCGGCGTCGGTCGGATCGCAGAGGTCCGCCGCGGACGTGCCGTACGACGATGGGCCGCACCGGTAGGGCCCCGCGTAGTCGGAGTCGGCGCGACAGCTCGCGAACCGGCACGCGTGATGTTCGGCCGCGTTGCAGACGCAGACGTCCTCGCTTGCCGGTTGCAGCTCCGGTCGGGCGTGACGGTCCGCGTCGCGCCGGCCCTCGTCGTACACGCACTCGTTGTGCGCTCCGGACGCGTGCGCGTGGCCGAGGTGCCAGACGCGCTGCTGGGGACGAGCGATGCACCGCCCGCCCGGGCTGCGTCAGCAGTCCGCGTGGCGGACGCACTCGTTGGCCACCGGCGGGGCGTGAGAGGCGCGCCGGTCGGTTGGCCCCGGCTCTGGCCCCGCGGGTCGCGCCGGGCACTCGCGGGGCGCGAGCCGCCGCGGCAGGCCCGCGTCGACAGCGGGCGCGGCATCCCGCGGCGCGGGCGGCATCCCTTGCCGGCCGGATCCTGCTGGCTGCGACGCGCTAACCCGCGAGCACGATCGCCCCGTGCACGCGCGCCACCCGCATCGCGCGCCTCAGCGGATCCGCTCGAGGATCTCTTCGCGCGTCGCGACGCGCTTGTCGATCAGCAGCGAGAGCAGCTTGCGGAGCACCTCCTCGTCGCGCTGGACGAGGGCCTCGAGCTGCGAGAGGCGGGTCTGCAGCGCCAGGATCTCGGCGTCGCGGACGGCGGGCGCGGCGGGGGCGGGCGCGGGCGTGGGGCCCGGCGGCGAGGTCAGCGACGGTTTGCCGCGCGGGAACGTCCGGATCCCGTCCTGGCTCGTCGGGATCGCGGGCTGCGACGGGCGTAGCGCGACGTGGTCGACCTGCTCGAGCACATCGCCCGCGTCGAGCGTGATGGCGAGCTCGGGCCGGTGCACTTGCCCGAAGCCGCGCTGGTAAAACCTCGCGATCGCGCGCTCCATCATCTTCGGGCCCGTCAGGTACGGGCGGATGTTGAGCTGGGTGCGGATGCGGAGCTCGTCGATGATGCCGAGGTTCGTCGGGTCGGTCATCGCCACGTCGAGGAAGCGCATCTGCTTGGCGAACGGGACGAGGCTCCACTGCTGCGCGAGCTCGCCGGGGACCAGCTCGAGCACGGCCTGCGGCGCGTTGACCTGATCGAGGTCCACCGACTGCAGGCCGAGCTGCGCCGACAGGATGCGCACGAGATCGTCCTCGCCGAGCACCTTCATCTCGACGAGCGTCTTGCCGAGCGTGCCGCCCCAGCGCCGCTGCTCGGCGAGCGCGGCGCGCAACGCGTTCTCGCTGATGACGCCCGCCTCGATCAGCATCTCACCCAATTTTTTACGCGCCACGAGGCATCCTATCGGGCCCTCGTGCCGGGGGCCAATGCCTTTACGGCGCGACGACGGTCGCGGTGCCCGTGGCCGCCAGCGTCCCGAGGAACTGCGCCGACTGCGTCTTGGCCGCCGGGACCTCGAACACGACGAAGTGACCGTCGGACCCGGGCACCATCTTGTACTGCGCGAGGACGGCGGTGACGCCGTCGAGGTTGTTGCTCACCGGCGGCGCGTCGGTCTTGCTGCCGCGGAGCACCATGCCGGGGACCGCCGCGGTGTCCGCCGTCATCACGAGGTCGCCGCCGAGCGCGGTGGCGAACGCCTCGATCGCGGGGTTGGGCGCGTAGGTGTCGACGAAGCCTTCGCTCTGGAAGATGCTGCGCGGCGTGATCCCCGCCGGCGGCTTGCGCACCATCAGCGGCGCGTAGTTCGCGGCGTCGGAGCGCTCGACCCACATCTGCAGGAGCGCGAGCGACGCGTTGTCTTCGTCGATCGGGTTGTCGCGCAGGAACGTGCCGACGAGCGCGGGGATGTCGAGCGGCGCGAGCTTGTAGAGCATCGCGAGGTAGAGGATGCCGCCGGTGCCCGAGAGCACGGCGCCCTTGAGCGACGGCTCGAACGCGACAAATGGGGGGCCGGTGAGGCCGCCCTGCGAGTGGCCGAAAAACATCGCGCGCGCCGGGTCGAGGGTGATGGTGCGTGTGCCGTCCACGACCGAGAGGCCCGTCGCGAGGCGGAGCTGCGCGAACGCGTCGGCCGCGCCCTGCAGCGCGTTGTCGCGCGCGGCATACGGGTTGCCGAAGTTGAAGAAGTCGATGTCCGGCGTGCCGCCCGGGTTACGCGGCCCGTGCAGCACCTGGTCGGTCGAGATGACGGCGATGCCCTGCTGCGCGAGCCGGACCGCGGTGCCGTCGTCGATGAAGGACTTGTAGTCGCCGCCCGTGCCGTGCGCGTAGATCGCGAACGGGAAGCCGGTGGCGGGGACGGGCGAGGTCGGCACCGTCAGCGCGAAGCGCATCGCCTCGGTGCGCTGGACGACGGCAGCGCCATCGCTACCGACGCTGATCTCGCCGCCCTCGGACAGGTACGGCACGGTGCCGCTCTGGAAGTTCGGGGCCTCGTACGCGCCCGTATAGACGTGGAACACGGGGCTCGGCGTCGTGGTGACGACGTCGGTCGCGACGGGCGCGGCGGCGGCGAACACGGCCTTGCGGAGCGCGGGCGCGACGAACGTGGCGTGCTGCGTGGTGAACACGGCGGCCGACGCGAGGTCGCCGACCTTGTCATCGGCGGCGGCGGTGAGCCAGGCGAGGAGCGGCGCGTAGGCGGCCTGCGTGGGGCCAGCGCCGGCGAGCGCGGTGATGAAGTCGGAGCTCGGCCCGACCGGCGCGCCGCCCTCGTCGTGGACGCGCGTGGTGACCACGAGCGCGTACGTGGTGGCCTCGTCGAGGGGGAAGCCGGGGACGGGACGCACCGCGAGCCGGTTCGCCCCGATCGTCTGGCCCTTCGCGGCGATGAACGTCGCGATGATCGGCGTGCGCGTGTTGTAGTCGGGCGACGCGGGATCGATGTTGACCAGGTAGACGCTCGCGCCGGCGACGACGGACGCGGCGGGGTCGGGGAGCGTCGTCTTGTCGAGCGGAGCCGAGAAGCGCGCGAACATGCCGGCGTTGAGGCCAAACCCGTCGAGGTCCTGCGCGGCGATCCGATACGAGTCGACGATCAAGCTGTTGGTCGGGAACAGCGCGAGGTCGAGCTTGCCGTCGGCGGTGCGGCGGAGGTCGTTCGGAAACGGCAGCGCGTAGAAGTCGTCGTCGGTGAGCGCGCCGGCGACGCCGCTACCGCTGCCCGTGCCGGCCGTCAGCGAGAACAGCGCCGTCGTGGTGCCGCTGTCGCCCCCGCACGCAGATGCCGCGGCGGCGGCGACGAGGCTGGCGAGGAGCAGGCGGCGCATGGCGCGCACCGTATCAGACGCTCGCGGCGAAGTCGGCGCGAACTAGAACGTGAGCACGAGCACGCCGCTCACGGCGAGGCCGGCGCCGAGCCCCCCGACGACGGCCCCGCCGCGCGCGTGCGACGCGCCGAAGTACCAGCCTGCCCCGGCCGCCGCGGCGACGATGCCGGCCGCGCTGAGCCCGACGCCGATCTGATGCGCGCGCCGGTGGGCGTGAGCCGCGGCAGCGCTGCGCTCGTGGGCGGCGGCAGTGGCGGCGGCCGAGCGCTCGGCCGCGCTGTCGGGCAACACCGTCGGGACATCCGCGAGCAGCGCGCGCACGGCGTCGGAGGCGCCCTGGATCGCGTCGGTCACCGTGCACACGTCGCAGCGCGCCGACTTCTGCGCGAGCACGTTGCCCGTGTCCGTGCGGACGAGCGTGACGACATAGCCGAAGCTCGTGCCGGCCCCGGTGAGCGTGGCGAGCAGCGCGAGCTCGGCGCCGGCCTGCGTCTTGACCTCGGCGAGGCACGCGCCGACCACGCAGCCATCGGTCCACGTCGTGGAGCTCGCGAGGTGCTCGTGCGTGGACTTCGCGCTGGCGACCCAGAAGCGCGACGTGTCGATCTGCTGGTCGAGCCGCTGCTCGAACTGATGCGCCGCCTCCGTCGGGATGCCCTCGACGTTCACGTCGAGGATCGCCACCACGCGCTTCGCCGGATCCGCCGCCGCCCCCGTCCCGCCCATCGCCAGCAGCGCTGCCGCCGCGAGGGCTGTCTTCATGCTTCGTCGACCTGCGCGATGAACTTCTTCATCAGGCCGTCGATCATCAGGTTGCGGTCCACGATCTGATATTTGCCGTCGCGCCAGCCGGTCTGGACCTCCGTGTACCGCTTCTCGCCGTCGGCGATGAGCAGCCGGTAGGACTGGACCTTCTTGATGATGTCCTTCTGATTGCGGATGACATACGAGATCATCGACGCGCCCGCCGCGACCGAGAGCACGAGCCCGAGCGGCCCGCCGATCGCGTACTTGAGGCCGATGCGCAGCGCGAGCGCGAGCCCGGCGCCGATCGCGACCTTCTTGGTGCCCGTTCCGTCGACGACCGAGTCCTTCGCGAGCGCCATCGAGGTGCTGCCCGACGCGACCAGGAGCGCGATGAAGTTGCCGCGCCGCGTGGTCCAGCCGCGGTCGTAATATTCCTTGATCGCCTGCTTCAGGAAGGCGTCGTAGGTCGTGTAGATGCCCTGCGCCGCCGCCGGGGGCTCCTGTTTTGGCTCGGCCATCTGCGTCCAGCATAGCACCAGGTCTTCTAACGGGTTTGACACGCTCCCCGGGGCGGCTCAGATTTGACCCCAGATGAGACGCCTCGGGCTCGCGCTGGCGCTGGTGTGCTTTGACGTGGCCGCCGCCCACGCGGACCTCGCGGCCGGGCGCGACAAGCTGGTGGCGGGTGACTACAAGGCCGCGATCAGCGAGCTGCAAAAGGTCACCGGCAAGGATCGCGGCGACGCGAAGCTGCTCCTGGCGCGCGCGCAGATCGCGACGGGCGACTACGCGGGCGCGGAGGCCACGCTCGCGCCGCTGACGCAGGTCAAGGACTCCACCGGCACCGCGGCGCACCTCGAGCTCGACGAGCTCCGCCGCATGACGGGGCGCCTCAAGGGCGCGCGCACCGATCTCGAGCAGCTCGCGAAGGATCAGCCGGCCGACCGTGCCGTGCGCACCGCGCTCGCCGTCACGCGCCGCGCGCAGGGCGACCTCGCCGGCGCGAAGACGCTGTTCACGACCACGATCCACGAGTTCGACGCGGGCAAGCTCGACCTCGACAAGGCCAACGACCTCGAGGTCCTCGCCACCGCCGCGCGCTACACCGCGCAGCACAAGCTCGCGAACGACTCGTACCGCGCCGTCATGAAGATCGAGCCGTCGCGTACCGCCGCCGGCGTCGCGTGGGCGGATCTGTTCAACGAGAAGTACAGCTCCGAGGTCGCCGAGCAGACGCTCGAGGAGGTCTTCAAGGTCAACCCGAACGATCCGGACGCGCACGCCGCGATGGCCGCCGTGATCGTCGAGACGCGCTACGACCTCGCCGCCGTTCGCCACCACCTCGACGCGGCGCTCGGCGTCAATCCCAAGAACACGCGCGCGCTCCGCGTCCGCGCCTCGATCGAGATCGATCAGAACCAGTGGGACGCCGCCACCAAGACCCTGGACGGCGTGCTCGCGATCAACAGCGACGACGTGGAGGCGATCGCCATGCGCGCCACCATCGCGTGGCTGCGCGACAACACGAAGGCGTACGACGCCGAGCGCGCCCGCGCGTTCGCGATCGACCCCGCGTACTCGGAGCTCTACCGGATCGTGTCGCGCAGCGCGGTCCGCGAGCACCGGTACGTCGAGGCGATCGAGCTCGAGAAGGAGGCCGTGAAGCTCCGCCCCGATGCGTACGAGGCGATGGCCGGCGCGGGCCTCGGCTACCTGCGCCTCGGCATGGAGAAGGAGGGCGTGGAGTGGCTCGACAAGTCCTTCGCCGGCGATCCGTACAACGTGCGCGCGTTCAACACGCTGACGCTGTTCGAGAAGACGCTGCCGACCGAGTACTCGATCCAGACGACGAAGAGCTTCCGCATCCGCTACCACAACAGCGAGAAGGCGGTGCTCTCGCGCTTCCTCGAGCCGACGATGGAGCGCGCGTTTGCCGACATGGTGCGCCGCTACGGCTTCACGCCGAAGCTGCCCGTGACGCTCGAGCTGTACGCGGATCGCAGCGACTTCGGCATCCGCACCGTCGGGCTGCCGGACATCGGCGTCCTCGGCGTGTGCTTCGGCCAGGTCATCACCGCCATGTCGCCCGCGACCGGCAACATCAACTGGGGCATGGTCCTGTGGCACGAGCTCGGCCACGTGTTCGCGATCCAGCTCTCGAACTCGCGCGTGCCGCGCTGGTTCACCGAGGGCCTGTCCGAGTACGAGACGCTCCTCGCCCGGCCCGACTGGCGCCGCGAGAACGACGCCGACCTCTACGGCGCGGTGTCCGCCGGCACGCTCGCCTCGATCGGCGCGCTCAACAGCGAGTTCATGCAGCCGGACCAGAACGCGGTCGTGGTCGCGTACTTCCAGAGCGCCGTCACGATCGAGTACCTCGCGCAGACGTACGGCTTCCCGAAGATCGTCGAGGGCCTCAAGCTCTACGGCAAGGGCCAGGAGACGCCGGCCGTGCTGAAGGCGATGACGGGCAAGTCCATCGCGCAGCTCGACGCGGACTTCCGCGCGTACCTCGACATCCGCCTCGCGCCCTACGCGGGCACGTTCAAGCTGCCGACGCGCGGCTTCGACGATCCGACGAAGCTCGAGATCGCCGTCGACGCCGCGCCCAAAGATCCCAAGACGCACGCGAACGTCGCGCTCGCGTACTTCTACGCGGGTGATGCGGACAAGGCCGGCGCCGCGGCGGCGATCGCCATCAGCCTCGACGCGAAGCAGCCGATCGCGCGCTACGTGCAGGCCGAGATCGCGATGCACGAGCAGAAGTTCCCCGCGGCGAAGCAGCTCTATGCGGGCCTCGTCGCCGACGGGCACGACAGCTACGACATCCGCACGCAGCTCGCCCGCATCGCGAGCGCGGCCGGCGACAAGGTCGACGTCGAGAAGCAGCTGTGCGCGGCGAAGAAGCTCGACCCCGAGCGCAGCTATCCCTACGAGGAGCTCGCGACGCTCTACGAGAAGACGGCGCAGCTGCCGAAGGCGCTCGCCGAGCTCGAGCACTACGTCTACCTCGAGCAGATGGAGATCGCGCCGCTCAAGAAGCTCGTCGTGGAGTACGGCAAGCTCGGGACGTGGAGCAAGGTCCGCACGTACGGCGAGCTGGCCACGTTCATCGATCCGCAGGACGTGGACGTGCTGCTCGGCCTCGGCCGCGCGAACCTCGAGCTCGGCGATGGCGCCCGCGCGCTGTTCGTCTACGACACGGCGCTCCTCGTGAAGCCGACGCCGCGCCGCCCCGCGCTCATCCACCTCGGGCGCGCGAAGGCGCTCGCGCTGCAGGGCAAGAAGGCCGAGGCGAAGGCCGCGATCGATCTCGCGATGAAGACCGAGCCCGAGAACGCCGAGATCCTCGAGCTCAAGGCCAGGCTGAGGTGAAGCGGGGCGGGCGCCGGACCTGGTCGCCGCGGGGGGCGCCCGGTCAGACCGCGCCGAGCAGCGCCGAGATCGTCTCGATGACCTGGCGGAGCCGCATCGGCTTGTCGAGGAAGATGTTCGCGCCGGCCTCGAGCGCGGACCGCCGCGCCGAGTCGCCGCCGGCGGACACCGCGATGATCGGCAGGTCCACGAGGCCGAGCTCCGTGCGCGCGGTGTGGATGACCTTCGGACCATCGAGGACGGGGAGGTAGACGTCGATGATGAGCGCGTCGAACTTCTCGGTGCGCAGGATCTCGATCGCCTGGCGGCCATCCTCGGCGCTGCGGAACACGAACGACACGCGCCCGCCCATGTCGCGGCGGGACGAGCCGCGCAGGCCATCCTGGATGAGCTGGGCGACGTGCTTGTTGTCCTCGACGACGAGGATGTGGAAGATGCGCGAGACCGTGCGCGGATCCTTGGCGCGGATGCGGTCGACGATCGCGGCGAGCTGATCGCGCGCCGGGCCGGGATGGAACTCGATGCCCGCGCCGCGGCTGCCGTCGTCGCCGCGCGACCAGCGCACCGTGCCCTCCACGGCGATGGGCTCGATGAGGCCCGGGAACCCGAGGTTGAGCTGGACCTGCGTGCCGATCGGCAGCTCGCGGTTCGTGGCCACGAACGTGCCGCCCGACGATAGATTCTCGGTGAAGTCGCCGATGAGGTCGTCCGCGCCCTCGTACTCGACGAAGAGCGTGACCGGCTCGCGGGTATCGCGGCGCTTGTCGGATCCGTCGTCGTCTGTCACGCCGGGGCTATCGCACCACCAACGGGGGTTCTGCGCAACTACTACGCCGGCCCGCCGGCGGGGAGGGTCACCGTGAAGGTCGTACCCCGCCCGACCGTGCTCTCCACGGCGAGCTCGCCGCCGTGGTCCTTGACGATCTGCTGCGTGAGGGCCAGCCCCAGGCCGCTGCCGCCGTCCTTCGTGGAGAAGAACTGGTCGAACAGGCGGGGCAGGAGCTCGGGAGCGATGCCGATCCCGTCGTCGGCGACCTCGATCGCCACGCGCTTGTCGAGCTGCTTGGTCCGCAGCCAGATGTGGCCGCCGCCGTTGCTCGCGACGGCGTCCGCGGCGTTGCGGACGAGGTTGATGAGGCACTGGCGGAGCTGCGCGGGATCGACCAAGGCGATCGGATCGCCGGCGCTCGCCTCGACGACGAGCTCGACCTTCCGCGCGGCCAGGTCCTCGCGCACGAACGACGCGAGCGCGCCGACGAGGGTGTTGACGGGCTCGCTGCCGAGCTTCGGCTTCGGGAGGCGGGCGAACGCCAGGTACTCCTCGGTGATCGCGGTGAGGCGGTCGACCTCGTGGGTGATGGCGCGGCAGAGAGCGCGCGCCTCGTCGGCGCCGGGGGCGAGCTCGTCCTCGAGGAGCTCGGTGTTGAGGCCGATCGAGGACAGCGGGTTGCGCACCTCGTGGGTGATCATCGCGGCCATCTTGCCGACGGCGGCGAGGCGCTCGCTGCGGACGAGCTCGCGCTCGCGCTCCTCGATGGCGCGGCCCATGGAGTTGAACTCGCGGGCGAGGTCGGCGACCTCGGCGGGGCCGCGCTCCTCGATGCGGGACTTGTAGTCGCCGGCGGCGACCTGGATGGCGCGGGCACGGAGGCGGGCGAGGGGACGCAGCATGATGACCACCCACAGGGCGACCAGGAGGCCGAGGAGGACCGCCGCGCTCCCCAGGTAGAGCGCGCTCAGCCGCGTGATGTGTTCGTTCGACTGGAGCTGCCCGGTCTTGTAGAGGGCGCGCTTGCGCATCGAATCGCTGAGGGCCTGCGCAAGGGCCCGGAACCGGCGCTCGGTCGTGAGGATCTGGTTCAGCGCGGGATCCGTGGTGGCCGCCGCGCCGATCGGCGGCCTGCCGAGGATCGCGATGTAGAGCGGATCGACCGACGCCTCGAACCCGGCGAGCGCGGTCAGATCCGCGCCGGCGGAGTGATAGGACGGGGTCTGGGTCTCGGGAAGGTCGGGGACGATGATGTCCAGATCCGAGACGGCATCGAGGTCGTGGCGTGCGACGGCGAGGGCCTTCGCGCGGGCCAGGTAGGCTGTCTTGAGCCGGTTGCGCGCGATCTTGTAGATCGTCTCGTCCCCGAGGCTCTGGGTCATGTAGTTGACGAGGTTGTCCTCCTTGAGGACCAGCTCCTTGATATCCAGGGCCAAGGGCAGGTAACCGCTACCGATCAGGTGGACCTCGTCCTCCACCTCATTGGTGTTGAAGACGATCGTGCCAACGATCACGGCGAAGGCCACGATCAGGATGGCAAACCCCAGCACGATCCGCGCGGAGAGGGTGCGCATGCCTGTGGACACGGTAGCTTGCGCCGATCGCTCGATCCAGGTAACCCGCCCCGGACCCGTGTATACTTTCGGGCCGAGGACCTTCCATGACACGTGCGCTCTCTGTCACTTGCCTGTCCCTTGCGGTGGCGCTCCTCAGCGCGACCGCCGAGGCGAAGCCTACGGTCGCCGTGCTCGGTCTCGAGGTGTCCACCCCGGACAACGGGCAGATGGACCAGCAGACCACGGCCGCGGCGAACAACCTGACCGTCGCGCTCCGCGACCGCGTCCGGTCGGGCAGCGGGCCGTACGACACGGCGCCGGGGAGCGACAAGGAGCTGATCGACCTGAAGCTCCTGAACGAGTGCTCGAGCGAGGCGATGCCGTGCATGGTCAAGATCGGTAACGATCTCGGCGCGAAGTTCATGCTGTACGGGCACGTGGCGAAGGCGAGCGGCACGTACCGCGTGTCCGTGACGCTGCTGAACGTCGACAACAAGTCGAAGGGCATGTCGAAGAGCTTTGACGTGCCCGTCGCCGATCTGACCGGCGGGCCGAAGAGCAAGGACACGCTCGTCTGGGCGCGGAAGATCTACGGCGAGCTGACGGGCGAGACGAGCCAGGGCACGGTCATCGTCCGCGTCACCGGGGCGGACCACGGCACGCTCCTCGTCCTCGAGAACGGGACGTGGCAGCCGAAGGGCTCGATCACCTCGGGCCAGGGGCGCACGACGCTGCCCGAGGGCAAGTACAAGATCGCGGTCGAGTCGGAGGGCTTCCAGCGCTTCGAGTCGACCGTCACCGTGACGTCGGGACAGGACAGCTCGATCCCCGTCCGGCTCGAGGCGATGCCGGGTGTCGGCGGCGGAAGCGACGCGCTCCCGGGCACCGGCTCGGGGGACGGCCACGTGTACGGCGGGACGGTTTCCGATCCCGGCGAGCACAGCCGGACGGGCCTCAAGGTCGGCGCGTGGGGCACGTTGGCCGTCGGCGCGGTCGCGGGCGGGATCTGGGCGTACGAGTACTTCGGCGTCCAGGCGGACTACAACAGCGACAAGGGGACGATCGTCAACCCGACGACGTTCGCCGCGTTGCCCCCGCCGGGGTCCGCGAAGAAGTGGGACAACAGCGTGTGCGGGCAGGAGCCGGACGCCGACGTCGATCCGACGAAGGGCACCAACAACAAGTTCAAGAAGGCCTGCTCGGCCTATAGCGCCGAGAAGATTCTCGTCCCGGCCACCGTCGGCTTCGCGCTGATCAGCGCGGGCCTCTTCTACTTCGCGTACCGAGGCGACGGCGAGCACGCGCCGACAGGGACGACGGTCTCCCGCAAGCACAAGCAGAAGCCGACCATGGCGCTGATCCCGACGATGACACCCCAGGGCGCCGGCGCCACGTTCCGCCTCGACTGGTGAGCCGCGGCGCCTAGGCGCGTGGCACGACGCGAACGACCACGGACTTCGAGGTCGGCGTGTTCGACCGGTCGGCGACGCTGTCGAGCGGCACGAGCGCGTTCGCCTCGGGGAAGTAGGTCGCGCAGTTGCCGCGCGGCAGGTCGTACGGCACCACGATGAAGCGCTCGGCGACGCGCTCGCCGTCGGCCCACTCCGAGACGAGGTCCACGAGCTGCCGCTCGATCAGGTGGCGCTCAGCCATGTCCGCCGAGCTCATGAACACGACCCGCCGCTCGCCGCGCACGCCGCGGTAGCGATCGTCGAGGCCGTAGATCGTCGTGTTGTACTGGTCGTGGCTGCGGATCGTCATCATCCGCAGGCGCCCCGGCGGCAGCGCGAGCTCCGGCAGCGTGGAGACCGTGAAGTGCGCGTGGCCACCCGTGTTCGCGAACGTGCGGTCGCGGGCCACGTTCGGCAGCAGGAACCCGCTCGGTGTCCGCACGCGCGCGTTGAACTCCTCGAACCCGGGGACCACGCGCGCGATGACGTCGCGGATCGTGTCGTAGTCGCCCGCGTACGTCTCCCACGGCTGCGCGTCCGCGCCGAGGAGCGCCGCGCCGAGCCCCGCGATGATCGCCGGCTCGCTGCGGGCCTCGCGGCTCGCGGGCTCGAGCACGCCGTGCGAGCGATGCACCATGCTCATCGAGTCCTCGACCGTCACGAACTGCGCGCCGCTCGCCTGCACGTCGATCTCGGTGCGGCCGAGGCAGGGCAGGAGGAGCGCGCGCGCGCCCGGGTGCAGGTGCGTACGGTTGAGCTTGGTGGCCACGCTCACCGTCAGCGCGCAGCGCTCGAGCGCCCGCGCGGTGCGGTCGGTGTCCGGCGAGGCGGAGACGAAGTTGCCGCCGAGGAACATGACCGCCGACACCTCGTCGCGCTCGATCGCGCGGATGGTGTCCACGACGTCGAGGCCATGCTCCGTCGGCGGCGTGAAGCCGCACTCGCGCGCGAGCGCCGCGAGGAGCTCCGGCCGCGGCAGGTGATCGATGCCCATCGTGCGATCGCCCTGCACGTTCGAATGTCCGCGAACCGGACACAGGCCCGCGCCGGGGCGCCCGATGTTTCCGCGCAGAAGCATCACGTTCACGATCTCCTGGATCGTCACGACCGCGTGCTTGTGCTGCGTCAGGCCCATCGCCCAGCACGTGATGACGGACTTCGCGGCGATGTAGTAGTCGGCGAGGCGGCGGACGGTGGCCTCGTCCACGCCGCTGCCCTGCGTGATCGCCGCCCACGGCGTGGCCTCGGTCTGCGCGCGCCACGCGGCGAACCCCGACGTGCGCGCGGCGAGGAACGCCTCGTCGAGCGAGGCGGCGGCCCCGCGCTCGAGCACCGCCTTGCCGATGCCGAGGAACAGCGCCTGGTCGCCGCCGATCTGCACGGCGACGTGCTCGCGGGCCAGGCTCGTGCCGCCGGCGAGGATGTCGAGCGGAAGCTGCGGATGCGCGAACCGTACGAGCCCGACCTCGCGCAGCGGGTTGATGGCGATGATCACGGCGCCGCGCTTCGCGCACTCGCGCAGCGTCGTGAGCATGCGCGGATGGTTCGTGCCGGGGTTCTGCCCGACGATGAAGATCAGGTCCGCGTGGTCGAAGTCCTCGAGCGTCACGGTGCCCTTGCCGACGCCGATGGTCTCGCCGAGCGCGATGCCGCTCGACTCGTGACACATGTTCGAGCAGTCCGGCAGGTTGTTCGTGCCGAACATGCGCGCGACGAGCTGGTAGAGGAACGCCGCCTCGTTGCTGCAGCGCCCCGACGTGTAGAAGGAGGTCGCGCGGGGGCCCGCGGCGCGCATCTCGTCGGCGATGAGCCGGAACGCCGCGTCCCACGCGATCGCGCGGTAGTGCCGCGTGTGATCGAGGACCATCGGGTGCGTGAGCCGGCCGAGCTGGCCGAGCTCGAAGTCGGACAGCGCGCGGAGCTCGTCGACGCTGGCGCGCGCGAAGAGCGCGGGCGTGGCGCGGGCCGTCATCGCCTCCTCGGCCACGGCCTTCGCGCCGTTCTCGCAGAACTCGATGCGCGCGCGGTGCTCGGCGTGCGGCTCCGGCCACGCGCACCCGGGGCAATCGAACCCCTCGGGCTGGTTCATGGCGAGCAACGCCTTCGTGCCGTGCACGAGCCCGGCGTCACGCTTGATGTGGCGCATCGCGTTCCATGCCGCGCCCATGCCGCCTGCGGTGTGCGGCAGCTCGGTCAGCTCCACGTCGGCGCGCGGGACCGGGAGAGGCTGGTCGTCTGGTTCGTCCGCCGCCATGCGCTGGTCGCAATCTAGTGCGAACGGGCCCGATTGTCGAAGCGTGGCTGGCCGCGCTGATAGGCACCGGGCGTCTCCCCGGTGACCCGCCGGAACGCGCGGGTGAACGAGATGGGCGAGTCGTAGCCGACGGCGCCGGCGACCAGGGCGATGGCCGTCCCGCCGCGGAGGAGGGTGCGCGCCTCGTCCATGCGCGCGCGGGCGAGGTAGTCGAGCGGCGGCTGGCCGACGATGGTGCGGAACCGGGCCGCGAAGGTCGAGCGCGACATCGAGGCGCTGCGGGCGAGGAGGCCGACGGTCCAGGGCCGGGCGAGGTCGGCGTGCAGCGCGGTCAGGGGGCGCGCGAGCTGGGCGTCAGCGATGGCGGCGAGGACGCCGCGGCGAGCGCCAGCGGGGGACTGGAGGTACGCGCGCACGGCAGAGAGGAACAGCGCCTCGCCGAGCCGGCGGACGATCGGCAGGGAGCCGAGCTCGGCCGCGCAGACCTCGCCGCGGAGGAGCTCGACGAGCGCCTGCAAGTTGTAGCTGCGGTGCTCGTCGATGCGGAGGTGGATGAACGCAGGGAGGGCGCGCAGGAGCTGCTCGGCCGCCGCCGCGTCGACCTCGAACGCGACGCTCACGAGCGTGGCGCGGGCGCCGCCCCCGCCGTAGCGGATGAGGTAGCCGGCGCGGAGGCGCTCGAGGTCGGCGCAGTCGACGCTGCGCGAGGTCGGCTTGTCGGAGAGCGTGTAGGGCTCGCCGTCGAGGACGAGGAACACGTCGTGCGGGCCGAGGGCGACGGGCTTCGCGAGGGCGCGGGTGCGGACCCAGCACGTGCCAGCGACGACGAGGACGAACTTGATCTGGCCGCGGTGCGTGACGCGGTGGCCCCAGGGCGCGGTCGTCTCGAAGCGCGTGCACAGCGCGTTGCCGACGCGCAGCGAGCCGAACAGCTGGCCGAGCGCGTCCATCGGCGGCATCGGCGGGACCGTGGGCGGCTCGGTCTGGACGATGCGTTTATCCATTCAGACTATCGAGCATAGCGCGTCCACGTCCACAGACGCACGGTCTATCCATGTCCAACCCCCCTCGTCGCCGCTTCTCGTCCCTCGCCGCCGCCCTCACCGCCGCCCTCGCGCTCTGGGCCGGCGCGCTCGCCCTGCCGGCCCCGACCCTCGCCGCCCCCGGTCCGGCCGCCGCGGCCGTCGCCGCGCCCGCGCAGGCTGGCTTCTACCGCACGCACATCGGGGACGTCGCCGTGACCGTGCTCTCCGATGGCACCGTCGGACTCGACGTCACGCACGGCCTCGTGCTCGGCGCGCAGCCCGGCGAGCTCGACCGCCTGCTGGCCCAGGCCGCCCAGGCCTCACCGATCGACGCCTCCTTCAACGTGTTCCTGATCCAGCTCGGGAGCCACACGATCCTGGTCGATACCGGCGCGGGCGTCACGATGGGCGCGACGGCCGGCAAGCTCGGCCAGGCGCTCGCGAACGCCGGTGTCCGCCCCGCCGACATCACCGACATCGTGCTCACCCACGTGCATCCCGACCACACGGGCGGCCTCGTCGTGGCCGGGAAGCGCGCGTTCCCGGCCGCGAAGATCCACGTCGACCAGCGCGAGCTCGACTACTGGCTCGACGCGAAGCGCGCCGCGAAGGCCACGGGCATGCAGGCGGTGTTCTTCGGCGCCGCGCATGCCTCGCTACAGCCGTACCTCGATGCGAAGCAGGTCGTCGCGTTCGCCGGCGCGACCGAGCTGTTCCCGGGGCTGCGGTCGGTGCCCGCGTACGGCCACACCCCCGGCCACTCGATGTACGTCCTCGAGAGCCGCGGCCAGAAGCTCACGTTCTGGGGCGACCTCGTGCACATCCCGGCCGTGCAGTTCGAGGATCCGGCGGTCGCGGTCGGCTTCGACGTCAGCCCGGCCGGCGCGATCGAGACGCGCGAGCAGGCGCTCGCCGCGGCGGCGGACCATGACGACCTCGTCGCCCACGACCACGTGCCGTTCCCGGGCCTCGGCCACATCCGCCGCGCCGGCACGGGCTACCGCTGGGTCCCGGTCGCGTACGTGAATGACGCGGCGGCCAGCGGCGCCAGATGACCATATGGGGTCCGAGACGCGCAATCCGCAGGACGGTCTCGTCGACACCGTCGAGATCGTGGGTGACGTGATGGAGGCCGTGTCTCCTCGACGATGGGACGCGTCGCGCGGCGTGCGGCGGCGGACGGTGATGATCACGCGGTCGGCGTCCCGGATCGGAACGGCGATCGTCCCGGAGATGGTCGCGCTCACCGCCACCGGGATCCGGCGGACCGGATCCTGGTGGCGACGGCGCGCGTGCATGGCGTCCCGCTGCTGACGTCGGACAGCCGGCTCGTGGACGCCGAGCTCGTCCGCACGATCGAGTAGCGGACCCGACCCTCCGGCGGCGCGCAACCCTGATACCTTGAGGCGTGGGCGAACGAACCGCGCCGCCCTTCGGCGCCGCTGCCGGCGCGCGGCAGGCCCGGACCGGCGCGATGGTCGCGGTCGCGGTCGCGGGCGTCGGGATCGCGGCGGCCGCGGGCTGTCGCGCTCCCCACGGTCCGGCCGTACCGGGCGACACGGCCATCGTGGTGACGGCGGTGCGCGTGGCGCCGCGCGCAGGCGAGACGCTCGATGTCGAGGACAAGGCGCTGATCGCGGGGCTCGGCCTGCGCGCGAAGGCGCTGCTCGCCACCGAGCGCGGCTACAACCCGTTTCGGGTCGCCGAAGATCGCCGGCGCGTCGCGGCGTACTTCCAGGAGCACGGCTGCTTCGACGTCGAGGTCGACGAGCCGCGCCTCGACTTTTCACCCGATCGCAAGACCGTGGCCGTCACGTGGTTCGTGCACGAGGGCACGCCGTACCCGATCGCGTCCATCGCGCTCGTCGGCGCGCCGCCCGCGGAAGACGTCGCGTTGCGCGGACTGATCCCGTTCGGCGTCGGGGCGCGCCTCGATCTCGAGGTCGATCGCCCGGTGCGCGTCACGATGGCGGAGCACCTGCAGGCTCACGGCTGGGGCCACGCGCGCGGCTATAGCCGGGCGTTCGTCGATCGCGCCGCGAAGACGGTCGCCTGGTTCTACTACATCGACGCCGGCCCGCAGACGCACGTCGGCACGCTCGCCGTGGAGGGCAACGCGCGCGTGCCGGCGGACGCGATCGTCGCGCGCGCGGGCCTCGCCCTCGGCGCGCCGTACTCCACCGCAGCGGGGCACGCCGCCGAGCTCGCGCTCCTCGATACGGGTGCGTTCGCCTCTGCGACCGTCATCACCGACGCCGACATCCAGCGCCTGCCGGAGTATCCGGATACCGGCGGGATCCTCGGGCCGACGAGCGTGGCCGCCGATGGCTCGCTCGTCCCGCGCGCGCTGCCGGCCGCGCTCGGCGTGCGGATCGTCGTGGTGGAGGCGCCCGCGCGGCAGCTGCACGCGGAGCTCGGCGTCGAGGGCGATCCGACACGCGTGGACGCCTACACCGGCGCGCGCGTGGTGTTCCGCAACTTGTTCGGCGTGCAGCAGCACCTCGTGCTCGCGGGCAGCGTCGGGTACGGCTGGCTCACCGGCTGCTGCGGCGACGACCGCCCGCTCGCCGCCGGCCTCTATGGCAGCGCGCTCGCCCAGTACCAGCACCCCGGCGCCCTGACGCGGACCCTCGACCTGCGCGTGACGGCGCGCTGGCGCGACGAGCTCTACCCGGCCGCGCTCCTGCGCGAGGTCGTCGCGGGGCCGGGCGTCCGCAGCACGCTCGCGGCTGGCGTGTTCCTCGACCTCGACGCGTGGTTCCGCTTCGCGCGCCAGCTCGACGCGCCGGCCCTCGACCCCGCGCGCTCCGCCGGCCTCGCGTTGGCCGCCGATCGCGATGCCACCGGGGCGGAGCTCGTCGCGTCGCTGATCGTCGACCGGCGCGACGACCGCGTGGAGCCGACGCGCGGCTGGTTCCTCGGCCTCGGGGCCACGCTCTCGCCCGGCGGGGCGCTCGCCGACCACCGCTGGCTCCAGCTCACGCCCGACGCGCGGCTCGTCGTCCCGCTCGGGCGACCGGCCACGACGCCGTGGTCGCTCGCGCTGCGCGCCTCGGGCGGCGTGGTGCTCCTCGCCGGCGAGTCCGGCGTCCCGCTCGGCGCGCGGCTGTTCGGCGGTGGCGCGTACGGCATGCGCGGGTTCGGGCGCGACCAGCTCTCGCCCGCGGCGTGCGCGGCCGGCGGCGCGGCGGCGTGTGACCGCGTGCTCGTCGGCGGCCGGAGCCTCGCCGAGGGCAGCGTGGAGGCGCGGTACCTCCCGTTCCGCAAGCAAGTCGGCGCGGCGGTCTTCGTCGACGCGGGCGGCGCGGGCGCGGGCGCGAACCCGCTCGCGGACGGCATCTCGCTCGCGGCGGGCTTCGGCGTGCGTGTCCGCACCTGGTACGTGCCGATCGCGCTCGACCTGGCGTATCGCATCGTCGAGGAGAACCACGCCGGCCTCGCGTTCGGCCGCGTGCTCGGCTTCGTGCGCGTTGGAGAGGCGTTCTGATGGCGGCCAAGGCGGACGCGAAGCCCGCGCGGCCGCGCTCTCGGTTCCGGCGCCTCGTGCGCGGGCTCGTGCGGCTCGTGGGCGCGCTGCTGGTGCTGGCGACCATCGGCGTCGCGGTGCTGCACACGCGCTGGGGTAAGGAGCGGGTACGCGCGCGCGTCGAGGCGGCGCTCGCCGACAAGCTCGACGGCACGGTGACGCTCGCCGCGCTCGACTACGGCTTTCTGTTCGATGGCATCGACCTCGGTGGCCTCACGATTCGTGACCGCAGCGGCCGAGAGGCGGTGGCCGTCGGCGCGATCCACGTAGACCTCGATCGCGGCAGCCTCTTCGGCGGGGCGCCGGTCATCACCACGCTCGACGTCTCCGGCCTCGTGCTCACGGCCACGCAGACCGCCGATGGCCGCACGAACCTCGCGACCCTGGCGAAGCCGTCTCGCGGCGGCTCGCCGCCCGCGTCGATCCGGGTCGCCGCGCTCACGGTGCGGGGCGACGCCTCGCTCGCGCAGCTCGATGGGACGGTGCTCGCGCTGCACGAGCTCGTCGTCTCCGGGTCGGTGACCGCGCGGCCGGCGGCGCAAGAGCTCGACGCGGTGCTCGGCGGCCTCACGGCGAAGGTGTCCGTCGTGCGGCCCGGCGCGCCGACGACGACGGGCGACCTCGCCATCGGCTCGGCGACGCTCGGGCGCAAGCCGGACGGGCTCGACGTCGATGTCGAGGGGCTCGTGCTCGGCGCGCTGTCGGTGGCGGCGGTGCGCGGACGGATCGCGATCGTCGATGGGCGCTTCGCGGGCGCGCAGGCCGTGACGCTGATCGGTGGCCACGTCGACCACACGAAGCTCGCGAGCGAGCTCGGGCGCGAGCTGCTCGCCGACGACGTGGACCTCGACGCCACGCTCTCCGGGCCGGCGAAGCTGCTCGCCGTGCACGGCGCCGTGTCCACGCGCCACACGCACCTGACGCTCGACGGCACGGGCGATCTCTCGCGGCCGGCCCGCCCGCGCTACCAGATCGCGCTCGTGGGGACCGGGGCGAGCGCCGACGTGGTGCCGGCGGTCGCGGTGCCGCCGATCGAGACGAGCGTGCGCGTGACGATCGATGGGGCGGGCGTGACGCGCGCCGACCTCGAGGCGGCGATCGGCATCGAGGTCGGTCGGACAAGGATCGGAGCCGTGTCCATCGAGGGCGTCTCCGCGAAGCTCCGCGCGAACCGCGGCGCGCTCGCGATCGACGCGCTCGCGGCGCACGGGCGCGGCTTCGAGCTCGGCGCGACCGGCGATGTCACGCCCGAGGCCGAGCTCCACGCGCGCGTGACGGTGGCCGTCCGGCCGGCGGACTTGCTCCCGATGCTCGGGGCCGCGGGCGTCGTGCTGCCGCCGAAGCTGCCGCCGCTGCCGCCGTTCACGGTCGCGGTGACGGCGGCCGGGCGTGTCGACGGCGCGCTGGTCGTGACCCTCGAGCCGCTGCAGCTCGCGGTGGCGGGTGGCGGCGTGACGGTGGCGGGTCGCGCGCGGGTCGCGAACAAGCTCGTGGAGGACGTGACCGGGACCCTAGAGCTACGCGGGCTCGGGCTGCGCGCGCTCGCCGGCCTCGCCGGCAAGCCGCCGCCGCTCGTCGACGGCGCGCTGAGCGGGCACATCGGTGTCGCGCGGACGGGCGTCACCCGGCGCGCGACGTACGACCTGTCCATCGCGTTGCGCGAGCCCGCGCTTGCCATCACCGCGGCCGGCCGCACCGACGGCTCGACGGCCACCACGCGGGCCACGATCGTGCGGAGCGCGGATCACGCGGTGCTGGCGACCGTCACCGGGCAGGTGCCGATCGATGACCGCGGCCTGGTGCCCACGCGCGGCTGGCACGTCGCGGTGGAGATCGCGCCGCGGCCGCTCGCCGAGCTGCTCGCGCTCGTGCCGCCGGCGATCCGCGCCACGCTGCCGCCGCTCGCGCTGCCGCCGGGCGACCTCGCGCTGCGTGCCGATCTCGCGGGCACGCCCGCCCAGCCGCGCGGGACGATCGACGTGCGCGCGTCCGCGACCGCGCCCGAGCTCGGACCGGCCCACGTGGAGCTGCACGCGGACCTGGCGCCCGCCGGGCACGGGGGCGTGACGGTGGCGACGACCGCGACGGTCGCGGCCGACGCTGTCCCGGGGCCACTCGCGACGATCCGCGGCGAGCTCGCGCTGCCGCCGCTGTTCGACGGACGCGTCGTCGCCAGGGCGCGCGTGCGGGCAGGGCTCGTCCTCGACGAGACGGTCGACATTCCGGAGCGCACGTTCGCGGGCCTCCCGAGCGTGCCGCCCGCGCTGCTCGCGCTCGGCGGCGTCATCGGTGGCCGCCTGACCGTGCGCGGCACGCCGCCGGCGCTCGCCCTCGACGCGCACCTCGGCTGGCACGGCTACCGGATGGCGAGCGGGGCCGAGGGCACGACGACGCTCGCCCTGACGGGCACGCTCCCGCAGCTGACCGCGACGGTCGCGCACGCGAACACCCTCACCGTGACCGCCGACATCGGGCACGCCGGCGACCGGTTCACGATCGCCGCGCGCACGGCCGCGACCTCGGCGCCGCTGCTCTCGCTCTTGCCGGCGCTGCCCGTGTTCGCGGACGAAACGCTGCGTGGCGCCGAGCTCGGCCGGCTGACCACGGATCTCGGCGGCGCCTTCACCGTCGTGCGGGGCGCGGATGGCGTGACCGTTGTCGAGCAGGCGGCCCTGACGGGCGCGCTGGCGCTGACCGGCGGTGCGTTCGCGCTGCCGCACACGGATCGGCGCTGGCACGACATCGGGCTCGCGCTGGCCGGCGAACCGCGCGGCCTGCGCCTCGCCACGCTCGACGTGCACGAGAGCGACGCGCAGGTGCCCGACCGCACGCTCCACGCGAGCGGGCTCGTCGTGCTGGAGACGGGGCAGCCGCGCACGGCGAGCCTCGTCCTGTCGACGCGCGACTGGCTGGCGCTCGGGTCGCCCTCGCCGCTGGTCAGCGACGCGCCCACGGCGGCGGTCGATCTGGACGCGCACGCCGACGTCGATCTGACCGCGGCCGTGATCGGCGTGGACGTCACGGTGGATCACCTCGACCTGCGCAACCCGGACCGCCACGACCGCGCGCATCAGCCCGAGGTCTCCTCGGTCGCGGGCGACGTCATCTTCGTCGGCGTGAATCAGCCGAGTGGCCGCCTTCCGGTGGCGCCGCCGCCGCCCGCCGACGCGGTGTCCTCCACCGCCGGTCCCGCGATCGACGCGCGCATCCATGTCCCGGCGCCGATCCACGCGGTCCGCGCCCCGCTCGACATCACGGCGACGGGCGAGCTCACCGTCACCGTCCGCGGCGGCGCGGTGGCCACGCGCGGGGACGTCACGCTCCTCTCCGGCACGCTGACCACGTTCGGGCAGCCACACGCGCTCGTCGGCGGACACGTCCGCTTCACCGCCGAGCATCCGCACGGCGAGCTCGACCTGACGTTCGCGCGCCCGCTGCCGGACTGGTCGACCCGCGACCTCTCGCACGCCGAGCGCGGCGAACGCATCCACCTCACCGGCGAACCCGCCAAGCCGACGGTCGCGCTGTCTGGCGCCGCGAACAGCACGCTGCCCGAGGTGTTCTCGACGTACTACGCGGGGCGCCCGCAGTTCCTCGCGCCTCCCGGCTTACCCGCGAGCGTGACGGTCGAGGTCCCGCGCGGCGACCAGCTGAACGTCCTGGCGTACCTCTCGCTGGTCGTGCCGCAGCTGCTCGTCCTCGATCGCGTCAGCGCGTGGGCCGATCCGACCGAGGCGCGCGGCGCCTACGGCCGGATTCGCAACCTCGAAGCCGAGCGCTACACCAACGCCGAGCACGCGCGCGTCCGCGCCGTCGCGCGCCCGACCACGCCCGGCCGCAGCACCGCGGAGCTCCAGTGGGACCGCATGCTCGTGCACGCCGCCCACACCGCCTTCGGCGCCGGCCTCCGCGCCGGCGATCGCCTCGGCGGCGGCATCGGTCTCTTCTTCGACTGGTCGAGCGAAGAGTGAGCTCGAGCGGGAATCAACCGCCAAGGCGTCCGAGGCGCCTGATCTGATGGTCGGGGTCGGGTGGTCAGAGCGCCTCGAGGAACGCGGTCATGTCCGCCTGCTCCGTCGCCGTCATCCCGATCGAGAACTTGGTGTTGTAGAAGTCGACGACGCTCGCCAGCGTGGGCGCGACGCCGGAGTGGAAGTAGGGCGCGCGCATGGCCAGCCCGCGCAGGGCCGGGACCTGGACCCGGCCGATGTCGGCCCACTTGCCGGTGATCAGCGCGCGGCCGGGGTCGGTCGTCTGCACGGTCGTGCCATCGCTCGTGCGGCGGAGCGTGTACAGCGGCTGGTCGCTCGTGCGGTGGCCGCTCTCGTCGAGGCCGAGGCTCATGGTCTCGTCGAGGGAGTGGCCGCCGGTGCCCGGCGTGTCGTGGCAGGTGGAGCAGGTCGCGGCGGCGCGGTCGGGACTGCCGGGGATGCCGCTGATCGCGAACGTCTTCGTGTCGAACAGCACCTCGCCCCGCGCGATCGCGAGCCGGCGCGCCGTGGCGGCGTCGCCGCCGGTGAGCGCAGCCCATGCCGCGTACAGCGTGAAGACGTCTCGCGTGAAGCCGCCCGCGTCCGGGTCGTTGATGCCGAGGTGGAACGGCTGCTGCGCGAGCGTCGCCGGTCCGCCGCTGGCGCCGCTCCCGTCGAGCGCGCCCGCGATGCGGTCCGTCACCTGCGCGGTCTCGAGCGAGGATTCGAAGGCGACGATCGTCGCCATCTGCTGCGGATCGGCGCTCGCGGCCTGGGCGTGCCCGGTCGTGGCATCGGTGGCCTGGTGGGCGAGCGACGGCTCGCGGCCATCCCACATCAACGTCGCGGCGAAGCCGAGGTTTGTCGCCGGCAGGATGCGCCGGAACAGGGACAGCTCGGCGGCGGTGGCGTAGCCGTACGGATCGTCGACGGCGAAGAGGGTGAACTCGGCACCGGCGGGGATCGGCAGACCGATGCGGATCAGCCCTTTGCCGAGCAGCATCGCGTACGCGGTGCGGCGCGCGGCCACGGTCGAGACGTCCGCGGTCGGCGAGACGGCGCCGTCGACGAGCCGGAAGATCGGATCCGTGCCGTCCGTGGCGTCGAAGCGCGCCTCCAACCCGGCCGGCGTGACGGTCCAGCCCGCGGCGCGGTCGTGGCACGTCGCGCAGCTGCGGCCGTTCGCACCCAGCGCGGTGAAGTACGGCCCGGCCGGATCCGCGGCTCCGGCGCGGAACAGCGTCGCGCCGCTGCCCGCGTCGTCGGGGTCGGCGATCGTCACCGGCGCCGCGTCGGGCGGCGGGGCGTCGGGCAGGGTGCCTCCATCCGCCGAGTCGGCCGGAGCATCGGCGGCCGGGCGCGCGTCCGCCCTCGCGGCATCTCCGCCCACGAGGCCGCCATCGGTCGTGACCCCGGCGCCGGCTCCCCCGCAGCCCGCCGCCGTCGCTACCAGCAGGGCGAAGGATGAAGCGCGACCGCGTGACACATCGCCCACATCAGCACTGGCCGTGCCGCGTGGGTCGAGAGTGCGCTCTAACGCCCGCGCTTGCGGACGCGCTTGACGACGGTCGGCATATGCAGGCCGAGCTCGGCCGGATCGAGCTGGCCGATCGCCACGAGGTCGCCGCGTCGCGTGGTGGAGATGGTCGGGTACTCGCCGCGCGACGCCTCGCACAGCCCGGCACCCTCGAGCACGCGCAACAGATCCATCACCTGACGCGGCGTCCAGCCGCGGAGCGCGCCGCGCTCCGGGATCTCGTCGAATCGCGAGTCCTCCTCGCTGCCCGTGGCGATCGCGGCCACGCGCGTGCGCCCGAACCGCCCGTGCAGCGTGCCGACGAGCGCGAGGACCTTGCGGATGGCCTCGGCCTCGGGCGCCGAAAGCCCGGTGGGCAGGCCGTGCGCGATCGCCTCGCACGTATCGCAGGCGCCGCACGTGCGTCCGCGGTCGCTCCAGTCTTCGTCTCCGAAGTACTCGAGGACGAACTGCCGCCGGCACCGCGGGTAGTACGCGTATTCCACCATGGTCCGGAGCTTCGCGCGCTCGGTGTCAGCGCGGCGCTTGAGCCCCTCGACGTCCAGCGTGGGGAACCCGCTGCCCGGGTCCGGGCGGCTCGCCACGATCTGTTCGCCAGCGGCATTGATCGAACGGTCACGCCGCAGCATCCCGTGACGCTCGAGCATGCGGATCGCCGTGCCGATCGCCGCGTTCGAGACATCCCCACCGAGCTGCTTCTTCAGCTTCGCCTCGACCTCCTCCGCCGCGCCCGTCCCGAGCTCGGGCTGGTCGCGCAGCGCCTTCCACAGCCCGCGCAGGACCTCCGCCGATGGGCTCGACGCTTCGATCAGGAACTCCTGGAGCCGGATGTCGCCGTGGTTGAAGAGCAGCACGGCCTTCGTGGGCTTGCCGTCACGCCCGCCGCGCCCGGCCTCCTGGTAGTACGCCTCGGGCGAGCGCGGGATGTCCGCGTGCACCACGAGCCGGATGTCGCTCTTGTCGACGCCCATGCCGAACGCGTTCGTCGCCACGATGACGTCCAGCTGGCCGGCCATGAACACGTCCTGCGCTCGCTCGCGCACGGTGTCCTCGAGCCCCGCGTGATAGACGCGCGCGCGCATGCCGGCCTGCTTGAGCGTGGCCGCGTGCAGCTCGGCGTTCTTGCGCGTCGCCGCGTAGACGAGCGCGACGCCGCCCTCGCGCATGCGCACGAGCTCCACGAGCTTCTGCGCCTTGTCCGCCGCGCCGCCCGCCTTGACGACCGAGTACGTCAGGTTCGGCCGGTCGAAGCCGCGCACGTGCAGCCGCGGCTGCGCGAAGCCGAGCTGCGTCGCGATGTCCGCGCGGACCTCCGGGGTCGCCGTCGCGGTGAACGCGGCCACGCGCGGCGCACCGAGGTCGCGGACCACCTCGCCGATCCGGCGATAGTCCGGTCGGAAGTCGTGCCCCCACTCGGAGATGCAGTGCGCCTCGTCGATCGCCACGAGGGCGAGCTTCGCCGCGTTCGCGCGCAGCGCGTCGACGAACCGCGGGCTACGAAAGCGCTCGGGCGCGACATACACGAGCGTGTACTTGCCGGCGCGGATGCCGTCGAGCGTGTCCCGCTGCTCGTCGGAGCTCGCGGCCGAGGTCAGCGCCACGGCCGGGACGCCGCGGCCGCGCAGCGCATCGACCTGGTCCTTCATCAGCGCGATGAGCGGCGAGATGACGAGCGTGACGCCGCCGCGCTCGCCGAGCACCACGGCGGGGAGCTGGTAGCAGAGGGACTTGCCGGCGCCCGTCGGCATGACCGCGATGACCTGCCGGCCCGCGAAGATGTCGGTGATGACCTCGGCCTGGCCGGGCCGCAGCTCGGTGTGCCCGAAGGTCGCGAGGGCGCGCGTCAGCACGGCTCCGCCCTCGTCGGCGGCCTCGCGGGCCATGGACACGTCCGTCAGCACGCGCGCACCCTAGCAGGTTGCAGTGACAGCCGTCGATCCCCGATCGTCGTCGAGCGCGCCTCCGATCGCGCGTCCGAAAGCCGGCCGGCTTGACCCTCTGGGCCCCTCAACGACGCAGGGTGGCCAGGACCTCGCGCACCGGCCTCCACGTCAGCTCGGGGTAGCGCGTGTTGGCGAGGTCCTCGAGCTTGCCGGCGCCGCTGAACATCCCGTGCAGGTACTGCATGCCCTGCCACGGCGGATAGATCTCGTCGCGCTGCGGCGCCACGAAGCGCGCGATCTTGATCAGCATGGCGAGCCGCCCGAGGCCACCCGCCCGCAGGAGCTTGTACCGCGTGCCGGTCGCCGCGGTGGCGGCCGCGGCGAGGGCGCGCGCCGTGACCTGATCGCCGGCGATCCGCAGAAAGCGCGGCGACGTGTCGTCGAGCGCCGCCGCCGCCGTGAACGCGGCCACGTCGTCCATCGTCGTGAAGTCCATCGCCTGATCGGCGCTGCCCCAGTACAGGACGCGCTGCCACCGCGGCAGGACGAGCGGCGCCTTGCCGGTGAGGAGCTCGGCGAAGGCGCCGTTGAAGATCGTGGTCGCGGCGATGCGCGTCCCGTCGAGCCGGCGCTGGAAGTCGCGGCGGAGGTCGAGGTTGCGGTTGCTCCCGGGCGGCAGCCGCGTGAAGTCGATCGAGAAGTCCGACGGGATGAAGCGCGGGACGCCGGCGGCGATCGCCGCGTCGAGCAGCGCGGTCTGCGCGCCGAGGATGACCGGGCGCAGCCCCGAGAGCGCCGACACGACGACGGATCCGCCGCGACAGAGGCGCGCCAGCTGCTCGGCGCTGTGGAGGTTCGCGTCCGCGATCTCCACGCCGAGCGCGCGCAGCCCGGCCACCGCGTCGGCCGCGGCTCCCGGGCGCACCAGCGCACGCACGGCCGCACCGCGCGCTCGCGCCGCGGCGGCGATGCGCCCACCGAGGTTGCCGGTCGCCCCGGCGAGGATGATCGTCATGGTGCCTGGTGCGTATGCACGTCAGGCGCCACCGGCGGGCCGCCCGGGCCCGCTGGATCGACCCCGAAGAACGCCACGAGCTGCGCGTACACCTCGGGGAGGTCCTCGCGTAGCTCCGCGGGCTTCTCGAAGAAGACCTCCGTCGCGCACGCGAAGTACTCCGCCTCGTTCGTGATCGCGTAGTCGCGCAGGAAGCTCCGCTCGCCTCTCTCGGCTCGCGCGACGTGGCGCTGGAACGCGGGCTCGAACGCGGCGGCCCAAGCGCGGCGCCCGGCGGCGTCGAGCGGCGGCGTCCCATCGGCCGAGCCGTCGAGGAAGTCGATCTTGTGCGCGAGCTCGTGGATGACGAGGTTGCGGCCGTCGTGCGGGTGCCGCGCCCCGCGCGCCACGTCGTCCCACGCGAGCACCACCGCGCCGCCGCGCTGCGCGAGCCCGAGCACGGGCTGCTCGTCGCGGCGCGGGGTCAGCGTGTTGTACGTCATCCATTGGGGCTGCCGCGCGATGACGGCGTGCGGATAGATGACGATCGACTCCACGTCCGCGAACAGATCGTGGTCGCGCGCGAGGATCATCAGGCACGCCGTGCCCGCGATGGTCACGCGCATCTCGTCGGTGACCTCGAGGCCGCCGGCGCCCTCGCAGTGCTTCTCCGCGACGAACACCTGCGTCAGCGCGCGCAGCCGCTCCTGCTGCTCGGGCGGCAGCTGCATGTATGCCGCGACGTTCGCGCCGAGATACGCGCGCCACGCATCGGGAAACGGAGTCTCGAGCAGGTGCGCCCGGCGCCGCTCGGTGAGCCAATGGAACATCAAGTGCGCTTCGTGCCGCGTTTGCCAAGGCGCTTCTCGAGCCCCGCGATCGGCGTGAAGGTGAACTTTCGACCGGACCGACCCTGCACGAGGAACCCTTCATTTGCGAGCTTCAGGAGATCCGTCCGCGCTGTCTGGTTTGTTACGCGGTGACTGTTTTGATGTCCTTCGATCGTGTAGCGGGCGTCCGGGTGCCGAAGCGCATGGCCGAGGACGGCGAGCTGTCGATGGTTGAGATCGTCACGTCCGTGAAGTTGGGTCTCTACAGTTCGAACGTCGGCAACTTTCCGTGCCAGGTACGTCATCAAGGCGTCGATGGCTTTCCGGACGACGTCGAGTTGGTGAAGCAAGAAGTACGTCGCATCGTAGCCGTCGGTCTCGACGAGTTGGTACGCGCGGTCGTAAGCGCCACGCGACTTCTTGATGACGCTCGAGATCGAGAGGAACTCCGTCAACCAGTAGCCCTGGCGCAACATCGACCAGTAAAACAGTGCGCGTGCGGTGCGCCCGTTGCCGTCGACGAACGGGTGCTCGTAGGCGAGCCAGAGGTGGAGGATGATCGACCGAACGACCGGGTGAATAAATGGACCGTCTCCATCGGTCTCGTTCGCAAACGCACACATGAGCGCGACCCGGTCGGGAAGAGACACGGCGGGCGGGGGCACATGAATGACGTCTCCCGTGGTCACATCGATCACGCGGACGTTCTCGTCCGCCCGGCGGAATCGCCCGGCGCCGTCCGTGCCGGTGTCGAGCGCGTCTGATGTTACGAGCGACTGAAGTTCCAAGAGCCGCGCGACCGTCAACGGTTCTTTGACGTGAGCTCGGACCCATTCCATGGCCTGGTAGTTGTTCAAAATCATCCGCTCGCTGTGATCGCGAGGGGGACGCTGGGTCCGGAGCATTTCTTCGGCAACGATACGGGTCGTCGATGCTCCCTCGAGTTGGCTCGAAGTGATCGCCTCTTCGATCAGTGAGCTGACGATGTAGCGGTCGCGCGTGGCTCGGTTCGTCACGTCCTCTGGGAGCTCGATCCGACCGCTCGCGTCTCTGTCGACTTGATGCACCAAGCGCTGAACCGCGTCTGTCACGACGAACATGAAGGACGCTCCATCGGAAGCGCGAAGTGGGAGGATGCGGTGAACCTGGGTTCGTTCCCACCGAAGTAACTGCCACCAGTCCTCGTGCGTCAACGCCTCCGGGGGCGGGCGGCGACGAAGATCGTCCCAGTGTAGGTATCGGGGATCCGGTGGCAATTCGGAACGCCGACGAATCAGCTCGATAACCCGAGCAAAATCAACGGTCGGCGGTGCTGCGGGGAACGCCATTCCTAATCTCTGCGAGTTTAGTAGCCGATTGGGACCAGACGAACTACTAAAAAATGCCAGATTAGGAGCAAATTAGCAGAGCGAATCAGCTCCGCTGCAGCAGCAGCGACCCGAGCGAGTAGCCGGCGCCGAACGAGGCCATCATGCCGAACGTGCCCGACGGCAGGTCGCGGTTGTGCAGCGAGAACGCGATCAGCGAGCCGGCGGAAGCCGTGTTGCCGTACTCGTCGAGGATGAGCGGGGCCTCCGCGCGCGTCGCTTCGCGGCCGAGCACGCGCTGCGCGATCAGCTCGTTCATCGACTGGTTGGCCTGGTGGAGCCAGTAGCGGCCGAGCTGGGTTGGCTGGAGGCCGTCGCTCGAGAGGTGCTCGGTGATGAACTTCGCGGCCAGCGGCACCACGTCCTTGAAGACGCGGCGGCCGTGCTGGTGGAAGAGCTTGTCGGGCGCGTCCGCCGTCGCGGGATCGCAGCGGGTGAGGTAGCCGAGGTTGTTGCGGATGTTGTTGCTGAACTTCGACATCATCCGCGTCGACACGATCTCCCAGCCGCCGGTCTTCGCGCGCTCGGTGGGCTCGATGACGAGCGCCACCGCCGCGTCGCCGAAGATGAAGTGGCTGTCGCGCTCGCGCCAGTTCATGTGGCCCGTCGTCAGCTCGGGAACCACGACGAGCGCGCACTGCGCCTGGCCGCTGCGCACCGCGTTGACGGCGGTGATCGCCGCCCCGGTCGCGGCCGAGCAGCCGAGGGACATGTCGAGGCCGTAGCCCCGCGCGCCGAGCGCGTTCTGCACCTCGATCGCGATGGCCGGGTACATGCGCTGGAGGTTCGACGCGCCGAGCACGACAAGATCGACGTCCTCGCCGGTCCGGCCCGCGGCCGCCAGCGCCTTCTGCCCGGCGTGCAGCGCGTACTCCGCCTGCTGGCAGAGCTGGTCCTCGCCGCGGTCGGGGATGTTCGGGCACATCCGCTCCGGGTCCATGAGGCCCGTCTTGTCCTCGACGTAGCGGGACTTGATGCCGCTCGCCTTCTCGATGAACTCGGGGGTCGACTCCTTCAGCGCGACGCGAGTGCCCGCCTCGATCTCGGCGGCGTGCGCGGCGTTATCGCGCCGGACGAATTCGTTGAAGCCGACGCAGAGCTCGGCGTTCGAGAGAGCGTGCTCCGGGTGCCACACACCCGAGCCGGTGATCGACGTTCCTGTCGATGTCCGCGGCGACATGTCGCGGAGTTGGGCACATCCCACGCCCCGGCGCAACCGGCTACTTTGCCTTGAGCTCCGCGTCGACCTCGGCCAACGCCTGGCGCAGGAACGGCGAGGCCGGATCCGACGCGATCGCCATCTTCAAATTGAGCACCGCCATGCGCAGGTCCCCCTGCCGCAGCGCGCTCTCGGCCTTGCGGTAGTAGACGAGCGCCTTGCCGTTCATCGCCGCCGACGGGCTGATGGGCGTGCCCTCGCCCGGCGTGGCCGTGATGTCGCCGCCCGCCGGGTTTCCGGCAGGGCCGCCCCGAGCCGGCGCCGCCGTCGGAGCGGCCACCGTTGCGGACCCGGCCGGCTTGGCCGGAGCCGGCCGCGTCGCGCCGCCGGCACGCGCCGAGATGCCGCCGCCGGGCAACCGCACCATCTCGCTCGGCCGCTTCGCGCGATCGCCGCCGGCCGGCGCGGGAGCCTTCTCCGGCGTCGCCGCGACAGGCGGCGGGGCCGACGACGCGGGCGCCACCTTGCCGGTCACGCCGCGGAGGCGCGCGACGCGGATCGCCTGGTAGGCCGCCGCGATGTACGCGTACGCGGTCGTGACGTTCTCGAGCTCCGTTGCATCGAGCGTCGTCCGGTGGAGGTCCGGATGCGCCATCTTCGCGAGCTTGTGAAACGCCTCCTGCGCCTGCTCGAGCGTCGCGTCTTCCTTGATCTCGAGCAGCTCGTGCGGCGGCGCGTGCTTGCGCGCCACGGCGCGCTGCGCCCACAGCAGGACCTCGATGCGGCTACTCACTTCGCGCCCTCGACACTCGCCTTCTCGACCGGGGCGCCGAGAACTTCGAGGTGCGCTTCCTGTTCCGCACCGGAGTCGGGGTCGTTCGCGCGCACGTGCAGGATACCGTCCGAGTCCACGCGGAACGTCACCTCGATCTTGAGATCGCCGCGCGTCTTGCCGTTCAAGTTCTCGAGGACGAGCGTGCCGAGCGGCTCGTTCTCGCTGTAGCGCCGGTTCTCACCGCGGCAGCAATCGATCTCCACGCGCGTCTGCTTGTCGCGCGCGGTCGTGAAGACGCGCGAGCGCTCGATCGGGATCGGCGCGTTCTTGTCGAGGAGGCGCTCGACGAAGCCGCCCGCGGTCTGGATCGCGAGCGACGCCGGATTGACGTCCAGCAGCACGGGGCGCTTCAGCTCCCCGACGGGCAGCGGCGCGTTGCCGTGGAGGAGTGGCGAGTGCGCGGGCGTGGACACGGCGTCGCGCGCGGCCATGCCGGAGCCTTTGAGGATCGTACCGGAGAGGCTGCCGGCCTGGATCGCGGCGCCCTGCGCGACGACCTCGTCGGGGTTGATCTTGATGTTCGGCTCGCGCTTGAACATCTCGGCGAGGCGCGTGCGCACGATCGGAATCCGCGTGGAGCCACCGACGCACAGGACGTCGGAGATGTCTTTCGGGTCGACGCGCGCCTGGTTCAGCACCTGGCGGGTCACGTCGAGCGTGCGCTGCACGTAACCCGCGACGAGGTCCTCGAACTGCTTGCGCGTCATCTCGAACGGCAGCTTGCCGGCCTGGCCGTTCGGCAGGTCGAGGCCGTCGATCTCGCCCTCGGCGGCGTCGTTCTCGGAGAGGTGGCACTTGATGGCCTCGGCGCCCATCAGGAGCTTCATCATGAGCGTCGCGTGCGGGCGCGGATCGAAGCGCAGGACGCGGTTGCACTCGGCCGCGAGCACCTCGGCGAGCGCGCGATCGAGGTCGTCGCCGCCGAGGAAGAAGTCGCCGTCGGAGGCCAGGACCTCGTAGACCTCGCCGACGAGCTTCAGGACGCTGACGTCGAACGTGCCGCCACCGAAGTCGAACACGAGGATCGTCTGGTTGATGTTGCGCCCGAAGCCGTACGACAGCGCGGCGGCGGTCGGCTCGTTGATGAGGCGCATGACGTCGAGGCCGGCGAGGCGGCCGGCCTCCTTGGTGGCCTGGCGCTGGCCGTCGGTGAAGTTCGCCGGCACCGTGATGACGGCGTCCTTCACGACCTGCCCGAGCTGGCGCTCGGCGCAGCTCTTGAGGTGCTTGAGGACGTTGGAGCTGATCTCCGGCATCGTCATGCGGCGGTCGCGCACGACGACGAGCGGCTGCTGATTCGGCCCCTCGACGATCTTGTACCGGACGCCGGTCATGGCGAGCTGCACGAGCGGCGCGCGGATGTTCTGGCCAATGAAGCGCTTCGCGGAGTGGATGACCGCGGTGGGCTCGGTCAGCCGGTACTTCTTCGCGTCGCTGCCGACGATCGTGCCGCCGGCGGCCGGGTACGCCACGACGGACGGATGGACGCGTTCGCCGCGCGGCCCGAGGATGAACTCCACGCCGGTGGGCGTCGCGATCGCCGCACACGAGTTCGTGGTCCCCAGATCGATCCCGAGCGCGACGGCCATGCGACAACAAGCGTATCCCAGCCCGGTGGACGGCGCGAATTTGCCTTCCGCGGCGCGCCGTCAGGTCGGGTTCATGCCGGTCAGCTGGCGAGAGAGGATCCGGCGCTGGATCTGGCCGGTTCCCTCGAAAATGTCGTAGATCTTCGCGTCCCGGTACCACTTGTCGACGGGGTGGCCGGGCGCGAGTGCCTCCTCACCGAGGAGCACCATGGCCCGGGTGGTCACGGCCTGGGCGACCTTCGCGGCGTAGGCCTTCGCCATGGAGGCCTCCGCGACGTTCTCCTGGTGGTGGTCCGCGAGCCAGGCCGCGCGGTGCGTCAGGAGGCGAGCGGCGGTGATCTCCATCTGCATGTCCGCGAGCTCGAACATGATGTGCTGGTGGCTCGCCATCGGCGTGCCGTGCAGCGAGCCGCCGCGGACGCGGTCGAGCAGGAACTCGTACGCGGCGCGCGCGATGCCCACGCCCTGGGCGGCGACGACGGGGCGCGTGGAGTCGAGCATCTTCTTCGTGTCGGCGAGGCCCCCGCTGGCCTCGCCGGGGACCGCGGGCGAGCCGAGCATCATATCTTTGTGGACGCGGACGTCCTCGAAGTGGACCTGCGCCGTCTCCGACGCGCGGATGCCGAGCTTGGTCTCCTTCCGGCCCGGCACCAGGCCCGGCGTGCCGCGCGCGACGAGGAAGCCGCGGACGCCCGCGCGCCCGGCGGCGGGCTCCGTCTGGGCCCACACGACATAGACGGCGGCGGACTGCCCGTTCGTGATCCACTGCTTGCTGCCGCGGATGATCCAGTGCTCCCCGTCGCGCGTGGCGGTGGTGGTGAGGCCGGAGATGTCGCTACCGGTGGCCGGCTCGGAGAGCGCCATCGCGGCGACCTTGATGTGGCCCTTCTCGTCGTCGCCGGCGAGGAGGCGCTTGAACTCCGCCTTCTGCTCCTCGGTGCCCATGCGCGCCACGGGCGACGCGGCGAGCCCGCTGCCGCCGAGGGCGAGGCAGATGCCGGCGCACCCGAAGGCGAGCTCCTCGCTGCCGATGACGGCCAGCCGGCCCTGGGATTTCGGCTTCGTGGGGTCTGGATCCTCGGCCACGCCGGTGAGCTTCTTGCGGCCGTCGAGCACGGCGGTCTGCGAGAGGCCGAGCTTCTGCGCGGTGCGCATGAGCTCCCACGGCATCGACTCTTCCTGATCGTGCTGGATCGCGATCGGACGGATCTGGTGCTGGGCGAAGCCGCCGAGCATCTGGCGCACGCCGGTCAACAGCGGGCTGTCGTGAAAGAGGTCCATGGCTAGATCACCGCCTTCTGCGCGAGGACACGGCCGAGCCGCTCGTCGCCGTGGAGGGCCTCGAAGGGACGCGCGTCGCGCATCAGCTTCTCGACCGGGTAGTCGTTGACGAAGCCGTAGCCGCCGAAGATCTGCACGGCGTCGATGGTGGCGCGGGTGACGACATCGCCGGCGAGCACGCGGGCGCGGCTCGCCGCGTCGTGGGCGGAGGGGTGGTGCGTATCGAGGGCCCACGCGGCGTGGAGGGCCATGAGGCGCGCGGCGGCGGCGCCGGTGAGGGCGTCGTCGCGGAGGCGGATGAGCGACTCGAAGCGGCCGATGGGCTGGCCAAACTGGACGCGCTCGGCGGCGTAGCGCTCGGCGTGCTCCATGGCAGCGGTGGCGACGCCAGCGGCGCGCGCGGCGAGGGAGGCGCGGGCCCACGCGAGGACCTCGGCGACCGCGGCGGGATCGCGCGAGACGACGTGATCGGCCGCGACGGCGTGTGCGGTCAGCTCGGCGGTGGCCCAGCGGGCGGCGCGCCACGACGACGGCGCGACCGCAATCCGGGCGACGCCGGCGAGGTCGAGGAGATAGAGCACGCCGTCCTTCGCGAGGAGGACGTGGCTGGCGATGGCGAGTGCGGGCAGGGGACCGAGCGGGCCGGTGAGGCGCGCGCCGCCGGCGCCGTCGGCGTCGACAGAGAGGGTGCCGCGCGAGTCGTGGGCCAGCGCGGCGAGGCCGCCGGCGGTCAGCGAAGCGAACAGGGAAGCCTTGGCGGCGGGGCTGCCCCAGCGGCCAACGGCGAGCGCGGGCTCGACGTTTGTCTCGAGCAGCGCGGCGAGGCCAGGGCAGCCGCGGCCGAGCTCGAAGCCGCGGAGCGCGCGGGTGGCGTGGCTGTAGGCGGCCTCGAGCTGGCCGCCGGCGTCGGCGGGGACCGCGTCGGTAAAAAAGCCGAGCTCGCCGGCGACGTGGGCGAGGCGATCGGGCGGCGCGCCCGCGCGGTCGGCATCGGCGGCCCAGCCGCGGAGGTCACGATCCGCGAAGCGGCGGATCGTGTCGACGATCATCTGCTGATCGTCATCGAGAGCGAAGTCCATGCGCGGTTGTACCGCATCGTCCGCGAGCGCCCCACAGGATCGCTCGCGGGCCGGAGCGGCGGCTCCAGCGGCTCGTACACCACACCTCCACGATCGCGAGGAGCTCGGCGCGGGCGACCTTCACCGCCGCCACCGTCGCGAAGCGAATCATGCGCTGCCGCCCCGTGCCCTGGAGGTGCGGGAAGTCCCCCGGAATGCTGGCCCCGCTCGGGAAGATCAGGCTCGCGAACTCTCTCGCGTTCCAATGGAAGTACGCCAGGATGCCGCGGTGAAGGAAGGCGGGGGCGCGGTACTTGACGGCCTCGGTGATGCGCGCGTCGCTCGTGACCACCGCGCGGACCGCGGCGATCACGTCGGCCTTCGGGTTATCTGTCGCGCGTAGCCACGCATCCACCTCGGCCCGGCTCACGGGCGTCGGGCTCGCTCTTCGAGGTGCGCGAACCGGCCGTCCATCGATCGTGCGTTCGTCGTTCGTCGTTCGTCGTGGTGGCCGAAGGCAGATTTGAACTGCCGACCAAGGGCTTATGAGACCCCTGCTCTACCACTGAGCTACCCGGCCAAGGCGCGAGAAACTAAACGGTCGCGCGACAGGTCGCAAGGTGTGAACGCCAGGTCCGCAACCTTCCAACGAAATCAGCATGATGGCTGGTGGCGTCGCGACTTTCCGGGTATCGTGCCCTCGGGCGATCGGGGATCGTCTAATGGCAGGACAGCAGCCTTTGACGCTGCTTATCTAGGTTCGAATCCTAGTCCCCGAACCAGGACCTTATGAAGCTCGATAAAACCTGCGCGCTGTTCTTCGCCACCAAGATCGATAGCAAGCTCCGCGAGGGGCTCGCGCTGTCGAAGCCCGGTGACAAGAAGTACTTCGACGGCAGCTCCGAAGAATTCCTCCGCGTCATCGAGATCGGTGACGAGAAGGATCGCGAGCGCTGGGTCGGCAAGCTGATCAAGGCCGGCCCCGCTGTCACCGAGGTCGACGACATCCAGCGCAACCTCTTGTCGATCCTGCGCCGGGTCGCGCCGAACGCGCGGATCCCGCCCTCGGCCGTGAAGATCTTCGTGATGCAGGGGACGCACGCGGTGCAGTCCTCGGCCGTGATCGATGACGAGGATGACGGCGAGGCGGAGATCGGCGGCACCAGCGGCCCGTACATCACCTATTGATCGTGAAACCCCATCACTAACAGGGGCCTGGCCCCTTTGTTGGTGGCCGGCCGCCGGACAGAGCCGGGCCGAGCGGCTCAGGCGAGAGCGAGCAGGGCGTCGCCGGCGCTGACGTCGGCGCCGTCGGCCACCAGGACGGCCACCACGCGGGCGCGCTCGGGGAGGCCGCCGGTGGCCGCGTAGGTGACGCGGTTGAAGGTCTTCATGACCTCGAGCAGGCAGATCGTCGTGCCGGCGGCGAGCTCGCTGCCCGTCTCGACGAACGCCGGCTTGTCGGGCGAGGCGCGCACGTAGAACCGGCCGCTCGTCGGGGCGCGGAACACGAGCCCGCCCGCCGTGTCCGCGACGTGGGCCGGCGCCGCCGCCGCTTCGCCCGCCGCGAGCGCGCCGTTCGGATCGAGCGCGAGCAAGAGCGCGCCGAAGTCCACGGCTGCGCCGGGGGCCGCTACCGCGGTCACCACGCCGCGCGCGCCCGGCGGCGCCACCACGCGCGAGATCAGGCCGAGCGTCTCGAGCTCCCCGACCAGGAGCCCCGGCCGCACGAGGTCGCCGACCGCGACGTGCGCGCGGAAGAAGCCGACCTCGGGGCTCGTGACATGCACCGCGCCGCCATCGTCCGATTCTCGGACAACCGCCGCGATCTCGCGCGCCTTCATCGCGGGCCTCCCACGAGCACGCGCAGGTCGTGCATCGACCAGATGCGCGGGTTCTTCACGCGCCGGTAGCCGGCGCCCTGGTACGCCATCTCGACGAGCGCGACCAGGTACGTCCGCAGCTCGCCGAGCTCGACGATCTCGTCCGTGTCCATCTGCCGCGCGGCCACGAACGGATCCATGTCCGCCTCGATGCGCGCCTCGGTCTCGCGCATGCCCGTCTCGATCGCCGCGCGCTCCGCCGGATCCTTCGCCGTGATCTGGAAGTCGTCGTCGAGCTTCGTGTTGTACGCCGCGATCGCGAGCGTCCGCCCCTCCATCACGCTCTGCCGCGCGAGGCACGTCGACAGCTGCACGATCGGGTCGTACGGCTGCCCGGCCATCGCGTAATAGCCGGCGCCGGACGCCTTCCGCAGCAGCACGGTGAACATCGGCGTCGTGTTCGTGGAGTTGGTGTAGATGAGCGAGCTGCCGTAGCCGAGGAGCCCCTGCGCCTCCGCCTCGCGGCCGATGTCGAAGCCGCTGATGTCCTGCAGCCACACGAGCGGGATGCCATCGTCGTTGCACGCGCGCGAGAACGCCGCGATCTTCGCGATGCCGGCGCGGTACAGGATCCCGCTCGGCCGCTGCCGCCCCGGCTGCAGCGGGTCATCGACGAGCCCCTGCCGGTTGATGACGAACCCGGCGTAGAGCCCGCCCACGCGCGCCACGCCGCAGATCATCTCCTCGCCGACCTCGGGCATGACCTCCCAGAACAGCGACTGGTCGACGAGCCGCGCGAGCACCTGGGTCGCGTCGTACGCCTCGCGGTGGTCGGCGGGCAGGAGCGCGGCCAGCTCGCCGGGCGCGAACCGCGGCTCGAGCGCGCCGATGTCACCGCGGTAGAAGTCGGCCGCGCTGCTCGGCAGGCGCGTGAGGTCGCGCCGGATGCAGGTGATGAGCGCGTCGTCGTCCGGTACGCGGACATCAGCGCAGCCGGACTCGTGCACGTGCACCTCGGGCCCCCCGATGCCGAGCGACGTCATCTTCTGCGACTTCGCGCCTTTGATCAGGGCCGCGCCCGCGATGACCATGTACGCCTGCTCGGTCATGTAGACGCGGTCCGAGATGATCGGCATGTAGCCGCCGCCCGCGATGCAGTCGCCGAACACGCCCGCGATCTGCGGCACGCCATGCGCCGAGAGCAGCGAGTTCATCTTGAAGATGTGCCCGGCCCCGCGCGCGCCCGGGAAGCTCTTGCTCTGCTCGGGCAGGAACAGGCCGCTGCAATCGACGAGGTACACCGTCGGCAGGCGCAGCCGCAACGCCATCATCTGCGCGCGCTGGATCTTCTCCGGCGTGCGCGGCCACCACGCGCCCGACGCCACCGTGTTGTCGTTCGCGATGACCATCACCCAGCGGCCCTCGACGCGCGCGAACGCCGTCACGACGCCCGCCGCCGGCGACCTCTGGTTGCCGGGGAAGACCTCCCCGTCGTTGACGAACGTGCCGACCTCGAGCGCGCGCGTCCCCGGATCGGTCAGCTTCGCCAGCCGCTCGCGCGCCGTGAGCTTGCCCTTCTTGTGCACGCGCTCGACGTAGCTCGGGCCCCAGCCGCCCTCGACCTCCGTCCGCTTCGCCCGCAGCTTGTCCTCGAGCGTGCCGATCGCGGCGCGGGTGTCGGCGGCCGTGCGCTCGTCGACGAGCGAGCCGAGCGCGGTGCCGATCGGGACGAGCGGGACGAATGCCATGCGGCCGGAAGGCTACACGAACCGTGGCTGCGGCGGCCAGCCGGGGATGGCGCGCGTGTCATACGCTCCGGTCTGGAACGCGGGCGAGCGCAGGATCGCGAGGTGCATCGGGATCGTCGTCGGGACGCCGGCCACGCCGAACGCCTCGAGCGCCGCGATCATCTTCGCGATCGCGGCCGCGCGCGTATCTGCGTACGTGATGACCTTCGCGATCAGCGAATCGTAGAACGGCGGCACCACGTAGCCGGCCGTCACGTGCGTGTCGACGCGCACCCCATCGCCGGTGGGCGGGGTCCACGCGGTGATCGTGCCGGGCGCGGGCGCGAACCCGGCCGCCGGATCCTCCGCGTTGATCCGGCACTCGAGCGCGTGCCCGGCGAGCACGAGCTCGGCCTGTGTCCACGGCAGCGGCCGACCTGCCGCGACCGCGATCTGGGCCTGCACGAGATCCTTGCCGCTGCGGGCCTCGCTGACGGTGTGCTCGACCTGCAGCCGGCAGTTCATCTCCATGAACCGGAGCGTGCCGCCCGGGTCGATCGAACCGCGTCGCCCTGCGGCGCCGCTGCCCGCGGGGGCGTCCCCGCGGTCGATCGAACCGCGTCGCCCTGCGGCGCCGCTGCCCGCGGGGGCGTCCCCGCGGTCGAGTAGCATCTCCATCGTGCCGGCGCCGACGTAGCCGATCTTCGCCGCGGCCCGCGCCGCCGCCTCGCACGCCGCCGCCCGCTGCTCGGGCGAGAGCGCCGGCGACGGGCTCTCCTCGACGAGCTTCTGGTGGTTGCGCTGCACGGTGCAGTCGCGCTCGCCGAGGTGCACGGCGTGGCCGTACTTGTCGCCGAAGATCTGGATCTCGACGTGCCGACCGCCCTCGATCAGCTTCTCGAGGTACACGCGGTCGCCGCCGAACGCCGCGCGCGCCTCGGCCTGCGCCTCCGCGTACGCTGTGTCCACCTCGGCCGCCGAGCGCGCGACGCGCATGCCGCGCCCGCCGCCGCCGTTCTCGGCCTTGAACAGCACCGGGAAGCCGACCTCCGCCGCGACCCGCCGCGCATCGGCCGCATCGGCGAGGACGCCGTCGCTGCCGGGGATCACGGCGAGCCCGGCCGCGCGCATCGCGGCCTTCGCCTTCGTCTTGCTCGACATCAGCGCCGTGACGTGCGGCGGCGGGCCGATGAACGTGACCCCGTGCTGCGCGCATAGCGTCGCGAGCAGCGGATTCTCCGAGAGGAAGCCCCAGCCAGGGTGCAGCGCGCTGCAGCGCGTCTGCACCGCCGCCTGCACCACGCGCATCGGATCGAGGTAGCTGAGCGCGGCGCGGCCGGGCCCGAGGACCACGACCTCGCGGCCCTGCAGGTACGCGGCGTCGCGGTCGGCCTCGCTCGCCGCGAAGACCGGCGTGATCCCGAGCGCGTCGCAGCCGCGCGCCACCCGGACCGCGACCTCGCCGCGGTTCGCGATCAGGATGCGATGGAACAGCGGCGGCGCCACGAGGCTCGTTACGCGCCGAGCTTGAGCGAGCAGGCCTCGGCCGTCGAGACGTCGAGCTGGCCGGGCGCCTCCATCTCGATCGACTGGACGACGCCGTCCTTCGCGATCACGAGGCCGCGGTTCGCGCGGATGCCCATGCCGAACTTCGCGAGGTCGATGTCGATGCCGAGCGCCTTGCTGAAGTCCGCGGCGCCGTCGGCGAGGAACACGATCTTGCCGAGCGCGTGCTGCTCCTCGCCCCACGCCTTCATCACGAACGCGTCGTTCACGGAGAGACACGCGATGACATCGACGCCCTTGGCCTTGAGCGCATCGGCGTCGCGCGTGAAGCCCGGGAGGTGCTTCGCGGAGCACGTCGGCGTGAACGCGCCCGGGAGCGAGAACATCGCCACGGTCTTGCCGGCGAACAGCTCGGCCGTATCGACGTCCGAGACGCCATCGGCGGTGACCTGCTTGATCTTGACGGACGGGATCTTCGAGCCCTTGCTGATCATGGGACCGTCGATATCACGGAAGCCGGCGCGCGGTAACCGGTGCGGCCGGCGGGCGTAACGTGTCCCGATGTCCAGGCTGTTTTCCGGAGTCGTGGGGTGGGCGCTCGCGGGCTGTGGGGGCGCCGCGGCGGTGCGCACCCCGGCGGGGGCGCCCGTCGTCGTCGACCGCTTCAGCGCGGCGGCCGGGCACCTGATGGTGCGTGGCGCGGGCGGCGAGCTCCCGGCCGCCGGGGCGCCGATCGACTTCGACCGGCCGCCGTTCGTCACGCAGGGCCTCTCGCCGACGGGCGCGCCCGTCCGCTATTACAACTTCGACGTGCAGAGCGCGACGCCGGCGGTCCTCTACCGCTGGGTGAAGCCCGGGACGCGCGAGCCGGCCGGCGCGCCCGACACCGTGACCGTGCTCCCCGGCGAGCCCGGCTACAGCGACTTCTGGCGCCTGGCGCTGGTCGACCTGCCGGCCGGCGGGCCGGTCGCCGATCCTGCGGGGCTCCCCCCGGCGACCGTGCACCTGCAGCCGCAGATCCTCGACTGCCCGATCGTCCCCGTCGGGTCGCGCGCGAAGCTCGGCCCCGTGCCGCACGCGCTCGCCGTCCGCGGCGGGACCGCCACGTGCTTCCTGTTCGACCTCGCGCTGACGCCGGAGCCGGACGGCACCACGCCGACGTCGCCGATCTACGTGACGTTCGCGAAGTCCGGGTTTCGGACCGAAGACGGAACGGTGCAGACGCACAACGTCGTGTTCAGCACCCCGGGCGACCTCGACTACTCGCCGCTCTGGGCCGTGCATATCTACGACGGCCGCGCGTTCGCGCGCGTGCACGACGCGGCCTCCGCGGCCGACGCCCCGCAGGTCGAGCTCGGGCCGCTCGTGAACTGCCCGATCGTGACGCCGGCGGCACCGGCTCACTGATCGGCTCACTGGTCGGCGTACAGCATCCGGTAGAAGTCCTTGCGGAACGTCCCGCGCATGCCCCACGTCTCGCCGAGCTTCTCGACCACGCCGAACTGGCCGCTGAACTTCTCCTCGAACGTCGCCACGCCGAGCGCGTACAGCCGGGCCTGGGTCGCGGCCATGATGTCGGCCTCGAGCTTGCGGGAGCCGCCGGCCTTCTTCACGAGGTCGGCGCACGCCTGCTCGCGGCTCTGGTCGCCGGCGGCCATCGCGGCGAGCACGATCGCGTTGGCATCGGCGGCGCCCTGGCCCGCCGCGCTCCCGGGGCCGGAGATCGTCGTCGCGTAGGCCTTCGCGTAGGCGCGCGCGTCGGTTCGCATCTTGAGGCCGTACGCGATCGCGGCGCGCGAGGCGTTCGTGTTCTTCTCTTCCTGGATCGCGCCCGCGATCATCAGCGCCGCGGCCGCCAGCGGCGCGATGACCGCCGCCGCCGAGCCGGCCACGGCGCCCACGTCCACCGCGATCGCCGTCTCGGCCGCCGCGCCGCCGGCCGCCGTGGCGCCGCCGGGTCGAGGATGTCGGGCGGCAGGACGACGTTCGACCAGGACGCCAGCCGCTCGACGCGCTTGGCGTGGAGGCCGAGGCGAGCATCGCGCGTCTGGCGGATGTAGTCCTCGAGCGCGGCGGTGGCGCCGAGCTCGGGGTTGCCGTTCGCGCACGCCGCGGCGACGGCGCGGTGGATGACGCCGGGGCCGACGCGATAGCGCGCCGCGAGCACGTCCGTGCGCACGTCGACGAGCCCGGCGGCGGTCACCGCGCGCTGCCACACGGCCACGCGCTCCGACTCGGGGAGCGTGGGCAGCGTGATCGCGATGTGGCCGGCGGCGAACGGGGCGGGCGCCTCGTGGCTCGTGATGACGGCGATCGGGCCGGGGTGCACGCGCAGCGTCTCGGCCGCGACCTCGCGCGCGGGCCGCTCGTCGAACATCAGCTCGTCGAGGTTCGCGAGGCACGGGACGTGGCCGGCGAGGTGCGCGGTGCGGAGCGCCTGGCGGAGCTCGAGCACGAACGGCTCGGCGCCGCGCGGCAACGCGAGGAGGTCGATGATGGCGAGCTGGCGGCCGGCCTCGCGCGCGAGCACGCCGAGGACGGTCTTGCGGCCGGTGCCGCTGCGCCCGCGGACCGCGATCCGCGAGGCGGCCGACGGCGCGACAGCGAGCGCGGCGATCGCGCTGTCGAGAGCCGCGCGCGGGATGGCGAGATCCGCGAGCGCGAGCTCGCTGGTGCGCAGCGTGATGGCGTCGCCGAGGTCGGGCGCCGTCGCCGTCAAGAGATCGAGCACCACGGGGTCGACGCTCAGCTCCGCGAACGGCCGCGGGCGGCGCGCCGAGAGGTGGACGAGGCCGAGGCGCACGAGCGGCGAGCGCGGGTCGAGCTCGGCCGCCAGGTCGCGGCGCGCGTGCCGGCCGGCGAGGACCTGCTGCACGACGAGCTCGTCCGCGTGCGGGCGGCTCGCGTCGTTCGCGAGGATGCCGTAGAGGCGCGCCGTCTCGCCGACGAGCGCCGGCGCGGCGATCACGAGCAGCACGTCGACGGCGCGCGGCGAGAGGCCGAGCTCGGTGACGAGGCGCCCGAGCGGCGTGCTCGCGTCGCGGCGACCGGGCCGCGCGGCGAGGAGCTCCTCGTGGTCGGCGAGCGCGCCGCGGGCAGCGGCCAGGTGCTCGGAGGCGTGGCCGTGGTTGAGGCCGAGGATGGCGGCGACCTCGAGCTCGTAGGGGTGGCGCCCCTCGTTGCCGTAGCCGATGCGGCGGGTGTCCCAGCCCTCGGCGATCGCGGCGAGGGCCCAGAGCTGGATGCGGCGGAGCTCGAGATCGAGGTGGGAGAGGGAGTGGGTGCGATCGATCGGAGGAGGCAGTGGACGGGGATCGAGAGCCAGGAGCGGAGGGCAGGGGACGGCAGAGCGAGACGGACAGGAAGCGTCGTCGGCCCCCGGCACGGGCAGGGGCGCGGGCCCTTCGGAAGCGGCGACGGCGACGGCGACGGAATCAGGGTCGGCGACGGCGGCGGGCTCTGAATCGGCGACGGCGACGGCGGCGACCGCGTACTCGTCGGTGACCTGGGCGCGCGCGATCACCGCCGCATGCAGCAGATCCGCGAGCACGTGCACCTCGAGCAGGCCGTCGGCCGCGCGCGTGACCAGCTGGCGGCCGTTCGGGTCGATGGCGAATTCGCGGACGTCGTACGGCAGCGCAACGAGGCCGAGCTCGCGGCCCGAGCGCAGCTCGCTGATCAGCAGCGTGGTCGGCGCGACCTGCGCGACGACGATCAAGGCCTGCGTCGCCATGCGTACGAGCCCGGCTGCGATCGTCCGTCGCTGCATGATCTGGCCATTCGCGAGCGAGATCACGAGCAGCTGGCGCTCGCTCGCGCTCGTGGTCAGCAGCACCAGCGTCTTGCCGTCCGTCGTCACCTGGCCGCCCGCGACCGCCACGCCCGGCGCGAGCGCAGTCACGAGCCCCGATGGCAGCGTCACCCGCGAGCCGCGCGCGCTCACGTGGCGGCGACCGGTGAGCGGGATCACGAGGTCCGCGTCCGCGAGCTCGGTGCGGACGGGCTGGCCAAAATCGTCGATCACCGCGACCGCCGGCGCGGACGCCCAGATCGCCGCGGGCAGGCCGCACGGCGCCGCGAGCAGGAGCGGCTGGGCCGCGAAGCCGAGCGGGATCGCCGGGCCGAGCGCGTACCCGGCGTAGTCCATGCGCACGAGCTCGTCGCTCGCGGTGGCGAGCCAGAGCTGGTCGTCGAAGCCCGCCACGGCCCGCGCGCCCGGCACGGGGAGGCGCTTCACCCCGCCGCGGGCGAGCTCGACCACGGCCAGCGCGTCGGCTTCGAGGGCGAGCAGCCGGTTGCCGCTCCGGTCGAACGCCAGCGCGGTACCGGTCAAGGACGTGGGGGCTTGCCTCATCCCGGGGGTAGTGAGGGCGCGCGGGTCCGATGTGACGGGCGGACGAAAAAATCTGCATACTCCTGCCGTGACCGCCGACGGCGAGCGACCCGCGGCGCCCTCCAGCGGCCCGCCCGACCCCCGCGAGGCCCCGATCCAGCGGGCCTGCGAGGCCGGGGAGCTGCACCAGGCCGCGACCCTGGCGATCCAGGGCTATGGCCCCGAGCTCATGGGCTTCTTGGTCGTGGTGCTGCGCGATCCCGGTGACGCCGGGGAGGTCTTCTCCGACCTCTGCGTCCGCATGTGGAAGAGCCTGGCGAGCTTCCGCTGGGAGAGCTCCCTGCGGACCTGGGTCTACGTGCTGGCCCGGCGCGCCTGCCACGCGCATCGGCGGGAGCGCGCGAGCCACCGCGACCACCACGTGCCGCTCTCGCAGGTCCCCGAGATCGACGCGCTGATCGTCCGCATGCGCACCACGTCGCTCGCGCAGCTCGAGAAGAAGGGCACGACGCGCGCCGACCGGATCCGCGCGAAGCTGACGCCGGACGAGCAGATGCTGCTGACGTTGCGGCTCGATCGCGAGCTCGACTGGCGCGCGATCGCGCGGGTGCTCTCCGACGCCGAGGCGCTCGCAGACGTCGATGTGACCCGCGAGGCGGCGGGGCTCCGCAAGCGCTTCGAGCGGATCAAGGAGAAGCTGCGGAAGCTGGCCGCGCTCGAGCCCTGACGCGGTCGACGAGCTCCGGCGAGAGCTCGAGGACGAAGCCGTCCTGGGGGCCGACGGCGTGGAGCTGGCGCTCGCCGACCGTCAGGCTCGCGGTGAAGCTGCCGCCCATGACGAGCTGTCCGGCCGGGCCGTAGACCAGCCAGCTCGCGACGTCGGAGCGCACGCGGCTGACGACCGCGTCGACCCGACCGGCGCCGTCGAAGCGCACGAGCGACGCGAGCTCGCCCGCCATGGTCAGCGTGCCATCGGACGCGTACGCGATCGCGGCCGCCGGGACGGCGTGGGCCCACGCGAGCGCGCCGTCCGTCAGCGCGAGGGTCCCGACGGAGCGCGAGCCGCCCACGGCGACGCGCTCGCCTCCGGCCGTCAGCGCGCGGCACGTGTCGGCGAGCGAGTGCATCCACACGATCGCCCCCGTCGCCGGGGCGAGGCGTACGACCGCGCAGCCGCCCGCGCCGACGGCCTGACCCTGGATCGTCGCCGCGCCGGTCACCGCGCTCGCGACCACGAGGGCGTCAGCGGCGGTGGCGATGCCCACCGGCGCGAGGCCGGTCCCGGTGTCCTGCCAGCGCGGCTCACCGGCGGGCGTGTACGACGAGACCGTGCCGCCGACGGCGGTGTAGAGGTTCCCGGCGGCGTCGCTCGCGAGCGCGCCGGGCGCGGGCGCGGCGATCGCGTGCGCCCAGCGGACCTCGCCGCGGACGCCGTCGAGCCCGGCGAGTACGCCCTCGGCCGGCGCGGCCACCGCGAGGCCGCCGATCCGGGCCCCTGGACCGGCGATCCCGATGACGACCACGTCCGCGCCGCTCGTCGCGAGGGCGACCGGCGCCACGTGCCCGAGCACCTGCGCCCAGCGGACGGAGCCATCGGAGCCGAGCCGCGCGACGAACCCGAACCGCTCGTCCTCGCCCGGCGGCGCGACGAGGGGCGTGCCGGCGAGGGTGGCCCCCGCCGAGGCATCGCCCGCGATGACGAGGTCGCCGCCGACGAACGTCGCCGCGCGCACGACGTCGGCCCCGCGGCCCGAGACGGTCAGCGCCCAGGGGACGAGCGCGGCCGGGCTGCCTGTCGGCGCGCGCGCGAGGTAGTCGGCGTCCGAGCAATCGGACAGGGCGGGCATCCCGCGCAGCGCCACGAGCGCCGCGTCTTGCGAGGTCGAGCCGAGGCTGCCGACGAGCCGCGTGAACGCGCCGAAGCGATCGTCCAGGCAGGCTTCGACCGCCGGCACCGCGGCGTGACAGGCGGCGTCCCGGAGCGGCTGCCACTGGGTCGCGTACGTGTCGAGGCCGCGGGCGACCTCGGCCCACGCCGCGCCCTTCGCGGCGAGCGGCGCGCGGATCGCCGGATCCCACACGCCGCGGAGGCGGTCGTGGCTCGCGCAGGCGCTCCCGTCACCGCGCGTGGCGATCACGGCGACCGCGGCGGCGG
>JANXOM010000193.1 GCA_025353585.1 Deltaproteobacteria bacterium
GCCACCGCCGCCACCGCCACCGCCGCCACCGCCACCACCGCCGCGGCGCGGGCGCGCAGGTTCCATCGGGTCATCGGTCGGCATGTGCGAAGGTCCCTTGGCCATCATGCCCTACGGATCGTTCGCAGCCTGCTTGATCGATCCGCCGAGCGGTCGATTACGATCTCCGATGACCGGCTCGCCTGGCCCGATGGTGCGGTTCGTCGACGAGCCGCAACAGATCGCGGTCCACGACTTCTTGCAGTCCACGGTCGATATCCTCCTCGAGGCGACCGGCGCCCGCGCCGTCGTCGCGCTGGAGTCCCGTGACGAGACCGGCGAGACGATGGCCGTCATCATCCGGGCGCGCGGCGACTTCGCGGCCGTCACCTGGTGCTTCCCCGTGGCGCTCGTTCGCGATGCCGCGCTCCTCATGGTCCCCGGCCTCGAGCTCGACCAGGCGCTGTGCCGGGCCGCCGCGGCCGAGCTCGCGAATGTCCTCACCGGGCGCGGGATCGAGGCCCTGGAGCTCCACGGCCTCCACATCGAGATCGAGCCGCCCGAGCTCGGCTTTCACCCTGCGCCTGGCACCTGGGCGACCCTCGTCACGAGCCGGGGCACGGTCGTGGTCGTGCTGCACACCGACGCGATCCCCTGACGCGAGCAGCTCAGGGCTTCGTCAGCTCGGTCAGCTTCGCGGCGAGCTTGTCCTCGTCGCCCTTGTCGTAGCCGAGCTCGACGTACTGCACGATCCCCTTCGGGTCGATGACGAACGTCGACGGCATGTGCGTCGGGTCGTACGCCTTCATCGCGGGGCTGTTCTCGTCCGGGATGAACACGGGGAACATGTGCTTGAGCGCGAGCCCCGTGATGAACTTCTTGCCGTCGTCGATCTTGTTGTTGATGTTGACGGTGACGAACAGGACCTTGCCCGCGAACTTCGGCGCGAGCTTGTCCCAGGCGGGGAGCTCTTTTTTGCAGGGCTCGCACCAGCTCGCGCCAAAGGTGTAGAGCACCCACTTGCCGGCCATGTCCTTGAGCCGGAACGTCTTGCCGCTCGCAGCCTTCGCGTCGAGCTCGACGAACGGATCGCCGACCTTGACGTCGGCCCAGGCGGTGGAAGAGGCGGCCGTCGCGGCCAGGGCGAGCAGGGGGACGACGAGCTTCATGGGACTCCTGAGTTAATAGTCGGCGCCGAGAGAGACGGTGCCCGACGGGTAGCTGTCCACGGCGCCGCCCGCGCCGCGCGCGCCGACCTGGTCCCAGCTCCACGTGAAGCGCTGGTAGTCCGCGGCCACGCGCGCGTACACGTGCGTCCACGGCCGGATCTCCACGGCCGCGCCGACATCGACGGCCCAGCGGGTCGCCGACCCGAACGCCATCTCCATCGGATCGGCGCCGCCGAGCACCGGCTCGAACGTGAAGTGCCCGTGGAGGGTCACGCGTCCGCTCACGGCCGCCGCGGCGCGCGCGCCGAGCATCGCGTAGCTGTAGTCGGTCGCGGGTGAGCGGCTCGGGTCGGTGGAGTCGATCGCGAACGCGCGGTGACCGAGGCCGACGAGCGGCCGCACCTGCACGCGGCCCTGAACGACGGCGTAGTCACCGGTCAGCTCCCATCGGGAGAAGGACGTGTCGGCCATCTGGGTATTCACCGGGCTCGTCATCGCGAGCGTCCGCTCCACGACGCCCGCCAGCGCGACGCGCGGGGTCGGCTGGATGCCCGCGGCGAACCGAACCACGCCGACGGCCGAGGACGCGTAGGAGGGGACCGTCGTCGGACCGGGCGTGAAGCTGCGCGTCCCGAGGCCGAGGCCCACGGTCGCGTGGAGGTGGAGAGCCGCCTCGCTCGGCGCGACGTCCGCGGCGTGGGCGTCGACGCGGGTCGCCTCGTCCGGTCCGCCCCGGGTGAGCGCCTCGAGCTCCGCGACGTCGACGGCGTCGCTGGGCGGCGCGTGGGGCGCGGGCGCGGCGGCGACCTCGGGCGTCGGCGTCGGCGTGGTGGCGATGCGCGCGGGGGCTGGCGCGCGGACCGGCGCCGGCGGGCGGACCGGGGCGAGGTCTGCCGGCTCGCCGCCATCGACGATCGGCGGCGCCGGGCTCGCCTTCGCCGCGACCTGCACCGCGGGCGCCGGGGGCGACAGGGCCGCGATCTCGTCCGTCAGGTTCGCGCGGATCGTCGCGAGGTCGTCGGGGCCGAGGATGGCGCCGGACAGCGGCATCTCCGACAGCGACCGCATGCCGCCATCGCCGTTGTAGATGAACAGCCGGACCATCGCGTGACCGTTGGTCATCACGTACTCGCCGGCGATGACGCCGCTCGCGTGCAGGCGGGCCACGATCGCGCGCGCGCCCTCGCCGTGATGACCGATCGTCGCCAGCTCCGTCGCCGTCAATCGCGCCGTCGCGACGTGGAGGTCGCTGGCGATGCTGTGGAGCTGCCGCTCGACGCGATGATCGGACTGCCCCGCGATGCCCGCGAAGACGACGGCGAGGCCCGCGAGGAGCGGCATCAGACGTCGAGCCTCTGCGACTTCGAGACGGGGGTGCGGATCACGCCGACGTGACCGTTCGCCAGCGTGCACATCGCGTAGTGCGAGAGCGGCTGCGAGACGGGGCCGCTGATGATCGTCCCGTCGTACTTGAACAAGGCGCCGTGGCGGGGACAGCGGATGGTGTTGCCCGACACGTTGCAGGTCGCGCCCTCGTGCGTGCACGCCGCCGTCATCGCGTACAGGCCGCCCGCGTCGCGCACGACGAAGAACTTGCCGCTCGAGAAGTACACGGGGACGCCGGTCTGAAAGGTGGACGGCGTGCCGACGTCGGTCTCGCTGCCGGTGCACGTCGCCACGATCCCGGCGTCCGCGGGCAGCGCGGCATCCACGCTCGCGTCGTGCTGCGACGAATGGCCGTCGAGCCCGGAGGGCCCGTCGACTGGCTCGTGGCCGTCCGGCGTCCCGCCGCCGCCGAGCGGCCCCGTCTGCACGCCGCCGACCGAGCCGTCGGTACACGCGGCGAGCGCGGCGAGCCCGGCGCAACCCGCGAGCGCGAACAGATCGCGACGCGACAGGACATTCAGGTCGGCGGACCGCTTCATCGAGGGCACTACACACCCATTCGAGGGACCTGTCTCCGGCCCGACGCTGACAGGAGGTAGCTCGACTGATGCGTGTAGAATCATGCTGTTAACTTCAACTTAACCGGACGTGAACCGGGGTTCGCGGCTAGCTTGCGCCCCGTGTTACGAGCCTTGTCGCTCGTCGCGCTCGCGCTCGTGAGCTGCGGCGACGTGGTCAACGACCCCGCCATCGATCCGGCCACCCAGCTCGACGAGGCGGTCTTCAAATGCAGGGTGGAGCCGATCCTCGCGCGGCAGTGCAGCTACAACGCGTGCCACGGCAACCCGGGGAGCGCCTTGCGCGTGTACACGCCGGGGAAGCTGCGCGCGACGCCCGCGGCCACCATCGACGATGCCATCGCGCCGCTGACCGCCGCCGAGGAGCACGCGAACTTCACGTCCGCCGCGGGCTTCAGCCTCGGGACGGTCTCGGCGGACAACTACCTCCTGCGCAAGCCGCTGCCGTCCGCGGCCGGCGGCTTCGAGCACAAGGGCGGCGCCATCTACAGCGGACCGAGTGATCCGCAATACCTGGCGATCGCCGCGTGGCTCACCGGGACGGGGAGCTGCCCGTGAAGGCGTCCGTCCTCGCGCCGAGCCTGGTGTTCGTGTTCGGGCTCGGGCTCGGGCTCGGGCGGAGCGCGTCCGCGTTTCCGACCGGCGAGCAGTTCGACGGTGACGCCCTGACCTCGGACGGCGGCGGTGGGATCGCGTTCGACGGCGCACCGCGCTGGAGCGCCCATACGTGCGCGACCTGCCACACGGACGCCCCGGGGCAGATCGGGATCGAGCTCCAGGCCGATCACGCCGAGCTGTTCACCGACGGCTGGAAGGCGGGGACGGCGTACCACCTCCGGGTCGTCCTCCAGAACGAGCACGAGGGGCTCGGCGCCGCCGGGCTCGGCGACCAGTGCGGCGGCGCGCTGGATCCGTACAAGCCGTGTGACTACAACGGGTACGCGATCGAGCTCGACGACGACAGCGGCAAGCCCGTCGGCAAGCTCGCGCCGGTCGTGGGCACCGCGTGCGCGGGGAGCGGCACCGTGCCGAGCGACGTCGACACCTATGTCCTCAAGGACGGCACCGCGGCGATGCATAACGGCGCCCACATGGCGCAGACGAAGTGGGACCTCTGCTGGACCGCGCCGGCGGCCGGCGTGGGCACGATCACGGCGTACATCGCCACGGTCGACGGCAACGGTGGCGACGGCACCGCGAGCTTTCCGAACGACACGGTCGGCGATGACGTGGCCGCGGGCGCCGTCCCGCTCGCCGAGAGCGGCGCGACCGTCCTCACGCCCCAGACGGGCGGCTGCGCGGCGGCCGGCGATGCGGGGCTCGGGCTCGCGCTGGTGATCCTCGCGCTCGCGGCCCTCGCGCGCGGCCGCCGCCGTCGTCTCGTCATCGCGCTGGCGCTCGCGACGGCCGGGGGCTGCGTGCACGTGCACCCGCGCGAGCGCGAGACGCTGGCGCGCCGGAACATGAAGTTCTCGCCCGACACCACCGAGGACGAGCTCGACCTGCACATGCAGGAGGCGCGCGAAGGCTCGGAGGGCGGCTATGGCACCGCCGGCGGCGGATGCGGATGCAACTGACGCGCGCGCTCGCCATCGGCCTCGCGCTGCTCCCGGTCGCGGCCCACGCGGACTCGAGCTTCGAGTCGAAGGTCCAGGTCTACGCGGACAGCGATCACACGCAGGTGGTGTCGCCGACGGTGCAAGCGCAAGCCGACGTGACGCCGGAGACGAACGTCTCGCTGGGGTACGTCGCCGACGTGGTGTCCTCCGCGTCGGTCGACGTGGTCTCCCAGGCCTCGAAGATCACCATCCACGACACGCGCCAGCAGGTCTCGGCCGGCCTGGCCCACATCTTTGGCTCGCTCACCGCGCACGGCGGCTATTCGCTCTCGCACGAGAACGACTACCTCTCGAACACGTTCAGCGTTGGCATCGCGAAGGAGCTGTTCGAGAAGAACTCCACGCTCGCGCTCGGCTACGCGCTCTCGCTCAACGCCGTCGGGCGCGCCGAGGACCGGAACTTCTCGCGCTCGCTCACCGTCAATAGCGTGAACGCGTCGTGGACCCAGGTCGTGACCCGCCGGCTGATCGGCCAGGTCACGTACGAGCTCACGAACGCGTCGGGCTACCAGGCGAGCCCGTATCGCTTCGTGCCCGTGCGCGCGAGCGTCGACGCGGCCCCGTCGGAGTGGGTGGCCGAGAGCGACCCGGACGCGCGGTGGCGGCACGCCGTCGTGCTCGGGGCGAACCAGGCCGTGGGCGCGGACAGCGCCGTGCAGGGCGACTACCGGCTCTATCACGACACCTGGGGCATCACGAGCCACACGCTCGGCGCGCGCTACTTCACGCGGCTCTCTCCGCGGCTCGAGCTCCGCCTGCGCGAGCGCTTCTACACGCAGGGGGCGGCGAGCTTCTACCAGGCGGTCTACACCACGACCCAGCGCTACATGGCCTACGATCGCGAGCTGTCGCCGCTGTGGTCGGAGACGATCGGGGCCAAGCTCAGCTACCAGTTCACGCCCCACTTCGAGGGCGAGCTCAAGGTCGACCTCTTCTATTACGGCTACTCGGACTTCGCGCCGCTGCAGTCGCGCACGGGCACGAACACCGGCCTGGGCATCACGCTGACCTACTGACCCGCGGGTCAGAGGCGGTAGTGGATCTGGAGGAGCGAGTACCCCGAGGTCTTGCCGCCGTTCCCCAGCCCGATCGTCTGGACGCGGTTGGTCAAGAGGAGCTCCCAGTGCGAGGTGGCGAACCAGTGGAGGTTCGCGTCGACCGCCTCGCGATCGATCCCCTTGACGTGCGTGTCCTCGTCGTACTGCGAGAGCGCGACGTCGAGGAGCCAGCCGTCGCGGACGAACCACGACGCCATCAGGTAGCTGACGAGCTGGTTGCGGTTGCTGCCCGCGGCAAAGGTCTGGTGGATCGTCTGCCCCTCGGCCTGGAGGAGGAGGTTCACGGCGGGGATCCAGTACTTCGCCGTCACGCCGCCAGCCGTGCGCTTGTCGTCGGTGCTGGAGGCGTAACGGCCCTCGGCGCCGAGGGCGAACGCCTTCGCCGGGCGCACCTCCGCGTACGCGGCCGCGCCGTCGCCGTGCTCGACCGGATCCTGGAGCGGGTCGTGGATGAACCCGGTCACGTGCGCCTCCCAGCGCGGATCGATGTACTCGACCGCGGCGCCGTAGGTCTCGCCGTACAGCGGCGTCTGCCCGAACTGGCGCGTGTACGCGTTGTGCTCGGCGAAGCGCAGCCCGTAGACCGGCATGAAGCGCCCGACGCGGACGTAGAGCCCGGTCGTGCCGGTCGCATCGGACTGCCACATCGCGTAGTGCTCGCGCGCCTCGATGAACTTGAGCGCGCTGTCGCCTTCCTGGATGCCGAGCGTCGCGTACAGCGAGAAGCCGGCCTTGTGGATCGACGCCTCCGCCTCCGCCTGCATCGGGAACGCGGCAGGCTGCGGACCCTGGTTGCCGAGGACGCCGACGGCGGCGCGGAGGTCGGCGCCGACGGTGAGCCAGCTCGGGCCGACGAGGCGGCCGTGCGCGGCCTCGGGCGCGCCGCCCCAGGTGGACGAGCTCTCGGCGACAGCGAGGCCGTTCTCCGTCAGGAGCCCGCCGCCAGCGGGCGAGAGGTGACAGCCGGTGCACGTCTGGTCGCGTGACAGCTGGAACTGCGGGTAGGCGAGGGCGACGGCGGGGAGCGCGAGGACCGCGACGGCGACGGAGACCGCGGCGAGGCGGGGGCGGCTCACGGCAGCCCCTCGGCGCCCGCGGCGACCCAGCTCGTGATGAGGGCGATGTCGGCGTCGGGGAGCGGCGCGTCGGCGGGCATCGGCTTGCCGCCGTCGGACAGGATGGTGACCAGGCGCGAATTCTTCGGGTCATTCGCAACGACCAGCTTCTGGCCGTTCTCCGCCTGCTTCCTCATCGAGGCCTTCGCGGCGTCGAGGGTGTCGAACGCGTAGCCGGCGGCCACCGTGACCGACGAGTGGCACGCACCGCGGCCGCACGAGGGCGCCAGGATCGCCTCGATGATGTAGTCCGCGGTCTCCGGCCGCGTATCGGTCGTCTCGGTCGCGCATGCGGGGAGCACGGCGAGCGCGAGCAACATGATCTTGCGAATACAGCCAATCACGGCGCCACCGTACGCAGCAGGCGAGTCGACGTCTCGCGATGAAGTGGAGAACTGTATTTCTTCCACCTTGCGCAGAAATACTGAGCCGTTACGCTGCCGAGGAGGCACCTACGAGTGAGGCGCCTATCACGCCTCGCCGCCAGTTCACCGATGAGCTCGAACGCCTTCAAGATCGTGACGGGAGCGCCCGCGGAGCCCCGCCTCGCGCCGGTGGTCGCGCTACCGCTGGCCGATCTCGACGACGCCGAGCTCGTGCAGCGCGCCCGCGCCGGGCACGAGTGGGCGCACGAGGCGATCTATCGCCGCTACGTCCAGCGCGTCGCGCAGGTCGGGCGTCGGTTGCTGAACGATCCGTCCGAGGTCGACGATGTCGTCCAGGAGACGTTTCTCATCGCGTTCGAGACGATCGGCAAGCTCGCGCAGCCGGCCGCCCTCCGCGGCTGGCTGACGCGCATCGCGGTGCACCGCGTTCATCGACGGTACCGTTGGAGTCGCCTCGCCCGGTTGTGGTCGACGACCGCGCAGGTGCTGGGCAGCGAGAGCGAGATCTCGCCCGACGTCACGCCGGAGCAGCGCGCCGAGCTCGTGCGAATCGACCGGGTCCTGCAGCGGCTCCCGGGAACGGTCCGGACGGCGTGGGTGCTGCGGTCGGTCCTCGGGGACGCGCTCGAGGAGGTCGCGAGCGCCTGCGGGTGCTCGCTCGCCACGGTCAAGCGTCGCATCGCCGAGGCCGAGCGTCACATCGGCGCCCACGTCAGCGGGGAGGTCACGCCGTGAGCGTGGACCCGCCGCTCGAGCGCTACTACGAGCCGCCGTTCGACGAGGCCCGCACGGCGAAGGCATGGCGGGGGATCGTGGCGCGCCGACGCGCGGCTCCCGCGGCGTCGCGCCGCTGGGTGATCGCGGCGACCTGCGCGGCGCTCGTCGCGGCGGCCGTGGTCGCGGCGGCATGGCCGAGCGCCACGGGCTCGGCGCCGCTCGCGAGTCGCGATCCGGAGGTGAGCGTCGCGCCCGGCACGGTGTGGACGGCGGCGACGCACCCGCTCGCACTCGACGACGACTCCCGCATCACCCTGTCCGCCGAGGCGCGGCTGCAGGTCCTCGCGAACGAGGGCACGCGCTTCGCGACGTTGCTCAAGACCGGCAGCGCCCACTTCGACGTCCAGCCCGGCGGCCCGCGTCGCTGGGAGATCGAGACCGCGCTGGCGAGCGTCGAGGTCGTCGGCACCGCGTTCACCGTGAGCGTGCGTGACCACCAGCTCGAGGTGCAGGTCGAGCGAGGCGTGGTGCTCGTGCACGGCGAGCAGGTTACCGGCCGCGTGGTCCGGCTCACCGCGGGCGAGCGACTCGTCGTCGCGGCGCCGGTGGTGGCCGCGGCGACCCCGCCGCCGGCGGTGGTGGTGCCCGCCCTCACGCCGGTCGGGCCGGTCGGGCCGGTCGGGCCGGTCGGGCCGGTCACGCGCACCCCGCCGCCG
>JANXOM010000229.1 GCA_025353585.1 Deltaproteobacteria bacterium
CCGGCGCCGCAACCGCCGCGCCCCGTGCAGTCGGTGCAGCAGCTCCCGAGGCCGCCGCAGGCGCCGCCGCAGGCGCCGCGGCCCAACCAGGTGCAACAGCTCCCGCATCCGTCGCAGCTCGGGCCGCGCGCGCCTGGCCCGCCGATGCCGCAGCAGCCGGTCCGCGCGATCTCCGCGGCCGCCGCGCAGCCGCGCGAGCGTTACTCGAGCGATGGCCTCGACGCGCCGACGATCCGCAAGGCCATGCTCGACGCGCCGATGCAACCGCCGCGCGCCGTCGGCCTCGACGCGCCCACCGTCCGTCACCCGGGCGCGAACGCCGCCGCGCCGCGGCGCCCGCGGAACCGCACGGGACCCAAGTCCGCCGAGCAGATCGTGGCGCTGATCCACGCGCGCCTCGCGATGCTCGACCAGGGCGTCGATCACTACACGCTACTCGGAATCCAGAAGACGGCCGCGCCCAAGGACATCGAGACGGCGTACCTCGCGCTCGCGAAGCAGCTGCACCCCGACAAGCTCAAGGCGCTCGGCGTCGAGGACGCGGCGCGCGACGCGCACCGGCTGTTCGCGCAGGTGAACTCCGCGGTGGCGGTGCTCCGCGATCCGACGCGTCGCGCGGATTACCTGGCCGTGCTCAGCCGCGGCGGCGAGAACGCGGTCCGCGCCGAACAGGCCAAGGCCGACGAGATGGCGATGCGTGTGCTCGACGCCGAGGAGGCGTTCCGGCGCGGCGAGATGGCGATGCGGCGCGACCAGCTCGGCACCGCGATCGAAGAGCTACGCCGCGCCATCGAGCTGAACCCCGACGAGGCGGACTATCACGCGATGCTCGCGTGGGCGCAGTTCTGCGCGTCCTCGGACAAGATGGTCGCGGCGCCCTCGACGCGGAGCACGCTCGACCGCGCGATCCGCCAGTCGCCGAACGCCACGACCGCGCGCCTGCTCCTCGGCCGCATGGAGCGCATGCTGGGCCGCGATCAGGACGCGCTGCGCCACTTCCACGCGGTCCTCGAGATCGACCCGCACAACTCCGACGCGACCTCCGAGGTCCGCGTGCTGGAGCAGCGCCAGCGGAAACGGTAGACCCGCGCTTTCGGATGAACCGGGATGAACCGAGATCAATCTTCGAGATGGGCTTCGGCTTCGGCTTCGTCTTCGGCTTCGTCTTCCGGCTCGTCGGCCAGGTCCGCGAGGATCGGGCGCCATTCGCCGAGGGTATCGGCGAGCTGGACGGCATCGGGTCCGCCGAGCGTGATGCGCGCATGCACGGCCCACGCGCCGCGCTGCTTCTGTAGGCGCACGACCGCCAGCTTGGCCGTCGACCAGTCCGCCGGCGGCCGGCGCTCCTGGAACGCGATGACGATGGTCGCCCAGCCGCGGGTCTCGAACACGCGGCGGCCGATCGTGCGCCGGACCTCCTCGCCGTCGACCTCGAGGTCGTACGTGACGTCGTCGAGCTCCGCGACGCGCACCACGCGTGGTCTCTAGTCCGAAACCGCGCCGCGCGCCGGCGATTGCTCCGACAGGTCGAGCTCCGTGATCTTCGCGTCGTCGGGCCCGAGGTGCGCCCGCACGCGCGCCGTCGCCTCGCTGACCACGCCGTCGTGCTCGATGCGCAGGCTCAGCTCCTCTCCGACCTCGAAGAGGTACGGCGACCGCGCGCGCACGAGGTCCTCGGTGACCGAGATGACCTCGAACACGTCGAGGGACTTGCCGTCGTCCATCAGCAGCACGCGCGGCGCGCTCGTCGCGTCGCTGGCCGCTGATCGCGTGGACATCGTCATCGGTTACCACGACGACGACCTCGATCTCCACTGTGTTACGCTGTCAGCGGTGCTCAAGCCCGTGGAGAAGCTGCGCGTGGCGGAGGAAGTCGCCGAGCAGCTCCGGGCGCTCATCCTCGGCGGGCAATATCCGCCGGGCAGCAAGCTGCCGCCGGAGCGCGAGCTGTCGCGCCGCCTCCAGGTGAACCGCGCCTCGTTGCGCGAGGCCTTGAAGAAGCTCGAGCACCTCGGCCTCGTGCGCATTCGTCAGGGCGACGGCACACGCGTCCTGAACTTCATGGAGACGGGCGGCATCGAGCTCGTCCAGCACCTCCTCCCGCTCGCGAACGCGAAGCCCGAGCTCATCCGCGACCTCCTCGAGTTCCGGCGTATTCTCGGCCGCGAGCTCGCGCGCCTCGCCGCCGCGCGCGGCAGCGCGGATGCCGTCGGCCTCGCCCGCCTGCGCGCCCTCGCTGACAAGGCCGACCAGGCCCCCGACGCCGCGCAGCTCTTCGACACCGACTTCGCGTTCTACGTCGCCGTCGCGCAGATGTCTGGCAACCAGGTCATGCTGCTCCTCCTCAACACGGTGCGCGACAGCGTACGCGGCTTCATCCCGCTCCTCGCGAACCTCACCGCGCCCCACGACGTCGTGCGCGCCCATCACCGCGAGCTGATCGCGGCCGTGGCCGGCGGTGACGTCGCTACCGCCGGCAAGATCGCCGACGACTACCTGCGCATGGGCGCCGAAATGGCGGGCCGCCTCGGGGGCCGTCCCGAGCTCCAGCCGCAGCCGCTGCCGGCCTGACGAGCCCGCCGCCGATGCCCACGCTCACGCGCGCCGAGGTCGACGAGATCGCGCTGCTCGCGCGCCTGCACCTCGAGCCCGCGGAAGCCGAGGCCCTGCAGGGCGAGCTCGGCGCGATCCTCGAGCACTTCGCCGCGCTCGCCGCCGTGGACACGGAGGGCGTGCTGCCGATGACGCACGTCCTGCCGACCACCGCGCCGCTGCGCGCCGATGTGGTCGAACCCTCGCTCCCGGTCGAGGATGCCCTCCGAGCGGCCCCGGCTCGCCACGGGGACCTGATCTCCGTGCCCTCCATCATCCCCGGGTCCCCAGCGTCCGCTGGTGCCTCGCATCACCGGCCTGGGGCCGGCGAGTGAGCAGCACGCCGGACCCGTACGCGTCCGTCACCGCGACCGCGCGCGCGATCGCGACGGGCGAGGCCACTGCGACCCGCGTCGTCGATGCGTACCTCGGGCGCATCCGCAACCTCGACCGCGAGCTCGGCGCCTTTCTCGCCGTAAACGCCGAGGGCGCGCGCGCCGGCGCCGCCGCCGTCGACCGCGCGCGCGCCGCGAACGAGCCGCTCGGCCCGCTCGCCGGCGTCCCGATCGCGCTGAAGGACAACCTCGTCACGCGCGGCCTGGCGACGACCGCGGGCTCGAAGATCCTCGCCGGATGGATCCCGCCGTACGACGGCGACGCCGTCACGCGCCTCCGCGCGGCCGGCGCGATCGTCCTCGGCAAGACGAACATGGACGAGTTCGGCATGGGCTCCTCGACGGAGCGCAGCGCGTACCAGAAGACGCGCAACCCGTGGGACACGTCGCGCGTGCCCGGCGGCAGCTCCGGCGGCAGCGCGGCCGCTGTCGCCGCGGGCCTGTGCGCGGCGAGCCTCGGCACCGACACGGGCGGCTCGATCCGTCAGCCCGCCGCGATGTGCGGTGTCGTCGGCATGAAGCCGACGTACGGGCGCGTCTCGCGCTACGGCGTCGTCGCGTACGCGTCCTCGCTCGACCAGGTCGGCCCGCTCGCGCGCAGCGTGGAGGACGCCGCGCTCCTGCTCTCCGCGATCGCCGGCCACGACCCGCGCGACGCGACCTCGATCGCGGCGCCCGTCGACGCCTACGCGGCCGCGCTCACCGGCGAGGTCGCCGGCCTGCGCGTCGGCCTGCCGCGCGAGTACTACGGCGAGGGCCTCGATGCCGAGATCCGCGCCGCCCTCGCGCGCACGGCCGAGGCCCTCCGCGAGCGCGGCGCCGAGATCGTCGACGTCTCCCTGCCGCACACGGCCCACGCGCTCCCGGCCTACTACGTCATCGCGCCCGCCGAGGCCTCGTCGAACCTCGCCCGCTACGACGGCATCCGCTACGGCACGCGCGCCCCCGACGCGCCCGATCTCCTCGCGCTCTACAGCAAGACGCGCGGCGCGGGCTTCGGCCCCGAGGTCAAGCGCCGCATCATGCTCGGCACGTACGCGCTCCGCGCCGGCTACTACGACGCTTATTACAAGAAGGCGCAGCAGGTCCGCGCGTGCATCAGCCGCGACTTCGCCGACGCGTGGGCCACCGTCGACGTCCTCCTCACGCCGACCACGCCGGCGCCCGCGTTTCGTTTCGGCGCAAAGGCCACGCCGGTCGATATGTACCTCGGCGACATCTACACGCTGGCGTGCAACCTCGCCGGCCTCCCCGGCCTCAGCGTCCCCTGCGGCCTCACCGCGGGCGGGCTGCCGATCGGCGCGCAGCTCCTCGGGCGCCCACTCGACGAGGCCACGCTCCTCCGCGCCGGCGGCGTCATCGAGGCGGCGGTCGGGCTCGGCGCGCAGCGGCCGCGGGCGGTCTCGTGACCGAGCTCGCCCAGCTCCTCGTCGACTGGGAGGCCGTGATCGGCCTCGAGGTCCACGTGCAGCTCGCCACCGCGAGCAAGGCGTTCTCGCCGTCCGCCGTGCAGTTCGGGGCGCCGCCGAACTCGCTGACCGATCCGACGGTGCTCGGCCTCCCTGGCGCGCTGCCCGTCTACAACGCACGCGCGCTGGAGCTCGCGCTCGCGCTCGGCCTCGCGACCTCCTCGCGCATCCGCATGACGTCGCGGTTCGCGCGGAAGCACTACTTCTATCCGGATCAGCCGAAGAACTATCAGATCTCGCAGTACGACGAGCCGCTGTGCGAGCACGGCGTCGTCGACATGTTCATCGGCGGCGAGCTGCGGCGCGTGGAGCTCACGCGCATCCACCTCGAGGAGGACGCGGGCAAGAACACCCACGTCGGCGCCACGTCGCACGTCGATCTCGATCGGGCCGGCGTCCCGCTCGTCGAGGTCGTGACCGAGCCCGTGATGCACACGCCCGAGGAGGCGGCAGAGTTCGTACGCGCGCTGCACGGCCTCGTGCGCTGGCTCGGCATCTCCGAGGCGGACATGGAGAAGGGCCAGCTCCGCTGCGACGCGAACGTGTCGGTGCGCCGCCGCGGTGAGGATCGGCTCGGCACGCGCACGGAGCTGAAGAACATCAACTCGTTTCGCTTCATCCAGCACGCCGTCGAGCACGAGATCGCGCGGCAGCTGCGGCTCGTCGAGAGCGGCGGGCGCGTGGAGCGCGAGACGCGGCTGTGGGACGCGGTGGCCGGCCAGTCGCACACGATGCGCACGAAGGAAGAGGCCAACGATTATCGCTACTTCCCGGACCCCGATCTGCCGCCGCTGGTCGTGGACCCGGCGCAGCTCGACGCGATCGAGCGCGGGCTGCCCGAGCTCCCGGCGGCGCGCTTCCGGCGCTACACGCGGTCCGGCGTCGGCGCGGACGAGGCCCGCACGCTCGTCGGCGAGCGCGCGCTGGCGGACTACATGGACGCGGCGATCGCGGCGCATGGCGACGAGGCGAGCGCGAAGTTCATCGGCAACTGGATCCTGACCGAGCTCCTGGGGGCGCTGCGCGCGGCCGAGCGGGACGTCGCGGCATCGCCGCTGCCGCCGGCGACCCTGGCGGCGCTCGTGCGGCTCGTCGAGGACGGGACGATCAGCGGCAAGATCGGCAAGGAGGTCTTCGAGGAGAGCTTCCGCACCGGCGAGGCGCCGGCGGCCATCGTGGCGCGGCGCGGCGTGCAGCAGATCTCGAACGAGGCGGAGCTCGGGACGATCGTCGAGCGGGTGGTGACGGCGAACCAGCGGCAGGCGGACGGGTACGCGGGGGGCAACGACAAGCTGTTCGGTTTCTTCGTCGGCCAGGTGATGAAGGAGACGGGCGGCCGGGCGAACCCGGTCCTGACGACCGCGTTGCTCAAGAAGCGCCTCGGGCGCTGAGCGAGGGCCGAACGAGGGGCGTGAACCGTTTCCGTCCCTCGATCGCAAACGTAAACGCAAACGTGGACGCAAACGCCATCGGCGTTGCGGCTCCGCCGCCGGAGGCCATCGATCCGCCGCGCATGTGAGCTCCCTCCCTCCCGCGGAGCGTCTCCGCGAAGATCGTCAGAGGGGCGCCTGTTGCGCGCCAGCTCGGCGGTCGTCTGGGTCCACGTTCACGTTTGCGTTTACGATCAGGGTACGGAATCGGATCCGACGCCCACTCCGGAGACGAATGTGGCGGTGAGAAGCGTGCGAGGAGCCTGTGACGTGCTCTTGTGCGGGAGTAACCCGGGCGATCTCGCGGGACTTCAGTTCAGCACTTGATCTTTGTCGCGGGATCCGTAAAGTCCGCGATTCCGAAAGCCTTTTTGCGGACCTTCTTGCGGAGATTGTCATGTACGCCGTGATCCAGACGGGTGGAAAGCAGTATCGAGTCGAGCCCGGCAAGACTGTCGTGGTCGAGAAGCTCGTGGGCGATGCAGGTGCCAAGGTCGAGTTCGACCAGGTCCTGCTCGTGTCCTCGGGTGACGGTGGCAGCGTGACGATCGGGAAGCCGACCGTCACGGGCGCCAAGGTCACCGGCGAGATCGTGGAGCAAGGACGCGGCGACAAGCTCGTCGTCTTCAAGTTCCGCCTCCGCAAGAACTACGTCCGGCGGAACGGTCACCGCCAGGACTACACGGCGGTGAAGATCGCCGCGATCAACGCTTGAGCTAGAAGCGAAAGAGAACGCGTCATGGCACACAAAAAAGGTCAGGGCTCTACCCGCAACGGTCGCGACTCCAACCCGAAGATGCGGGGCGTCAAGCGCTTCGCCGGGCAGGCCGTGTCGGCCGGGAGCATCCTCGTTCGCCAGGTCGGGACGAAGTTCCACGCGGGTGAGAACGTCGGAATCGGTCGCGACTGGACGCTCTTCGCGCTGGTCGACGGCGTCGTGAAGTTCGAGCGCTTCGGCAAGACGCGGACGAAGGTGGCGATTGCCCCTGCAGCCGCGGCTGCTGCGGCGTAGTCGCCACCGTCGGCTGGTTTAACCAGCGCGGACCGCGAGGCGCACCACGCGTGCGCCGATCCGGTCCAGCATACCTGCGTCGTGTGACGCAACGATGCAGGCGTGGCCCGCGGCTGCGTGGTCGCGCAGCACCACCTCGAGCGCGTCGGTGCGGCGTGCGTCGAGCCCGTTGTCCGGTTCGTCGAGAACGAGCAGGGCCGGCGGTCCGAGGAGCGCAGCCCCGAGGCACGCCCGCCGACGCTGACCAAGAGACATCCGCTCGAGCGCCAGCTCGCGCAGCTCTTCGAGCCCGAGGCGCGCGATCAGCTCCTCGCCGGGCATCCCGACGCCGCGGGCAGCGGCGCAGAGCGCCCACAGCTCGCTCGCCCGCAAAAACGGCGGCGGATCGGCCGCCTCGGGCACGTAGCCGAGGGCGGTCCGGGCGCGCTGCCGATCGCGCCGCGGCCCCCACACCGACGCGCCGCCGACGCGAACGTGGCCCGCGCGCGGCGCGAGCACGCCCGCGATGCACGCGAGCATCGTGGACTTGCCGCAGCCGTTCGGGCCGACGAGCCCGACGATCTCCCCCGGCGCGACCGCGAGCGACGTGTCCTCGAAGATCGTGCGACCGCCGCGGCGCACGGCGAGGTCCTCGACACGCAGGACCGGCTCGCGCGGGGCGCTCACTTCCGCACCGCCAGGACGGCGCTCGTGGCGAGCGCCCCCACGATCCCGACGAAGCCGAACACGCCGAGCCACAGGACGGTCAGGCCGGCCGTGACGGCGGCGCCGACGACGACGCGCGTTGCCACGTTCGGGGAGTCCGCCGCCCGGACGAGCGTGTGCGTGCCGCCGAGCACGCCGCCCGCGACCGAGGCGAGCACCGCGACCGTCAGCCACGCCGTCGTGGCAGGATCGAGCTGGCCCGAGAACACGACGACGAGCACGGCGATGGTCGCGGCCGCGAGGTCCACGGCCGCGATCGCGAAGGCGAGGGCCGTGACCCGCGCCGATTCGGGGATGCCGGTGGACGCCGCGAGCCACGCCGAGCTGCGATGGGCCTCGAGCAGGACGAGCCGGACGCCGACCTGCGCGCCGACGAGCACGATCGCGATCGCCGCGGTGGCGAGCGCCGCCGCGCCGGGTCCGGTGAGGTCGTTGTTGTGCACGAGGAGCCCGGCGAAGAAGCCCGCGAGGATCGCGATGCCGGCGCCGCGGAGCAGGGCGTCGGCCGCCCGTCGCCGGAGCGCCCGCGCGAACACGCCGCGCAGGGCGGCCGGGCCGCTCGTCCAGCGCGCGCCGATGCGCCGGCCCGGGCGGGGACGCCACGCGGCGACGAGCGCGATCGGGACCGTGACGCCGATGACGACGGCGAGACCGCGCCCACCATCGCCGCCGACCCAGAGGGCGAGCCAGGGCAGCTGGAGCCCGACGAGGGCGGCCCCGGCGAGGAGCCGCGGCCAGACGGCCGGCGAGGGCAGGGACGCGAGGTACCGGGCGCCATCGCCGCGCACGAGCCCGCGCGCGACGGGCACGAACACGAGGAGCCACGTGAGGGCGAGGACGGCGCCGACGCCGGGGTCGCCGATGGCGAGGCCGGTCAGGTCGGACGGGTGCATCCCGGTGCCGCCGAAGATCATCGCCCCGACGAGGCCCGCGCCGGCCCACACGCCGTACGCGCGACGGGCCGCGGGGGCGATGACGGCCCGAGTCCAGACGGAGAGCCACACGCTGCGGAAGATAACCGCGGCTCGACTCGAGCTGATGCCCACGACGACCAATCTCTCGTGCGGCAATCCCCGTGCCCCTGGCCCGTGCCCCCGATGTCCGGTTGCGCACGGATCAGAGTCAGCGGGGCATGGGCGGTGCCTGGTCCCTGGGCTTCCAGCTGGACAGCAGTGGCCGCGATCCATACGGGTCGACGGGCTTTGGGAGTATAGATCCCGCGTGCAGTTCATCGACGAGGCCGTGATTCACCTGCATGCCGGCGACGGCGGCAACGGCGTCGCTGCCTTCCGCCGCGAAGACGGCGTGCCCCGCGGTGGCCCCTCCGGCGGTGACGGCGGCAATGGCGGCAGCATCATCGTCATCGCCGACCCGCAGCTCTCGTCGCTCCTCGACTTCAAGTACAAGCGACACTACAAGGGCGACCGCGGCGAGGACGGTCGTAGCAAGGACCAGTACGGCGCCAAGGGCGCGGACCTCGTCGTCCGCGTCCCCGTCGGCACGGTGATCTACCGGGTCACCGATCGCGAACCACCGGGCGCCGGCGAGTTAGCCGCCGCCAACGCCAACGCCAACGCCGACGACATCGCCGACGACGCCGCCGACGGCGACACCCTCATGGACGACGCGGCCGATCCCGACACCGTCGCCGACGACGAGCCCGCCGCGTCCGCGCCCCTCGGCGCCGTGCTCGCCGACCTGACCACCGCCGGGGAGCGCTTCGTCATCGCCAAGGGCGGCAAGGGCGGCAAGGGCAACATCCACTTCAAGACCCCGTGGAACCAGGCCCCCACCACCTGCGAGCCCGGCACGCCTGGCGATCTGCTCACCGTCCGCCTCGAGCTCAAGCTCCTCGCCGACGTTGGCCTCCTCGGCTACCCGAACGTCGGCAAGTCGACGTTCATCGCGCACGTCTCGCGCGCGCGGCCCAAGATCGCCGACTACCCGTTCACCACCCTCGTCCCCAACCTCGGCGTCGTCCAGCTCTCCGACGACCGCCACTTCGTGATCGCCGACATCCCTGGCCTCATCGAGGGCGCCTCCGAGGGCGCCGGCCTCGGCCACCAGTTCCTGCGCCACGTCGAGCGCTGCCACGTGCTCCTGCACATCGTCGAGTGCACCTACACGACCGGGCCCGACCGGGACCCCCTCGCCGATTACCGGGTCATCAACCGGGAGCTGGCCCAGTACGCCCCGGATCTGGCCAAGAAGCGCCAGATCGTCGCGCTGAACAAAGCCGACGCCGTCACTCCCGAGACCGTCGCTGCCCACAAGGCGACGTTCCTCGAAGAAGAGGGCGTGGAGCTCTTCGTGATGTCCGCCGCGACCGGCGAGGGCCTGGCCCCGGTCCTCGAGAAGCTGTGGGCCGGCATCCGCAGCCCGGCGTGAGATCCGTCATCGCGGCCTGCCGGTAGCTTGAGACGCGCCCGAGTTCGGTGTTACAACCACTCCAATCCTAAGGATATTGCGCCTCGTTCCCGGCGATTGTGAACGACTGCCGAAGGGCGAGGTAGCGACAGGGCACTGATCGGCACAGCCGGCTGGAGAACACGCATGCGAGCACCTACGACTGTCATCCTCGTTTCGTCGCTGGTTTCGCTTCTCGGCGCGGCGTCCGCGCTCGCGGGCGGGACCACCCCCGCCACGCCGGCGGCCGGCGCAGGAAGCGGCGCGGTGGCACCGGCTCCGGTGCCCGCTCCGACCGGTGACACGAACGGCTCTGCGAACGTCGACCCGGCGTCGGTGAAGCCCGAGGACATGCCGACGGCGGTGCGCATGCGCCGCCTCGAGCAGAAGACGCAGGCGCTCAAGGAGCGCGCGTGGCAGCTCAAGGCGCGCGTCCAGATGCTCAAGGAGCAGATGATCGGCGGCGGCGTCGGAGCGCAGGCCGTGATCACCCACGCCAGCGACATGGGCAGCTCGTTCCGCCTCATCAAGCTGATCTACACGCTCGACGGCACGCAGGTCTTCGTTCGCACGGACGACCCCGGCGAGACGCTCTTCAAGGAGAAGAGCTTCGACATCTTCGCCGGCCCGATCTCCCCCGGTAACCACACCGTCGCCGGCGTCGCGACGTACCGCGGCCACGGCTACGGCGTGTTCGAGTACCTCTCGAAGTACACGTTCACCGCGACCGGTAACAACGCGTTCTCGACGGGCGAAGGCAAGACCGCGAAGGTCGAGTGCCGCGGCTACGAGAAGGGCGGCCCCACCGTGCCGCTGGAGAAGCGCGCCGCCCTCGACTGCAAGACCACGCAGGTCTCGCCGGAGAAGCCGGCCCCGGCCGCCCCGCAGGCCACGCCGGGATCCACGCCGCTGCCGGGCGCGACGCCGGCACCCGCCGCCACCCCGGGGACCTGAGATGACCCGCCGCGGCCCCTCTCGCGGCGCGCTGGCCGGAGTGCTGCTCGCAGCCCTCTGCGTGCCCGCCGTCGCGTCCGCCGACGACAACCAGACCGCGACCAAGCTCGCCGGCTTCGAGGCCGAGGCGCGCGATCTCGGGACGGCGCTGCCGCCGCCGAACCTGACGAACCCGACCACGTCGGGCCGCCGTCTCGTCGACGCCGAGGTCTCGTTCAGCCTCGGTGACTACAGCGCCGCCGCGCTCGTGCTGTTCGACTTCGTGGGAAAGCCGGGCCCCGACAGCGAGGCCGCCACGTACTACCTCGCCGAGTCGCTCTACCAGAAGGGTGACCGCGGCGCCGCGCACGGCTACTTCCAGCAGCTCGTCAGCGCGAACAACGTCTCGAGCCGCTACTACCAGCCGGCGCTCGAGCGGCTCGTCGAGCTCGCCATCACGCAGCACGATCAGAGCGATGTCTCGACGTGGCTGGGCGATCTCGATCGGATCAGCCCCGGCCTTCGTCGCCCGTCGGTGCCGTACGTGCGCGGCAAGTACAGCTACTCGCAGGGCAAGTTCGACGAGGCGCTCGCGTACTTCCAGGACGTCCCGAAGGGCTCCGACTTCGAGCTCCAGGCGCTCTATTACACGGCGACGACGCACGTCGCGAAGAAGGATCTGCCGCGCGCCACCGAGGCGTTCACGGATCTGATCGGCCGCAAGCCGCGCAGCGCGAACGACCGCCGCGTCGTCGAGCTCGGGCAGCTCGCGCTCGGTCGCCTCTACTACGAGCGCGACGAACCGTCGAAGTCCATCGAGGCGTACCTCCTCGTCGACCGCCACTCCGATCTGTTCCCGGACGCCCTCTACGAGGTCGGCTGGGTCTACGTGAAGAACAAGCAGTACGACAAGGCGTTGCGCACGCTCGAGCTGCTCGCGAAGTCCGAGCCGCAGTCGTCCAAGACGCCGACCGTCAAGATCCTCGAGGGCAACCTCCGTATCCGCAAGGCGCAGCTGATCCGCGCCGCGCAGGTCGAGGGCAGCGCGAACGCCGCCGACGATCCAGCCACCGAGTACGAGAAGGCCACGGCCGTGTTCACCGAGACGCACGACGCGTACGCCCCGTCGTACGCCGCGCTCGCCGGCATGCTCGACGCCAAGGTCGACCCCGCCGTGTACCTCGGTCAGCTCGCGGGCCGCAGCGAGCACGTGTTCCAGAGCGCTGCGCCGCTCCCGGAGGCCGCCGCGCAGATGCTGCGGGACGAGCCCGAGGTCCAGCGCGTCGTCGGTGTCGAGGCCGACCTCGATGGCGTGGCGTCGGACGTCGCGCAGATCGAAGCGACCGTCGCGCGCCTCGAGGGTGTCCTCGCCGCGAACGACAAGTCGAACGTGTACCCCTCGCTCGCGGGTCGCCGCGCGCGCATCGCGAGCATCCAGGACGAGCTGCTCGGCCTCCGCAACGACCTCGCGGATCGCCAGCTCTCGCTCGTCAACTCCAACGGCGACCTCGCGCAGCTGACGGCGACGCGCAAGCAGCTCTCGCAGCAGTACACGTCGACGCCGGACGCGGCGAAGGCGGCGGCCGATGCTCTCGCGGCCGCGCAGGCCGGGTACGACGCGATCGACGCGACCGCATCGGACGTGCAGGCCGGGCTCGGCGGCGCGCAGGCGATCGCCGTGTCGCTGCGCAAGTACGTCTCCGATCCGCTCAACACCGGCCCGCTCGCCGTGAGCGATGCCGTCAAGGCGAGCACGCTGACCGAGCTCGACACCGACGCGACGGAAGCGGGCGCCATCGAGGACGAGCTCGCCGACGTGCGCCGCGAGGAGCAGCTCGGTCGCGATCTCGCGGGCGTCGGGGACACCGGCGTCGCCGCGTCGCGCGCGCTGCGCAAGCAGGTGACGGCCGCCCAGTCCGCCGAGCATCGCGTGCTCGCCGGCTTCGCGAGCGCGAGCAAGGACGCGAGCCAGTCGTCGGCCCTCGCCGCCCTCGGCGATCGCGCGACCCGCATCGCGGATGCGCTCGATCAGACGGACGGACAGATCGAGGCGCTGGTCGGCCAGGGCCTCGCGCAGGCGCGCACCCTGCTCGATGGGTACCGGACGGAGCTCACGGCCATCAAGAAGGACCTCGCCGACGACGAGGCCGAGGCGCGCTCCGCAGGCGGCGCCGTGCTCGGCGCGAGCCTGGTCGCCGTGAAGGCGAAGTTCTACGACATCGTCGTCCGCACGGACGTCGGCACCGTCGACGTGTCGTGGTCGCGGAAAGAGGATGACGACGACGACTTGAAGCGCCTGAACCTCGCGCGCTCGCGCGAGCTCAAGCAGCTGCGGGACGAGTTCCACGACATCCTCGATGAAGGCCTCGCCAAGCCGAGTGACCCGAAGAAGCCGATCGAGATGCCTGCCACCGGCGGAACCGATCAGCGCGTCTCGCCCGGTGGCGAGAAGTCCACGACGCCCGCGACCCCGGCGGTCAAGCCCGACCCGGCGCCGTCGGCCACTGCCCCCCCCGCGCCGAAGAAGGGAGGCTCGAAGTGAGCCTGTCCAAGCCACTCTCGCTGCTCGCGCTCGGCGCCACGCTGTACGGCAGCCTCGCCGCCGCGCAGCCGGGCGCTCCAGCGCCTGCCCCCGGTCCGACCCCTGCCCACAACGAGCCCGGCGCCACGGGGCCCGGCCTCGGCGCGCCCCGGCCGATCAACACGGCCCCCGTGAAGCTCGATCCGAAAGACATCGAGCAGCTCAAGGACAACGAGGCCGAGTACGAGCGCCTCCTGCTCGCCGCGACCGAGAACGACAAGCGCATGCGGCAGATCGCGAAGCGCGAGTACGACACGCGCAGCGGCGACCTCGACAAGCGCTACTCCGATCGGATCGCGAAGACGGAGGCGGATCGCATCCGCCGCCACACCGACACGATCGCGCTGCTCGAGAAGTTCCTCGTCAATCACCCGGCGCACGAGACCTTCACGCCGGACGCGATGTTCCGGCTCGCCGATCTCTACCTCGACGTCGCCGACGAGGAGGTCGAGCAGAAGCTCGCCGCGCAGGAGAAGTTCCTCAAGGATCAGGCCGCGAACGGCGTGGTCAACGGCACCGGCTCCGGTGCGGGCAGCGCGGCCACCGGCGGCACCGATGTCGCCGCGATCGTCGCGGACTACTCGAAGTCGCTCGAGCTCTGGCAGCAGATCCTCACGAAGTTCCCGAGCTATCGCCAGACCCCGTCGACGCTCTATCTGCTCGCGTACTACGGCAAGACCAAGGACGAGCGCCGCTCGCTCCAGGTCTTCCTCTCCCTGTCGTGCTCGAACAAGTACAAGTGGGACGGCAAGCCGGCCCCCGTGCCGACCCGCGCGGAGGCGATCAAGCGCGTCGAGGCAAAGTCCCTCCGCGATCCATACGCCGATTGTCAGCCGTATCCCGGCGCGGAGACCGAGCTCGTCCGCCACTCGTGGGTCCGCGGCGTCGCCGACTATCACTTCACCGTCCCGGGCGAGCTCGACGAAGCGATCGCCGCGTACCTGAAGGTCGCGGACACCGGTCAGGACAGCAAGCTGTTCGCCGAGGCGCTCTACAAGCTCGCGTGGAGCTACTACAAGCGCGACCAGCTGTTCGACTCGATCAAGCGGTTCGACTCGAGCGTGAAGCTCTACGACTCCGTCGTCGCGAGCGGCGGTCAGCCGGCCCTCGAGCTGCGCGAGGAGTCGATCCAGTACATCGCCGTCGCGTTCACCGATCCGTGGCAGGGCGAGTCGGACACCGATCCGAGCAAGGCGTTCAAGCGCGCCACCGACTTCTACAAGGGTCGCGAGAACGAGCCGCACGTCCGCGACGTATGGGTCGCCCTCGGCAAGGCGTTCGCCGAGCTCCAGGCGTGGGATCAGGCCGTCGACTCCTACCGCATTGCCATCGGACCGCCGTGGGAGCTGAACCCCGGCGATCCCGTGGTCTACCAGGAGATCGTCAACACCTTCGAGGCGAAGGGCGACAAGTACGCCGCCGATCAAGCCGCGGCCGATCTCGCCACGAAGTACGCGCCGGGCACCGCCTGGTACACGGCGAACGAGCACGACCGCGACGCGATGGACAACCAGCGCCGCATCTCCGAGCGCGCCCTCTACGCCGCCGCGATCAACACGAAGACCGCGGCGAAGAACCTGCGCACGGACTACGAGAACGCGACCAAGAAGGACCCGCAGGCCAAGGCCGAGTACCTCGCGATGTACGCGAAGTCCGTGGAGCTGTTCCGCCAGTTCCTGCAGACGTACCCGGACTCGGACTACACGTACGAGTTCAACTACCAGGAGGGCGAGGCGCTCTTCTTCTCCGAGCACTACATGGAGGCCGCGACCCAGTACCGCTGGGTGCGCGATCACCAGGACCTCGGCAAGACGCACTACATCGACGCCGCGCGCAGCGTGGTCGCCGCGTACGAGGCAGAGCGCGACGCGGAGATCGCGGCCGGCAAGCTGCCGTCGACGAAGGTCCTCTCGGCCGCCGAGCTCCGCGCGCTGCCGCAACCGCTCCAGCCGCAGCCGATCCCGGAGCTTTATGTCCAGCTCCAGGGCGAGTACGACAACTACCAGTCGCACGTGCAGGATCCCGCCGCGGCGCCGCAGCAGGGCATCAACGGCGCGATCATCTCGCTGACGTACCTGCACATGGACGACGCGGTGAAGCGCTTCCAGTCGGTCGTCACGCAGTTCTGCCATACGCCACCGCCGGATCCGAAGAACCCGAAGTCGCAGCCGCTCGCGGCGAAGGCGAAGGACGGCCTCCTCGGCATCTACGAGGCGACCGGCAACCTCGACGCGTTCGAGGCGACGAACAAGGCGTTCATCCAGAACGGCTGCGGCGACAAGTCGTCCATCGACCTCGCCGTCAGCCAGAACCGCTCGCTGAACTTCCAGCGCGCGACGGCCCTGTTTGCCAAGCAGGACTACATCCCGGCCGGCGACGCCTTCTACAAGTTCTACAAGACCGCGCCCCAGACCGACGCCGACCTCCCGACCGCGCTCTACAACGCCGCCGTCAGCTACAAGCTCGGCGATCGCCCCAAGACCGCGATCTCGCTGTTCAAGGAGTTCACCGCGAACCCCGCGAAGGCCTACCGCGAGAGCCCGTACTACCTCGACGCGATGCGCTTGACGGCCGCGAGCTACCAGGCCGCGTTCGACTACGACAACGCCGTCGCGACGTACCTCCAGCTTTTCGACACCTCGAAGAAGGCGAAGCGCCTCGGCATCAAGCCGCCACCGCCGCTGCCGGGCGAGAAGGCGACCACGCTCGACGAGATCGGGCTCAGCGCGATGTTCAACGCCGCGTTCGCCGCCGAGTTGAATCGCGACTTCAAGAAGTCGATCGACCTGTACACGCAGTACGGCCGCATCGAGCCCGACCACCGCAAGCAGGACCGCGCGCTGTGGGAGATCGCCGCGATCTACCGCCAGTCGGGTGACGTCAACTCGATGACCGAGACTCTCGACCGCTGGCGCGCGCGCTACGGCAAGGACGCCGGCAACGAAGACGACTACGTGCAGTCGTTCTACGACACGGCCGCGCTCTACCTGCGCAAGGGTCGCGCCGCGCAGGCGCAGCAGTCGGGCCAGGCCACGATCGACGCGTGGCGCGCCCGCGGCAAGGTGCCGAAGAACCGCGGCGCCAAGCTCGCGGGCGAGTGGGAGCTCAAGTTCGCCGAGGACTACTACGCCAAGAGCTTCGACCCCTACGAGATCAAGAAGGCGGCCCCGAGCGTCGCCGTCCTGACCGCGCAGCGCGCCGACCTCGACCGCGTTCGCAAGGCCACCGAAGACAAGTACAAGGCGCTCGATGACTACCAGGTCGTCGAGTACTCGATGGGCGCGCTGGTCCGCTTCGGCGACATCCAGTACGGGTACGGCCGCAAGCTGTCCGACGCGCCCGTCCCGACGCCGATCCAGAACGCCGCGAACCCGGACGTCCTCGCCAAGTACGAGGCCGATCGCGACAAGGCCCTGGCGAAGTACCTCGCCGAGGCCAAGGCGGACTGGCAGCAGGTCGATCAGGCCGGCCGCCAGAACGGGCTGTCGAACAAGTGGACTCAGCTCGCCCGCGAGAACCTCGGCCGCGAGTTCCCGGATGAGTTCAAGTCGTTGCACCAAGAGCTGGTGCAGGGGACGGACGTGCCATGAGCGTAGATCTTCTCGCGCGACCGCGCGTTACCAGCTCCATGACCCGCCGCTTCGGGGCCCTGGCCCTGTGCGTCCTCGCCGCGTGCGGCGGGGCGGACAAGAAGGGCGGCACCACGCCGAAAGCCGGCGCCGGAAGCGGCAGTGACAGCCAGTCGATGGCCAACACGCCGGATCCGAGCGGCGCGGGCGTCCCGACCACCGGCGGCGGCGCGGCGGGCGTCGGCAACACCGCGGCGGGCGGCGGCAGCGCGGCGACCCCGACGACCGTGCAGCCCGAGATCGCGGGCCCACCGATCGTGCCCCCGAACCTCGACACCGACCCGGCCCAGGCCAAGTCACAGGTCGACCAGCACCTCGGCGTGGCCAAGCAGGCGCTCGCGATGCAGACGCCCGATGCGGACGGCGCGCTGCGCGAGGCCAAGGCCGCGCTCGCCATCGACGCGTCCAACGTGGACGCGGCCGCGATGGTCGCGTTCGCCTACTACCACAAGCACCTGTACGACACGTCCGAGCTCGTGCTCGACGACGTCTTCAAGCGCGAGGCGGCGAAGAAGAACGCGAACATCTACTACGTCTATGGCCTGGTCTACGACCACACGAACCGGCCCGAGCAGGCGGTCAAGGCGTACCAGAAGGCCGTCGAGCTCGACCCGAACCTCGCGAGCGCGCAGGTCGACGTCGGCGTTCACCAGCTGCAGAACAAGCAGTACGCCGAGGCCCAGACGACGTTCGAGCTCGTCACCCAGAAGTTCAACCGGACGGACGCGGTCACGCTGACCTCGCTCGGCTCGGCCTACCGGGGCCACGCGGGCGACTTCGCGGCCGGCGACTCGAACCGCGACCAGCTCATCCAGCGCGCCGAGTCGGCCTACAAGAAGGCGCTCTCGGCGAACCCGAGCTTCGGCCCCGCCTACTACGACCTCGGCCTCCTGTACCTCGACGCCGATCCGTTCCCGGGCGTCTCGGATCCCCTCGCGCGCCTGAACGCGGCGAAGGGATTCTTCGACCAATACAAGAACATGCCGAACGCGGACCTGAAGCTGTACGAGCAGCGGACGAAGGACGTCACGAAGCTCATCAAGTCGGCGACGAAGAAGCAGGCGAAGAAGCCCGCGTAGTTAGCGGACCAAAGGAACTCCCATGAAGCTCATCACCTCGACCACCCTCGTCGCCTGTGCCGTTGCCGCCATTGCCGCGGTGCGCGCGCCGGTCGCGCACGCCGAAGGCTGCACGGACGACGAGTCGAGCAGCGGCGAGAAGAAGCAGGGCAAGTTCCACATCGAGTACGTCAACGGCAAGCCGGTGACCGTCATCGATACGATCGTCTCGGTGTGCGGGAAGGTCCCGCGCCCGAGCGTCGTCTACGTCCTCACGGCGAAGAACATCAACTACGAGTGGGAGAACCTCAAGCAGGACTTCATGCCGCTCATCCTCACGTCGGTGAAGAAAGCGCCCTTCTGATGGCGGCGCAACGTCCTCCCGCGACCTCGGCGGCCAACGGCAATGGCCAGGGCCCGCGTCCCCGCATCCTGCGCATCGGCGTGCTGCTCGGCGGCAAGATCGTCGAGGAGCGGCTGATCCGCGAGCGCGTACCCGTGTCGATCGGGCAGTCGATGCAGAACACGTTCTCGATCCCGATCGAGGGCCTGCCGCTGCAGTTCACCCTGTTCGCGATCGACCAGGGCAAGTACTCCCTCCGCTTCCTCACCAAGATGGACGGTCGCCTCTCCGACGGTGGCCAGGTCAACACGCTCGATGCGCTCAAGGCGCGCGGCGCGAGCAACGCCGGTGACTACTGGCAGGTCCCGATCGGCGACAGCTCGCGCGGCAAGCTGACGCTCGGGGATCTCACGGTGCTGTTCCAGTTCGTCACCGAGCCGCCGCGGCAGCCGAAGCCGATGCTGCCGGCGTCGGTGCGTGGCACGTTCGCCGACCGCTTCGATCCGCGGCTGCTGGTGATCCTCGCGATCTCGCTGCTCGTGAACTCGATCCTCGTGTTCTCGGCGTTCTTCATCATCGATCCGGACGTCGATGGCTCGGACGCCGAGCGGGCGTACGAGCAGACCTTCAAGCAGGACACGTTCGCGGTCACGATGCCGGACCCGGTCAAGGTCGAGCCGACCCCGGGCTCCGCGGCCGGGTCCGCGGCCGCCACGAAGCCCGCGGACAAGCCGCTGCCGACCAAGCCGTCGACGACCAAGCCGGATACCGGTGGGGGCCGCAACGCCAACACCGCCGTCTCGGTCTCCGATCAACAGGCGGAAGCGCTCCTCAACGCGCTCACCGGCGACGTCGACCCTAACGGGCACAGCTCGCAGGACATGGCGAACCGGCGGCCGGGCGCAGACCTCGCCCAGCAGACCGCGGATGCGCGCGATGCGGGCCGCACGGTGAGCATCGGCGGCGGCGGGCGCAACGGCTCGCGCGACGGTGGTGGCCCGCGCGTCGGCACCGGCAACGGCCCCGCGCTCAACGGCCCGGGCGGCACCGAGTCCGCCGGCGGCCCGCCCCGGGAGAGCGGCCCGTCCGGTCGCATCAGCGTCAGCGACAAGAAGGCGTTCGACGACTCGACGCTGACGCCGGACGTCGTGCTGTCCAAGATCCTCGCCGCCTACCTGCCGGGCATCAAGCGTTGCTACAAGGAGTACCTGAAGAAGGACGCGAACGCGCGCGGCAAGGTCCTCCTCGAGTTCGGCGTGAGCGAGTCCGGTCGCCTCGTCAGCGGCAAGGCGAGCGGCGTGGCCGACGAGGTCTCGAGCTGCATCCAGAACCTGATGGGGACGTGGCGCTTCCCCACGCCGAAGGACAAGGACGGCTCGGCCACCACGGCGAGCTTCGCGATCACCCTGCAGCTGGTTCCGGACTGATCTGCAGCGCTCGGCGTGGCCGGTCGTGATGCTCGGGCTCCTCGCGAGCCCCGCGCTCGCCACGCCCATGAAGTCCGTGGCCGCCCCGGCCAAGGCGCGCTGGGAGACGCTCCCGGATCCGCCGGCGATGCCCGAGCCGCTGACGCACGGCGAGGTCGAGGTCGCCGGCGCGCAGCTCTACTACGCGACCTACGGCGTGCCCACGGGCGAGCCGCTGATCTTGCTGCACGGCGGCCTCGGCAACTCCGAGCAGTGGGGCGGCCAGCTCCCCACGCTCGCGAAGACGTACAACGTCCTCGCGATCGATAGCCGCGGCCAGGGCCGCAGCACGCGCGCGAACGCCAAGATGACGTACGACCTCATGGCGAGCGACGTCATCGCCGTCATGGACAAGCTCGCGATCAAGCGCGCCGCGATCGTCGGCTGGAGCGATGGCGGCGAGGTCGCGCTCCTCCTCGGCATCCACCACGCCGACCGCGTCACGCGGCTCTTCGCCCTCGGCATCAACTACGACGAGCACGGCAGCAAGTCGCGCGGCAGCCGCACGCCGACCTTTCAGGCGTACGCGCAGCGCTGCCGGGCCGACTTCGTTCGGCTGACCAAGCCCGCGAACCCGGGGCGCGCGTGGGACCAGCTCGTGGACGGCCTCCTGCCGCTGTGGCGCGAGCCGATGAGCATCACGAAGGCCCAGCTCGCCACCATCAGCGCGCCGACGCTGATCGCCGATGGCGACCACGACGAGGTCATCGTCCTCGACCAGGAGCGCGAGATGGCCAAGCTCATCCCGAACGGCAAGCTCGTGGTGCTCGAGAACACGAGCCACTTCGCGATGTGGCAGGCCCCCGACGACGTGACCGCCGCGCTCGTCGACTTCCTCGCGAAGTAATACACGGACCGGGCGTGCGCCGCGTCACGCACCTCGACGGGCTTCGCGCGCTCGCCTTCGTCGCGGTGTTCCTCCACCACGCGCTCGACCTCCCGTTCCTGTGGATGGGCGTCGATCTGTTCTTCGTGCTGAGCGGCTTTCTCATCACGCGAAATCTGCTCCAGCTCCGCACCACGAGCACCACCGGCAGCGCGCTCGGCGCGTTCTTCTTTCGCCGCGTCCTGCGCATCCTGCCGCCGTACTTCATCGTGCTGACGGTGATCGTCCTCCTCGAGCCGATCCGCGGGGCCGAGCTGCCCTGGTTCTACCTGTTCGCCTCGAACATCCGCGACGCCAGCCACGGCCCGATCCTCTGGTCGCTCGACACGCTGTGGTCGATCGCCGTCGAGGAGCAGTTCTACCTGGCGTGGCCATGGCTCGTCCTGCTCGCGCCACGCCGCTGGCTCGCGCCCGCGTTCGTCGTCTGCATCGTGGGCGCCGTGATCGCGCGCATCGGGTTCTCCCGGCTCGGCTTCGACGCGGTGTACCACCTGACCCCGTGCCGGATGGATCTCCTCGCCGCCGGCGCCTTGCTCGCGTGGCTCGAGGCGCGCGACGCGACGTGGCTCACCCGCCACCGCCTGCGCCTCGCCGGCCTCGCCGTCGCGGGCGTCGCGCTGTTCGCGGCGCTGACCCTCGCCGTCCCCACGTTCCGCACGAGCCTCGACGATCCGCTCTTCGACACGGTCGGCTTCGGGCTGTCGACCCTCACGTTCACCGGCGTCGTCGGCTTCACCATCGGCGCCGCCGACGCGCGCGCCCTCCGCTGGCTCGCTCACCCCGTGCTCCGCTACGTCGGCAAGATCAGCTACGTCGCGTACCTCGTCCACGTGCTCGCGTTGACCGAGCTCGGAGCCGCCGGGCTCGAGCGCCTCCCCACCGCGGTGCTCGGCTTCGCGGCGACGATCCTCCTCGCGAGCGCGAGCTGGTCCGGCCTCGAGGCGCCGCTCCAGCGCTGGCGCGGCCTCGTCCCGCCCCGACCGAGAGCGGCAGAACGCACGCATCCGCTATAGCGGACGCGCCGCCGGCGAGGTACATCTGCATGCCATGCGGTCCTACCGCCGCTCCCATCTCGGCGCCCTCGAAGACGAGGCGGTCCACGTCCTGCGCGAGCTCGCCGCGGAGCGCGAGCGCCCGTGTCTCCTGTTCTCCGGCGGCAAGGACTCGATCGTCTTGCTCCGCCTCGCCGAGAAGGCGTTCCGGCCCGCGCGATTCCCCTTTCCGCTCCTGCACGTCGACACGGGCCACAACTTTCCCGAGACGATCGCGTATCGCGACCGGCGCGTCGCCGAGCTCGGCGAGCGGCTGATCGTCGCCCGCGTGCAGGACTCGATCGACGCCGGCCGCGTCGCCGAGGAGACCGGGCCGCGCGCGTCGCGCAACCGGCTGCAGACCACGACCCTGCTCGACGCGCTCGAGGCCCACCAGTTCGATGCCGCCATCGGTGGCGCCCGCCGCGACGAGGAGCGCGCGCGCGCGAAGGAGCGCATCTTCTCCCACCGTGACGAGCTCGGGCAGTGGGATCCCAAGCAGCAGCGCCCCGAGCTGTGGGCGCTCTACAACGGTCGGCTCAGGCGCGGCGAGCACCTCCGCGTGTTCCCGCTCTCGAACTGGACCGAGCTCGACGTGTGGCAGTACATCGAGCTCGAGGACATCCCGCTGCCGGAGATCTACTTCGCGCACGAGCGCGCGATCTTCGAGCGCGATCGCATGCTCTACGCGCACAATCCGTTCATCACGCTGCTGCCCGGCGAGACCGTGCGCACCGCCGAGGTCCGCTTCCGCACGATCGGCGACATGACCTGCACCGGCGCCGTCTCGTCGCCCGCGCGCACGCTCGCCGAGGTCATCGCCGAGGTCGCTGCGGCTCGCGTGACCGAGCGCGGCGCCACGCGCGCCGATGACCGCGCGACCGAGGCCGCGATGGAAGACCGGAAGCGCGAGGGATATTTTTGAGGCCCGCGCCGGCGCAGGGCCTCGTCGACGACGCGGAGCTCCTCCGCTTCTCGACCGCGGGCTCCGTCGACGACGGCAAGTCGACGCTCATCGGCCGCCTCCTCTACGACACCAAGACCGTATTCGAGGATCAGCTCGCGCACGTCACCGACGTCTCCACGCGTCGCGGCGACGAGCGCGTCAACCTCGCGCTCCTCACCGATGGCCTGCGCGCCGAGCGCGAGCAGGGCATCACGATCGACGTCGCCTATCGCTACTTCGCCACGCCGCGCCGCAAGTTCATCATCGCCGACACGCCCGGCCACGTGCAGTACACGCGGAACATGGTCACCGGCGCCTCCACGGCGAGCCTGACGATCATCCTCGTCGATGCGCGGCACGGGCTCGTCGAGCAGAGCCGCCGCCATGCCGTCATCGCGGCGCTCCTGCGCATCCCGCACCTCGTGGTCGCCGTCAACAAGATGGACCTCGTCGGCTGGGACGAGGCCGCGTTCCGGCGGATCGAGACAGAGGTTCGCGCCTTCGCGGCGGGCCTCGATGGTCCGGAGCTGACGGTCATCCCGATCAGCGCGCTCACGGGCGCGAACGTCGTCGCGGCGAGCGTCGAGATGCCCTGGTACGTGGGCCCGGCGCTCCTCGCTCACCTCGAGGCGGTCGACATCGCGAGCGACGCCAACCGCGTGGACGCCCGCTTCCCGGTGCAGTGGGTCGTGCGCCCGCAGAGCGCGGCGACCGCGCACCACGACTACCGCGGCTACGCGGGGCAGGTGGCCGGCGGCGTCCTGCGCCCGGGCGATCCGATCGTCGTGTTGCCGAGCGGCGTGACCTCCACCATCGCGAAGATCGAGCAGGGCGGTGAGGCGATCGCGGAGGCGTACGCGCCGATGAGCGTGACGCTCCACCTCGCCGACGCCGTCGACGTCGGGCGCGGCGATATGGTGTGCCGGCCGGACAACCAGCCGACGGTCGGGCAGGAGCTCGACGCGATGCTGTGCTGGCTGGCGGACAAGCCGCTCGCGGCGAAGGGCCGCTACGCGCTCAAGCACACGACGCGCTGGACGCGCGCGGTCATCGGCGAGGTGAGCTATCGCCTCGACGTCAACACGGGCGGGCGCGACGCGGCCGCGGGCGCCCTCGGCAAGAACGACGTCGGGCGCGTGCGCCTCCGCACCTCGACACCGATACTCTACGACGCGTATCGCCAGAACCGCACCACCGGCTCGTTCATCCTCGTCGACGAGGCGACGAACGCGACCGTCGCGGCCGGCATGTTGCTGCAGGGCCCGGCGTGAGCGGCGGCGGCATCGTCTGGCTCACCGGGCTCTCCGGCGCCGGCAAGTCGACGCTGGCGACGGCCCTCGCGGCGCGGCTCGGTGCGCACCGGCCCGTCGAGGTGCTCGACGGCGACGAGGTGCGGCGGTACGTGTCGGCCGGCCTCGGGTTCTCGCGCGAAGACCGCGACACGAACGTCCAGCGGATCGCGTATGTCGCGCGGCTCCTGGCGAAGCACGGCGTGCTGGTCCTGGTCGCCGCGATCTCGCCGTACGCTGACACCCGGGCCGCCGTGCAGGCGCTCAGCGCCGACGCGGGGCATCCGTTCGTGGAGATCTTCGTCGACGCGCCGCTCGCCACGGTGACCGCGCGCGACGTGAAGGGCCTCTACGCGCGCGCGCGCGCGCACCCCGAAGACATGCCGCACTTCACGGGCGTCTCCGATCCCTACGAGCCGCCGGCCGCCCCGGCCGTCACCGTGCACACCGATCGGGAGCCGCTGGCCGCGAGCGCGCAGCGGATCGTCGACGCGCTGGTCGCGCGCGGGCTCGTCGCGCCCGGCTGACCGGTCTACTATCGCGGCGGATGCCCGAGACCGGCGACCTGATCGGCCCGTACCGGGTGATCTCGCCGCTCGGCAAGGGCGCGATGGGCGAGGTCTGGCGCGCGCGCGACGAGCGGCTCGACCGCTACGTCGCGCTGAAGGTCATCCCGGCGGACCTCGCCGGCGACGTGGAGCGACGCGCGCGCATGCTCCGCGAGGCGCGGGCCGCGGCCGCGATCCGGCACGCGAACGTCGTCACGTTGTTCGATGTCGTCGCGCACCACGGCGATGACATCCTCGTCATGGAGCTCGTCGACGGCCGCACCCTCGCCGACACGCTGCGCGCCGACGGCAAGCCGGCCCTCGCGCTCGCGCTGCGGTGGATCGAAGGCATCGCGGACGCGCTCGTCGCCGCGCACGGCCGCGGCATCCTCCATCGCGACATCAAGGCCGCGAACATCATGGTGGACGCCGGCGGCGGCGTGAAGGTCCTCGACTTCGGCCTCGCGAAGCTCCGCGACGACGTCACCGCGCTGCCCGAGCCCGCCGCGGCGCGCGCACCGCTCGCGGAGCAGGGCGTCGCGGCGACCCTCGTTGGCCACGGCGCGCCGACCGAGGTCACGGACCTGGCGAGCTATCGCACGCACGCCGGCCAGCTCCTCGGGACGCCGCTCTACATGGCGCCCGAGCAGATCGACGGCTCGCCGCCCGACGAGCGCAGCGAGGTCTACTCGCTCGGCGTCCTCGCGCACGAGATCCTCGGGGGCAAGCCGCCGTATAGCGCCGCGACGCTCGAGCTTCTGTTCGAGCAGATCACGAAAGCGGCATCGCCGCCGCTGCCCGGCGCGCCGGCGCCGGTCGAGGCGATCGTCCTGCGCGCGCTGGCGAAGGCCCCGGCCGCGCGCTGGCCGACCATGGCCGCGTTCCGCGACGCGATCGGCGCCGAGCGCCGCCGCCTGTTCGCGCCCCGTGCGCGCCGCTGGCCGCTCGGGCTCGCCGTCGGAGCGCTGGTGCTCGGCACCGCGGGGGCTGCCGGGTGGTGGCACGCGCACCGGGTCGTGCCCGAGCAGCCCGGCGACGCCTACGTCGCGCGTGCCCTCGAGGAATACGACGTCTTCTACAGCGACAAGGCGCTGTCATCGCTGCGCGCCGCGCTCGCCGTCGCGCCCGAGCACCCGCGGGCCAACGCGTATCTGATCTTGCTCGGCGGGCCGGCCGCCGCGGGGCCGGCGACCGCGGCGGCGCAGCGCGCGCGTCCGGGGACCGGGGAGCACTCGAAGGATCGCGCGCTCCTGGACGCGGCCCTCGCGCTCGCCGAGCACGGCCCGTCCGCCGCGCGCGCCGCCCTCGCGGCCGTGGGCGCCGACGCCGACCGCGAGCTCGCGTTCTGGGCGGCCGAGCTCGACTACCGCGCGGGCCACTACGCCGAGGCGCGCGCGCAGTACGACGCGCTCCTCGCGGAGCCGGCGCCGCAGTTCCGCGGCCGCATCTACGACCACGACTCGTCGGTGCTGCTCTACCTCGACCAGCCCGCCGAGGCGCTGCGCATCGGCAAGCTCTATCGCGACGCGCTCCCCGGCGAGGCCGACGCCGTCGGCGTGTACGCCACCACGCTCGCCGCCGCGGGCAAGCTCCCCGAGGCTGTCGCCGCCGCCGAGGACGCGCTCCGCCTCAACGAGGGCGAGGACACGCTGGCCGGCCTCGCGAAGGTCGTCGCGGTCGCGGGCGATCGCGCGCGCGCGAAGGAGCTCTACCAGCGCTCGCTCGACAAGGCCGGCCCGGCGCGCCGGCCCGTTCGCCGCGCCGCGCTCGGCCTCTTGCAGTGGATCGACGGCGACGCTTCGGCCGCACGCGCGACTGTCGCGCCGTGCCTCGCGGGCGGCGCGGATGCAGGGGCGCGCGAGCGCGGCGCGTGCCTGTTCGTCGCCGGCATCGTGGACCCGGAGCGGGCGGACGCGATCGCGGCCGAGCTCGACGCCCTCGCGGCCGACGCCTCGCCACTGCACCCGGCCTATGGGGCGCCGACCGCGCTCGCCGCCCTCGTCCGCGCGCGCGTGCACTTCTTCGGCGGCGGCTGCGTCGTCGACCCGACCGCGCGCCCGGACGCCGCCGCCCCGGCGCCCGACCTCGTCGACACGGCCGCCTACACGGCGCCGCTCGACTTCTACGCGGCCTACCACGTGCCGTTCTTCTTCAGCTGGGCCACGTGCGAGCGCGCGGCCTACCTGGCGGCGCATGGCGATCGCGCAGGCGCGGCCACCGCGCTGCGGCCGCCGGCCACGCGCGCGCCCGGCCGCACGTGGCTCACGACGACGCTGGCTCGTTACGAGTGATCGCCTCTCAGCTGTTATCGCCGACGAGCACGACGCCGGCGCCCGACGATTCGATCGGAACGAGGTGGTGCTTCTTCAGCCCGGCCGCGCGCGCGAGCTGCGAGACCTTGTCGCTGGAGTAGTAGAACACGTCGCCGCGGCCCGTGAGGCGGTAGCGGAGGCGGCGGGCCGTGCCGCGCAAGAGCGAGTAGCGCGGGAACGACGCGAGGACCTTGCCGCGCGTGAGGCTCGCCATCTTCGTCAGGAACGGCTGCGGATCCTCGAGGTAATCGAACACGCCCATCGCGATGGAGATGTCGAAGCGCTCCTCGCCGAAGTCATGCTTGAGGAACTCGTCGCTGACGAAGTTCGTCTTGGCGGCCACGCCGAGCTTCGCCGCGCTCGCACGGGCGATCTCGAGCATCGGCTCCGAGAAGTCGATCCCCAGCACGCGCTGCGCGCCGCGACGCGCGAGCTCGTTCGAGTACACGCCGGAGCCGCACCCGATGTCGAGGAACGACTTGCCGTCGGGCGGCGTGCTCTCGCGCATCGCGACGTCGTAGCGAACGAAGATCGCCTTGCGGAAGACGCGGTTGAAGGTGCGCCAGACGATCGACGACTCGTCGTCGTAGATGCCGGCGAAGTTCGCCGCGTCCCATTCGAATCGGTGCTGGACCTCGCCGAGATTGCTCATGCGCAGAGTATTAGCGCGAGACCGTGCCAGCGAGATCACGAAGCGTCACGAGACGAAGGTCTTCGCACAGCGCCCGCAGCGAGCCCTCGACCCGGCCCTTCGCGAAGTTATGAAGCGCGATCATCTTCCCGACCTGCCGGTTTCGGGCCCAGCCCCCCGGGAGGTAGAGCCAGCGGCGCGTGAACTCGTACGGATGGAAGTAGAAGACCAGGCTCTCGGCGTGACGATCCGCACGTCCCGCGGCCCAGCGCACGAACGGCGTTGGCAAGAGCCGGAAATGAGACCCGCCGGCGATCGGCATGCGCCACGCGCCGACGCCCAGGGTGGCGAGCGGGAGCTCGACGAGCGTCCCGGCCGGCGTCCTCATGGCGAACGGGGCGTGCGGGGCGTCCGCGATCCCGTAGCGCATGCTCGGGACCGGAAAGACGCTGGAATCGTACAGAAATCCGGCTTCGCACAGCGCCGCGAAGCAGGGGCTGTCGAGCCGCTGCACCGAGAACTCCGGGGCGCGAAAGCCGACGACTTCCTGCCCCGCGAGGTCCTCGAGCATGTGCTTGCTGTCGCGCAGCTCGGCCGCGAGGTCGGCCGGCGACAATCCGTGCACGAGACGGTGCGAGACGGAGTGGCTCGCCACCTCGTGGCCCCGGTCCGCGATCTGGCGCACGAGGTGCGGGCGGGCGCGTGCCAGCAGGCCGAGCACGAAGAAGGTCGCTTTGACCGCGTACTCGTCGCACAGGTCCAGGATGCGCGCCATGCACGCATCGACATCCGTCGATGGCTCCGAGACGGTGCCATCGACCCGCATCCCGACGAGCTGCTGCCAGTCCTCGACGTCGAAGCTGATCCCGTGGACCGTCACCGGCCGAGCTCCTTGGCCTTCGCCAGCCGGCGGTAGGCGCTGATGAACAGGTCGATGATGCGGTCCTCGTCGAACTCCGCCACTGCCTTCGCGCGGCTCGCCGCTCCCATCCGCGCCCGCTCGGCGGGCGAGCGCAGCAGACGCTCCAGCGCCGCCGCGAGCGCCTCGGGATCGTGGGCCGGGACGAGGAGCCCCGTCTGCTCGTGGTCGACCGTCTGGCGGCAGCCGCGGACATCGGTCGCGATGCACGGCTTGCCCATCGCCGCTGCCTCCATGACCGCGCGGGGGAAGCCCTCGCGGTGCGACGGCAGCATGAACACGTCCATCGCGGCGTAGAGGCGATCCACGTCGCTGCGGTGGCCGAGGATCTGCGCGACGTTTGCGAGGCCGTACTCGCGCAGCGTGTCCGCCGAGATCGCGTCCGCCTTGTTCTCGAAGCCGCCGATGAAGACGAACCGCGCGGCAGGCACGCGCTGGCTGACGATCCGCGCCGCGGCGAACGCGTCGAGGTACCCCTTCTCGGCGACGAGCCGACCGACCATACCCACGAGGAGCTGGTCCTCCCCGACGCCGAGCTCCGCGCGCACCCGCTGCCGCTCGGCCGCCGTGATCCGGGCGGGGGTGAAGCGCGTCATGTCGATGCCGTTACCCACCTGCTCGAGGCGGTCCGCGCGCGCGATCCGCTCGGCGATCGCCACCGGGATGTCCTCGGGATTTTGCGAGAAGTTGTGGTGCGAGAACGCGAGCGTGATCCGCTCGAGCCAGACGTACATCCAGCGCTGCTCCGGCCGCATGAAGCCCGGGAAATAGAGGCCGTGGATCGTGTGGACGCGGACCGGGACGCGGGCGAGGAGCGCCGCGTATTGCCCGAGGAGGCCGCCCTTGGGCGTGTGCGTGTGGATGATGTCGAAGCGCTCGCGTCGCAGGAGCCGGTAGAGCGCGACGAGCGCGCGCAGATCGGCCAGCGGCCCGAAGCGCCGCGTCACCGGGATCTCGAAGAACTCGATCTGCGCGTTGTCGAGATCGGCGACATGCGGTCCGCGCGCCGAGATCCCTGCGATGTCGAACCCGGCGGCGCGCATGTGCACGAGCTGGTTCATCAGGAGCTGGGACAGCGTCTGATCCGAAGCGGCGATGTGCGCGATCCGTAGCGTCAACGCGGGCATCCTACCCCACCCGCACCCCGGAGCGTCTTTCGCTCGATGTTCCGGCACTCGTGGCCTACTGTTCGGGGATGCGATCGTCCTCTCTCCTGATCGCGGGCGCGGGCCTCCTCGCGCTGACGGCGGTCGGCCGCGCGGATCCGGGGTACGCCTCGCATCCGCCGCCCCGCCCGCTGCCGCAGGCCTCGACCCGGGCCCTCGGCACGGGCCCCGCTCGCTACGTCGATCCCGGCGCGGGTGACGACGCGGCCGCGGGCACGCTCGCGGCGCCGTGGAAGACGGTCCAGCACGGCGTCGAGCACCTCGCCCCGGGCGATACGCTCTACCTGCACGGCGGCACCTACTTCGAGACCGTCAAGCTGACCGCCTCGGGGACCGCGAGGGCGCCGATCACCATCCGCGCCGTGCCGAACGAGCTGGCGATCCTCGACGGCGGGTTCGCCGAGTTCGAGGCGTCGCCGGCCACCGCGTGGGTCCCGGCACCCGGCGGCGCGCCCGACGAGTACCAGGCCGCGGCGCCGCACGAGGTCGCGCCGGAGAGCGCCGACGGGCGCCACGTCTGGGTGATCGGCAACTTCGCGGACTCGATGATCCCGCTCCACGGCTACCAGTACGACGCGGACTTCCGCAGCGACAATCCGTACTGGACGGTCGAGAACAGCAAGGCCGGCACGGGGATCTACGTAGGGCCCGGCGTCTGGTACGACTGGAAGACGCACCTCATCCACGTCCGGCTCGCGCACACCCACGTGAAGAGCCAGGGCGTCGACAACTACACCGGCGAGCGCGACCCGCGGAAGCTCGCCCTCGTCATCGGCACCGATCACACGGCGCTCTCGATCGCGAACGTCAAGCACGTCCGCATCCAGGATCTGGTCGTGCGCGGCTCGGCCAAGCACACGGTGGAGATCGACGCCGCCAGCGACATCGAGCTCGACGGGATGACGATCTACGGCGGGTCGCCGGCATTGTTCATCCGTTCGGCCGATCACCTGCGCGTGGTGCGCTCGACGCTGCGCGGCCTCGCGGCCCCCTGGTCGTCGCGCGCGAGCATGAAGTATCGCGGCAACTCGCCGTACCTCCTCTGGGTGGACCATCAGCAGCCCCAGACGCACGATGTCGAGCTCGCCAATGACGAGTTCACCGACGGCCACGACGGGCTGGTCCTCGACACCGTCAAGACGCTGCGCTTCCACCACAACCGGCTCGACAACTTCAACGACGACGGGCTCTACCTGACGCTCGCGCCGCGGCCCGTCGTCCCCGACGACATCCAGATCTACGAGAACTACTTCACGCGGATGTACACGACGCTCGCGTTCGCCGAGGACAAGAAGGATCTCCACAACCCGGTCGGAGCCGGGGTGTTCATCTACCGGAATATCTTCGACCTCCGCGGGGGCACGTACGGGTGGATCCCGAAGGACGCCGCGACCGATGACAAACCGCTCGCGCTCCTGCCCAGCCGCCTGTGCGGAGACCACGGGAGCCCGGTCTGGGAACCGCTATTCTTCTATCACAACACCGTCCTGACCGCGGACACGTCCTGGCGCAGCTACTACGGCGATCTCCTCGGGGTGATGGGCACCGACAAGGGCACCAAGCGCCGCGTGTTCGACAACTTGTTCGTCCAGCTCGCGGGCGTGCCCGGCCTCAGCTTCGCGCAGACTCGTCCGGACGACGACATCCAGGTCGACGGCAATCTGTTCTGGAGTGTGAGCAACGGCACGGCGCACGCCGACACGTTCTTCGACAAGCTGCGCGCGTCACCGGCCTTCGAGGCGAGCAAGAAGGTCTACACGCCCGGCTGGGCGACGCATGACGTGTACGGCGATCCGCTCCTCGCCGACCTCGCTCACAATGACGTGAGGTTGAACGCACACAGCGCCGCCATCGACGCGGGCATCGCGATCCCGGCGGCGTGGCCAGACTCGCTGCGCGCGAGCGACGCGGGGAGACCGGATATCGGCGCGCTGCCGGTCGGCGCGGCGCTGCTGCGGGTCGGACCCGCGAGCACATCGCCGTAGCTCTGTACCTCTGAACGTTTTCGGCGGCCGGGCGACTAATTGGATGGGCGAAATCCATCGCACGTGCGATGACGGTATGCTCGCTCAACGATGTCCGAACGAAGAGGGTCTATGAACAGGATTGCACGCTGGTTGCCGCTCGCCGGGCTCGTCACGATCGCCGGTTGTCAGGATGCCGCGCCCTCCGACCCGAGCAGTCCGGACTCGACGGTCGCCCCCGTTGAAGAAACGGCGGCACCGACCTCGGTGCACGTGGGCGCGGCCCACCGGGCGGACCTCGTCCAGCACGCACTCCTCGCGTTTCGCCAGGAGAATCAGGCGCTCGCCGGCGGCTACCGCACGTATCAGGCGGCGATCCGCGAGGGCATCGTCGATGTCACGCCCTACACCTTTGCAGATGGCGAACGCGTCGCTCACGCCCCGATGGGGCTCGAGACGACGGCGATCACCGCCGACGAAGCGATGTACGCCGGCGCGTTGACCGCGACCGACCTCGTCGACGGGGCTGTCGTCCTCCAGCGCGGCGACGTGACGGAGCGCATCAGCAACCAGCCCGAGGGCGTCGAGCAGGAGTGGCTCTTCGCCGCCGCGCCGCCGCTGGAAGGCGACCTCGTCGTCGAGATCGCGGTGTCCGGCTACAACTTCACGGAGACGACCGCGAACGGCCTCCACTTCCTGGCGCAGGACGGCGGCCGGCTCCGGTACGGCAACGCGACGTGGGAAGGCGCGGACGGCCAGGAGTGGCCGATCACGGCCGAATACGACAGCGGCTTCATCCGGCTGATGGTGCCGGAGAGCGTCGTGGCCGAGACCGTCTTCCCGGCCACGCTCGACCCGACGATCACGGCCGAGGTCGCGGCGGACGCGCCCGTGATCGGCGCCACCGGCGCGAACCAGCAGCACGCTGCGATCGCGTTCGGGAGCAACGAGTACCTCGTCGTGTGGGATGACACCCGCGACAGCGCAAGCAGCGATATCTGGGCGACCCGGCTCAGCACCTCCGGCACGATCCTCGACGCGCTCGGCCTCAAGATCGCCGCGGCCACCGGGGTCCAGTCCAACCCGACCGTGGCGTTCAACGGCACGAAGTTCATCGTCGCCTGGGAAGACTTCAAGACGGCGGGCAGCACCTCGGCCGACATCGCCGCCGCGACCGTCACGACGGCGGGCGTCGTCGCCGCGCTCGCGCCCGTCGCGATCACCGCGACCAGCGAGACGGCTCCCCGGCTCGCGGCGCGGGCAGACGGCAACGCGCTGCTCACATGGAACGCGGCGGGCGCGCTCACCGGCGCCATCTTCGGCGGCTCGACGTTCGGCGCTTCGTTTGCGATCGCCAGCGGCACGCTCGTCGAGCCCGCGGGCGTCGCGGCGAACCCGGCGGGGAACTACCTCGTGTCTTACTCGAAGACGACGGACCTGAACGGTCAGCTCGTCAGCTCGACCGGCACGCTCAGCGGCGCCGCGTTTCCGATCTCGGCCGCCACGGGCACCCAGTCGCGCTCGGCCGCCGCCTTCGATGGCACGAACTTCGACGTCGTGTGGACGAACAACCAGGCGGGTATCGACATCTTCGGGTCGCGCGTGAGCCCCACGGGCACCGTCCTCGACACCCGCACGCAAGGCGCGACCACCGTTGGCGGCGTGGGCGTCAGCACGGCCGCCAACAACCAGGAGTTCCCGGCCATCGCGTGCCAGTCGACCGGCTGCCTCGTCCTGTGGCAGGACCGCCGCAACCTGGCGACCACGAGCTTCGACGTCTTCGGCCAGCTGATGACGACGGCCTTCGCCAAGAGCGGCGGTCAGATCACGATCACCACCTCGACGGGCTCGCAGCTCGCGCCCGCGGTCGTCTCGAACACGGCCGGCTACTTCACCGGCTGGACCGACCTCCGCGACAACTTCGCGAACCAGGTCTTCGGCGCGACCGTCTCGAGCACGGGCACGGTCGGCACGGCAGCCGGCGTCGCCTCGGGTGACAACCGCGAGTCTGGTCCGGCGCTCGGCCGCGCTGGCGGCACCTTCGGCCTCTTCTACAGCGACAGCCGGACCTTCAGCAACGATCTCCGGTACGTCCGCTTCAACGCCAACGGCACCAAGCTCGACACGACGTCCAAGGTCGCGTCGGCCGCCACGTTCGCGCAGGAGACGCCCGCCGCCTCGGCCGATCTCGGCTCGAACTCTCTCGTCGTCTGGGCCGACACGCGCAACGGCTCGAACAGCGACATCTACGCGACCCGCGTCAACCTCACGGCCGGCACGGCCGGTGACCCGGCTGGCATCGCGGTGAGCACGGCCGCGGGCGACCAACTCCAGCCCGACGTCGCGACGAACGGCACCGTGGCCCTCGTTGTCTGGCAGGATCGCCGCGGCTCGACCTTCGACATCCACGGCGCGCTGCTCAGCGCGGCCGGCGCGCTCACCGTGCCCGACATCTCGATCTCGACCGCGGCCTTCGACCAGGTCACGCCGGCGGTGACCTACGATCCTGCCTCCAGCCAGTTCATCGTCATCTGGGCCGACACCCGCGGCGGCGCTGTCTCGCACATCTTTGGCACCCGCGTGTCGACGGCCGGCGCGGTGCTCGACACCACCGGCGTCGCCATCTCGAACGGCGCCGTCGGTCAGTTCACGCCGGCGCTCGCCAGCACGACCTCGGGGACATTCGCCGCGTGGCAGGATCGTCGGAGCGGCCGTCACATCTTCGGGACGCGCCTGTCCGGTGGGTCCGCGCTGACCGTGCGGGACGTCAACGGGGTCCAGATCAGCTCGCACGCGAGCGTCCAGACCGCGCCCAAGGTCGGGACGATCACCACGTCGTTCGTCGTGCTCTACGTCGATGACCGCAACGTACAGACCGACATCCTCGGCCAGCAGATCGGCGCGGCGGGGACGCTCTCGGGCACCGAGTTCGGCGTCGCCACCTCGACGAACAGCGAGTCCTCGATCTCGCTGCTGAGCGGCGCGCTGTCGTCCACCAAGCTGCGCGTCGCCTACGAGAGCGCGCAGCTCGACACGAGCCGCGTCGAGTCGCGGGTGATCACCTCGGTCTTCGATCAGGGCTCGACCTGCTCCGGCGCGGCGCAGTGCTCGAGCGGCTTCTGCGTCGACGGGTACTGCTGCGACCAGGCCTGCGGTGGCAACCACGTGCCGGTGAGCTCGACGCGGGCCGGCGACTGCCACGGTTGCAAGCTCTCGCTGACGAACCGGCCGAACGGGACCTGCGCGCCGATCGGCGCCACGACCGTCTGTCGCAACTACGAGAACAAGATCTGCGACCTGCGCGAGTACTGCAACGGCACGAGCACGACCTGCGGTCCGGATCTCGGCCGCGCGTCGGGCGCCGTCTGCCAGAAGTCGGCGAACGTGCCGGCGGGTGTGGGCGCGGGTCACTGTCCGGCGGCCGGGGCTCCCGGTCCGCACCTGTGCCAGTAGCACCGCGGGTGCTGCGGTCCGCCGCTTGAGCTGATGAAGTCAGCGGAGGCCATCGGGGCCCGACCGCGCCGCGGTGGCAACACCCGCGCGATGGTCGGGCTCGTCGCGTCCCGCGGCTTCGTCGTGGGGGCCGGCTTCCTCACGAGCGTGCTGTGGACCTACGGCTTCGACAAGGAGACGTACGGCCGGTACCAGATCGTGATGGCCGCCATCGGCGTGGTGGGGAGCTTCTGCCTCCCGGGCCTCAACGACGCCGCGCTCATCTCGTCCGCGAAGGGCCGCGACGGCAACCTGGGCGGCATCCTTCGCGACCGGGCCCTCGTCGCGGTCCTCGGGGCGCTCGCGCTCGCGGGATGGGGCCTCGTGCGCTTCCACGGCGGGGACACGACGCTCGAGCTCGCGTTCCTGTTCGCGGCGCTGACGTTCGTCCCGATCCAGCTGCAGCCGATCTGGGAAGCGTTCACCAACGGCAAGCGCAAGTTCCGCCTCCTGACCATCGGGCTCATGCTGCAAGCCGCGACCAGCCTCGCGACGATCGGGACGTTCACGCTGTTCCACTGGACCAGCGAGGCGATGTTGCCGTGGATGCTGCTCGCCTCACTCGGCATCACGGCGCTCGTGGCGTTGCTCCTGGTGGCGACGCTGCGCGGGCTGCGCACGAACCGCGACACCGAGCCCTCGATCGTCCGGTACGGCCACCACGTCACCGTCACGAGCCTGTTCGGCTGGGTGTTCAGCAGCGACCGCCTGATCGTCGGCGAGATGCTGTCGACGCCCGAGGTCGCGCTCCTGTCCGTCGCGTTGATCTTGCCGGCGCAGGCCAAGGTGTTCTTCTCGGCGTTCGAGCAGGTGTTCCTGCCGCGCGTGACGGCGGCGGCCTCGCTCACCGAGGCGTGGGCGTACATCCGCCCGCGCATGAGCCGCCTCGCCATCGGCTACGTGTCGCTCGGGCTCCTCGGCTTCGTGCTGCTGCCGGTCGTGATCCCGCTGTTCTTCTCGCACCGGTACGTGGACGCCGCGCCGTACGCGAAGTGGCTATGGCTCTCGACGTGCGTCACGTCGCCGCTGGTGTTTCTCCAGTCGATCCTGAACTCGCAGCAGGACAAGAAGTTCCTCTACATCCGCAACCTCGCGAGCTCGATCGGGACGCTGGTGCTGTTCGTGGTCCTGATCCCGCGGATCGGCCTCGCCGGCGCGATCGCCGCGCGCATCGCGAACCACGTGGGCCTCGTGATCTTCTACGTCATCTACTTCCGCCGCGCGCTCCGGCTCGACGCGCAGCGCCTCGCGGCCGCCGCCGGGCCGGCCCCCGCCGCCCCGACCTGAGGATCAGTCCCCGGTCGGCGTCCGCGTGGCCCGCGCGCGGTCCGCGTCGATCATCATCTCGACGAGGCCCTGGAACGTGGTGGTCGGCGTCCAGCCGAGGAGCTCCTGCGCCTTCCGCGCGTCACCCGTCAGCGTGTCGACCTCGCTCGGCCGGAAGAACGCGGGATCGACGCGCACCACGACGCGGCCGGTCTGCGCGTTCACGCCGACCTGGTCGACGCCCTCGCCCTGCCACGCGATGGGGAAGCCGAGGCGGGCGGCCGCCGCCTCGAGGAACTGCTCGACCGTGTGCGTGTGCCCCGTGGCGACGACGAAGTCATCCCCCGCCGGGCGCTGCAGCATCCGCCACATCGCGTCGACGTAATCGCCGGCGAAGCCCCAGTCGCGCGCGGCCTTGAGGTTGCCGAGCGCCAGCACCTCGCGCCGACCGAGGTGCACGTCGACGAGCCCGCGCGTGATCTTGCGCGTCACGAACTCGCGGCCCCGGAGCGGCGACTCGTGGTTGAACAGGATGCCGCACGACGCGTGCAGCCCGTACGCCTCGCGGTAGTTGATCGTGGCCCAGTGCGCGAAGAGCTTCGCCACGCCGTACGGGCTGCGCGGGTGGAACGGCGTCGTCTCCGCCTGCGCGGCGGCCTGGATCAGGCCGAACATCTCTGACGTCGAGGCCTGGTAGAAGCGGATCGATCGGTCGACGCTGCGGATCGCCTCGAGGATGCGGAGCGTCCCGAGCGCGTTGACGTCCGCGGTATAGATCGGCTGCTCGAACGACGCGCCCACGAAGCTCTGGGCGGCGAGGTGATAGACCTCGGTCGGTCGCACCTTCTGGAGGACCCGCGTGATGTTGGTCGGCTCGAGGAGCTCGAACGGCACCATCTCGATGCGGTCGAAGATGCCGAGCTCGGTGAGGCGCCAGAACTCACCCGACGCGCTCTGGCGATGGCCTCCGTAGACCGTATAGCCCTTGTCCAGGAGGAGCTTGGATAGGTACGCACCGTCTTGCCCGGAGATCCCGGTGATCAGCGCCCGCTTCGTCATGGTCGGTTCCGTTCGAACGTGGTGGGTGGGTGACAGGCCATCAAGCGTGGGGCTTCCGGTAGAGCGCCGCGTATGCGTCGGCGGTCCGCTCCCAGCTCATCTCGCGCGCGAACGCGAGCGAGCTCGCCGAGAGGCGGTCCCATTCGGCGTCATCGACGAGGAGCTTGGCCATCGCGGCGCCGAGGGCGTCGAGGTTGTTCTGCGGGATGAGGAAGCCGCTCTCGTTGTCGCGGATCGCGTCCTCGTTCCCGCAGTCGAGCGAGCCGATCGCGGGGACGCCCACCGCGTTCGCTTCCAGGTGCACGAGGCCGAAGCCCTCGAAGTTCTTGCCGTGGTTGAGCGAGGGCATCACGAGCCCGCGCACGCGCGTGTAGATGGCCGCGAGCTCCGCCGCGGAGGCCTGGCCGACAAACACCACGCTGCGCTCGAGCCCGTGCGTGGCGATCGTGCGCTTCACCTCCGCGACGTAGGCGGCGTCGCCGAGATCGCCGACGATGTAGAGCGTGGCGGCGGGAAACTGTGCGTGCACGCGCGCGAGGCCCTCGACGATCAGCGCGGTTCCCTTCCGGCGCTTGACGGCGCCGACAGCGAGGAACGCCGGTTCGCGCGCCGCGGCCGGGGGGATCGGCGCGCCGGTCGGCGCGTCGACGCCGAGCGGAATCGTGCGAATGCGATCCGCGATCGCGGGCAGGCGCGCGGCGAGCCGGCGCCCGGTGTACGCGCTGATCGCGGGGACCACGCGCGCGGCGAGGTACGCACGGCGATAGAGCAGGCGCCAGCGGCCGTTCAGGATCGAGATGGCGTACGTCCCGACGGCGGTGGTGAGGAGCGGGCGCGCGCGGCGCACCAGCAAGCTCGCCGTCACGAGGTGCGGCTCGGCGAGGCAGTGGACGTACGCGCATCCCGTCGCCAGCCGCCGGATCGCGAGCATGTCCTGCACCGAGACGAGCGGATTGCGCATCGCCGCGGTGTGGTCGTGCAGGAGCGGATGGACCTCGACGCCGGGCACGGGATCGGGCGCGTGCCCGCGCTCGGTGAACACGACCGGCTCGATCCCGAGCCGGGGCAGCCGGCGGACGATCTCGAGCGAGTAGCGGCCCCAGCCGGCGTACGGGTCGAGGTTCGTCGTGAGAAAGGCGACCCTCATACAGGGATGGTCGTCTTGCGAAGATAGGCGATCGAGCCGTAGCCGAGGTTGCGGAGGATCGGCTGCGACTTGTAACGATCCAGAAACTTCACCACCGGCAAGAGGCCGGCAAAATACGGCACGACGAGCGTCGACGCCTCGAACCGCACGATCTCGAAGCCGCCGCGCTCGAGCCGCCGCTGCATCACCCAGGGATAGCGCCAGATGTGCGGCAGCTCGTCCTGCCCGGCGTAGCCCTCCTGGACGCCCTCGTCGCCCAGGTTGCCGACGATCCGCGCGAGCCCGCGCACGAACGCCGCCGGCGCCTTGCGCGAGAGCTTCCAGAAGCTCGCGCCGCCTAGCTGGGAGGCCGCGGCGAGGTTCAAGCATGTCGGCAGGGCCACGATCGCGTGGGCGCGGGTCACGCGGTGGAGCTCGGTGACGCCGCGGTGAAAGTCGGGGAGGTGCTCGAGGACGTGCGACGACACCACGATGTCGAAGCTCGCATCGGGAAAGGGCAGGTTCTCGGCGTCGCCCTGGACCAGGGTGACGCGGTCGGCGACCCCGCGGCTCGCCAGGAAGGCGCCCGCCGCACGGAGGTTCGGCGCGGAGATGTCCATCGCCGTGACCTCGGCGCCGGCCTCGGCGAGGTACCAGGCGAGCGCGCCCTGGCCGCACCCGGTGTCGAGGACCTTGGCCCCGCGCGGGACGAGGGCCTGGATGCTCTCGTAGCCCGTGCGGTGAGCGTATTGGCGCAGGGGGTGCGGCGACTCGAGGCGCTTGGCGACGATCTCGTCGCTGTAGCTCTCGTAGAATTCTTTGATTTCGGAAGCTTTCATCGCCTTGCGTTCGTCCGTGCGTTCAGATGCAGCGCGCGCACGGCACGTTCATCGCTCCGGACCGGCGCGCCGTACATAGCCGAACCGTGAACACATCGGGCCCCATAGGTGACTTAGGGGAATCGCCCATCCAGGTTGACATCCCCAGCTGTGACCTGTGAGGATGCAGCCGTACCTTCGCATCGAGTAAAGCCGTGGCCAATCGTCTACTTACCTCTCTCGGACTTCTGCTGATCGCGGAGGGGCTCGCCTCGGCGGAGCCCACGATCGATCCAGAAGACGCGATCGCTCCCATCGCGATCGTCGAAGGTGCAGGCGTCAAGGTCGCGGAAGGCACGGTCCTTCACCCGCAGCTCGGCGTCGAGGCTGGCTACAACTCGAACGTGTTCTACACGGACCAGAACACCATCGGCGCCGGCCTGATCCGCGTCATGGGCGAGGTCGGCACCGCATCGCTCTCGCCGCAGCGCCTCGGGACGACAGACTCCGACGTGGACTCGTCGGCCGCGGCGAAGGCGGACGTCGGGGACTTCCAGTATCGCGCCGATCTGCGCATGTCGTACGACCAGTACCTGTCGTCGAACTCCCAGGTCACGTCTCAGGGCGGGCTCGGCATCGGCGCTTACTTTCGCGGCATCGTGCATCCGAACCAGCCGGTGCAGTTCGCGGTCGTGGACAGCTTCCAGCGTCTCATCCGGCCGACGAACTTCGAGTCGAACACGAACACCGACCGCGACGTGAATCAGCTCAAGCTGCAGCTGCAGTACGCCCCGACGGGCCGCAGCCTCAGCGCGATCCTGCACTATCAAAACGTCATCGACGCCTTCGAGTCGAGCAACCAGCAGTTCGCGAATCGCTTCCAGAACACGCTCGGGCTTCGCGTCAACTGGAAGATCCTGCCGCAGACGCTGCTCTACGTCGACTTCAGCGAAGGTATCTACACGGGCCTCGGCTCGAGCAGCCAGAAGGTGACGTCGTATCCCCTCCTCGCCGTCGCGGGGATCGAGACGTTGCTGACGCCCAAGATCACGTTCTGGTCGCGCGTCGGCTACACCAACGGCTTCTACTCGACGGGCCCGAGCTACTCGGCCGCGGTGTTCAACGCGTGGCTCAGCTACCACTTCACCGAGCGTGACCGGATCGCGCTCCTCTACAGCTACAACCACAACGACTCGATCAACGCGAACTTCTATCGCGACCACGATATCCGCTTCAACTACGAGCACCCGCTCGCGCCGTTCGACTTCCTCGCGCAGGCCGGCCTCATCTTCCGCGAGTACTCCGGCGTCATCGCCGCGGGCCCCCAGACGCGCGACGACACGCTCGGCCTCGTCTACGGCGAGATCATGTACAACTTCCGAGATTGGCTCGCGGCGTCGGTCAGCTACCAGTTGCTGGTCGACTCGACGAACTACCGCTACGCGCCCGTCGCGGGGCAGTCGGTCAATCCCGGTTACCTGCAGCACGAGATCCTCCTCGGTATCCGCGCCGCGTACTAGGTGGCCCGTCGGCCTCGCCTCGCGGTCATCGGTGCTGGCGCGTGGGGCATCAATCACATCCGCGTCCTCGCGGCCAGCGTGCGCTGCGAGCTCGTCGCGGTCGTCGACCCTGACCCGCGGACACCAGGGCGCGTCGCGGCGCTCGCGCCAGAGCGCTGGACCCCCGAGCTCGCCCCCGTGCTGGCCGACCGGTCCATCGACGCGGTGGTGATCGCGAGCCCGGCGGCGACGCACGCGGCGATCGCGGAGGCCGCGCTCCTCGCTGACAAGCACGTCCTGATCGAGAAGCCACTCGCGCTCCGGCTCTCCGAGGCCAGGCAGGTGGCGGCGGTGGCGGAGCGCTCGAACCGCGTGGCCCTCGTCGGTCACCTCATGCTCTACCACCCCGCCGTCGTCCGCCTGCGCGAGCTCGTGCGCGAGGGGAGCCTCGGGCGCGTGCACTATCTCCACGCGACGCGCGCGAACCTCGGCCAGCTCCGGCGCGACGAGAACGCGCTCTGGAGCTTCGGCCCGCACGACCTGTCGATGCTCGACTATCTGCTCGATCGGCAGCCCGTCAACGTGACGGCGCGTGGCCAGTGCGTGCTCCAGGCCGGCATCGAGGACGTCGTGTTCCTCACGCTCCGCTACGGCGACGGGGCGATGGCCTACGTTCATCTCTCCTGGCTGCACCCGCGCAAGGAGCGCCGCCTGACGATCGTCTGCGAGCACAAGATGATCGAGTTCGACGACGTCTCGTCCGAGAAGCTGCGGATCTACGACAAGGGCTTCGACCGGCCGCCCCCGTTCACGCAGTTCGCGGAGTACCTGACGCTGCGAAACGGCGACGTCCACATCCCGTCCGTCGCGATGGATGAACCCCTCCGGCTGGAGCTGGAGCACTTCCTGGACTGCATCGCTGGCACTGCGCGCCCGCGCACGCCGGTCTCGAATGGGGTTCGGGTCGTCCAAGTGCTCGATGCGGCCCAGCGGTCCCTGTCTGCGGACGGCGTTCCGATGGTCTGCGCAACCTAAGTCCTTGATCCCAGGTGAGACGGTCGCTTACAAACTGAGCGCGGCGATGAACCCGCTGGCTCGGCCAGCGACTAACTCGCCTTGGAGGCACCGTGGATTCGGATCTAGTCGACTCTCAGTCACCTGAAGACCAGGTCTTCAGCTTCGACCTGAAGCGTTACTTCGACGCGGTGCGGAAGTACGCGTGGGCGGTGGTCGCGTTCACCGCGGTCGTGGTCACCGGCGCGATCATCTACACGAATCGTTTGCCGCGCGTGTACGAGGCGACGGCTTCGGTCCAGATCGAGCCGCGCATGCCCGATCTTCTCGGCCAGGGCGCGGACATCTTCGTCGCCAACGCGGGTGGCGGCGCGGGCGCGGATTACTACAAGCAACAGCGCCAGGTCCTCTCGAGCTACACCGTCGTCCAGCAGACGATCGACCAGTCGCAGCTCCAGATCAAGCTGCTCTCGGATTCGCAGCGCGCGAACAAGTCGGCCGAGGAGATCCTCGACATCGCCACGCGCAAGCTCCAGGCCGCGCTCGCCGTGAAGTATCCGGACAACGATCGCATCATGTACGTGATCGTTCGCGACGAGGATCCGAAGCTCGCCGCCGAGATCGCGAACGATCACGTCACGACGTACATCGACTACACGAAGAACCTGCTCTCGCTGAGCTCCAAGTCCGCCTCGTCGGCGCTCTCGCAGGAGTTCGAGACCGAGGAGGCCAACCTCCAGAAGGCCGAGTCGAAGATCTACGCGTTCCAGAAGGACAACGATCTGCTCGCGGTCTCGCTCGAGGACCGCCAAAACCTCGTGTCGGCGAACATCACGATGTTCACGCAGAAGCAGAACGAGGCGCGGGCGCACCGGATCGAGATCGACGCGAAGCTCGCGCTCATGAGGCGCGCGGCGGCGAACCCGGCGGACCTCGTCAACTCGCCGATCCTCACGATGGGGGAGAGCACGTCGTTCGACGCGCTGCGGGCGTCCTACTACACCGAGACCGACACGTTCACGCAGCTCAAGCAGGAGTTCGGGCCGAAGAGCATCGAGTACCAGAAGGAGAAGCTCAAGGTCGACGACCTGTTCCAGATCCTTCAGGGCGAGGCGCTGCGCATCATCGGCGGCGTGAGCGAGCAGGACAAGGCCGCCGCCGAAACCGAGCGCGCCCTCGGGCTGGAGGTCGAGCGCTACAAGAAGGACGCGTTCGAGCTGGGACCGAAGATCGTCCAGTACAACGAGCTCCAGCGGGACAAGAAGAGCATCGAGGACCGCTACACCATCCTGCGCAATCGCCTCTCCGCCAGCGAGATGACGGGGCGGATGAACACGAACACCGACAGCTCGTACGCGAAGAAGCTCGACCCGGCGCTCGTGCCGACGATCCCGGTTTCTCCGGACGTGCGCATCAACGCGATGATCGCCGGCGCGCTGGCGCTCGTCGTCGCGCTCGGCCTGCTCATCCTCATCGTCTTCATGGATCGCTCGATCAAGTCGACCGCGGACGCGCAGCAGGCGGCGGGCGTCCCGGTCCTCGGCGTCATCCCCATGGTGGCGACCTCGGACTTGCCGTCGAACGACGACCGGGCCCGCGACTTGTACGTGCACGAGCACCCCACGTCGTCGATCGCGGAGTGCTGCCGCTCGCTGCGCACCAACGTGTTGTTCTCCGGTGCGGATCGCAAGCTGAAGACGCTGGTCGTCTCGAGCGCGAGCCCACGCGAGGGCAAGACCACGAGCGTCATCTACCTCGGGACCACGATGGCCCAGAGCGGCCAGCGTGTGCTGCTGATCGACTCCGACATGCGGCGCCCGCGCCTCCATCAGTCGACCGGCGTCACGCGGACGACGGGCCTGTCGAACCTCATCATGGGGGACGACAACTACGAGGAGCACATCAAGACCACGGCGATCCCGAACCTCTGGGTGCTGCCGTGTGGCCCGACGCCGCCGAACCCCGCCGAGCTGCTGATGACGAAGCGTTTTCAGCACGTCCTCGCGGAGCTCGAGTCGCGGTTCGATCTCGTGATCCTGGATTCGCCTCCGCTCCAGCCCGTCACCGATGCGGTGGTGCTCGCGAAGGAGTGCGATGGCGCGATCCTCGTCGTGCGAGCCGGCAAGACCCTGCGGGACGAGATCAAGCGGTCGGCGCGTCAGATGCGCGCGGTCGGTGGCTCGATCATCGGCGTCATCGTCAACGAGTTCGACGCGAAGAGCCGCGACGCGTACTACTACAACTACTACGGCTACAAGGCCGACGAGAAAGACAAGTCCTGATCGCGTCGGCGGCGCTCACCTCGCGCCGAGCCCAAATGCGGGCAGCGCGGCGGTCGGCGTGATGATGGTCGCCGCGCTCGAGGCGCTGCGCTCAATTGTACGGCGACGCGTAGGCCGGCGGCTCGACGCCGTTGCCATACGGATCACCGAGGGTCGGGTCGTCCGGGAAGGCCGGGTGCGCGAAGCTGTTCGATGCTTCGTTGGTCAGCGTGTTCTCGCCCACGCAGCCCTCGGCCGCGACGCGAGACTGGTGCACCGAGACCGCCGAGGTCGTGACCTGCTCGTAGGCGGCCGCGCGCGCCGCCGCCTCGGGGACCATCGCGCGCAGGGTGCGCAGCGAGTCGTCAAAGATGTTCGCTTCCGCCTTGATGGCGACGGCCTTGTCGTTGACGCACGTCAGCTTGATGACGTCCTTGAGCTTGCGCGCCTGGCCCTGCAGGTGCTTGATTTGCCGCAGGTCATCCTGGACGTGCGTCGACAGCTCGTCCGCATGGCCGAGCATCTCCACCATCGACGCCTGGGCGTTGAGGGTGTGCAGCGGCATCGGCGTCACGGGCGGATCGGCCTGGGAGTAGGCAATGAGGCTCCCGCCGCCCACGATGGCCGCGAACAACCCGACTTGCCACATCTTGATGAGTGATTTCACGTCGTCTCCCGTGCCTGGGCTGTACGTTACCTGCCGAAGGCGAATTCTGTCAATCTAGCCCTTGGATGCTCGCGGCGGGTCGCATGTTCATGAACTTTCCGAGCCCTACCAGCAACCTACCCAGTCTGGCGCTCAAGTGACCATGCACAAGCTCATCGCTCTTTTCATCGTCGCAGCCGTGGGCTGTGCGGACCAGCCGTCAGCGGTGTACCCCACCAACCCACCTGTGGACGAGGCCCAGATCGCCCTGGGCCCGGGCGATAAGATCGAGGTCGTCGTCTACAACGGCTCCCACGAATCCCGCGCGGCCTACGCCATCGACGCGGCCGGCGACCTGGAGATCCAGTTCATCGGCAAGGTCGGAGCGACCGGCAAGACCACGCGCGCCATCCAGAAAGACATCCACGACCGGCTCGCCGATGGCTATCTGACCTCTCCGATCGTCTCGATCTCGGTCCTCGAGATCAACTCGCAAAAGCTGTCGGTGTTCGGTCAGGTGTCGCGGAGCGGGAGCGTCAAGTTCACGCCCGGCATGACGATCATCGATGCGATCGCGAACAGCGGCGGCTTCACCCCGCTCGCGCGCAAGAACATGGTGCGCGTGACGCGGATGATCAACGGCAAGCCGGAGATCTACAAGATCCCCGTCGAGATGATCGCGGAGGGCACGCGTCCCAACTTTCCCGTGGGGCCCGGCGATCAGGTGTTCGTCCCCGAACGTCCCTGGTGAGTGGTGAGACCCAACGACGCGAGGGGATTCGTGGTGGCGTGGGTCGCGGGGGCCGCGGCGGTGTTCGTCGTCGGCGGTGCGTTGCGCTGGAGCGCGGCCATCGTCGCGATCCTCGTCGCGCTATCGCTCATCCCGTTCGTGCTCTCGCGCCGCGTGGCGCGATCGATCTCGCCGCTGGTCGCGGTCTACGCGGTCTGCATCACGCTCACGGCGCTCCAGCTCGCGCCGTTGCCGACCGGGTTGCTCCAGGCGGCGGATGCGACCGGCGAGGCGCTGCGCGCGGACGGCGCCGCGGTCTCCGGGGTCTCGTCGTGGCACGCGATCACGCTCGACGCGGCGGGCTCGCTGCGCGCGCTCACCTTCTTTGTCACGCTCCTCGCGTTCGCGGTGGTGGCGCTCCGGATCGCCGTGACCGAGCGTGGGCGCCTGATCTGCCTCGGCGGCGTCGCGGCCGTCTGCGGCATCACGGCCGGCATCGTCGGCGTGCATCAGATCTTCGGCGCGACCAGCCTCTACGGCATCTACGACCCGATCCAGGCGACGCCGCCCGTCCTCGGCCCGCTCCTCAACGCGAACCACCTCGGCGGCCTGATGGCGCTCGGCAGCGTCCTCTCGCTCGGCCTGGTCATGTACGGCAAGCAGTCGATGGTCGCGCGGTGGGCGTGGGGGACGACCGCCATCGGGTGCGCGATCGTCGTGCTCGCTAGCCTCTCGCGCGGCGCGCTGCTGGCGATGACGATCGGCGCCGGCGTCACGCTCGGCGTCCTCGCCGCGCAGCGCCTCGCGCGGCCGGCGGACCGGATGTCCCGCTCGGCGCGGCGGCGGTTCGTGATGACGACGCTGCCGATCGGCATCGTCGCGGTCTGCGTGACGTTCATCGTGGTGTTCACGAGCGCGGGGACGGCGGCCGAGCAGCTGCAGAACGTCTCGGCGCACGAGATCCACGAGCCCAAGAGCAAGTACGCGGCGTGGCAGTCATCGATGCAGCTCCTCGACGAGGCGCCCTGGACCGGCATCGGTCGTGGCGCCCTCGAGCCCGTCCTCACGCGCGTCCACCCGGCGAGCTCGTTCGTGACGTTCTCGCACCTCGAGAACGAGTACCTCCAGGCGTTCATCGAGTGGGGGATCGCCGGCGGGATCGTCATCATGGGCATCCTCGGCTGGATCGTCGTCGTGGCGCTCCGGAAGTGGCGCGACGGCCCGCTGACGGCAGGCGCGCTCGGGGCGCTGGCCGCCGTGGCGGTCCAGAGCAACGTCGACTTTGGCGTCGAGCTCCTGGGGCTCGCGGTCCCCGCGACGATCGTCGCGGCCACGCTCGCGTACGTGCCGCTCCAGCCGCTCAAGCCGGGGCTTCTTCTCCTGCGCGCGCGAGGCATCCTGATCCTGCACATCCTCGCGCTCGCCGGCGCGGCCGCCCTGCTGTTCCTGCCGGCGACGCGCTCGGTCGCGGAGGACCACATCGTCCTCGACGAGCGCCCATCGCTCGAGGTCATCCGCGACTGCATCGCTCGCCACCCGTTCGACTACTACGGCTACGCCATCGGCGCCGAGACCCTCGCGCGCGACCATGACACCGAGGCGGTCGCCATGTTGAACCACGCGCTCATGCTTCACCCGACGCACTCGGGCCTCCACCGGTTCTCCGGCGAGCTCCTCCTGGCGTCGGGCTACATCGACCAGGCCGCGGGCGAGTTCGCCGCCGCGATGCACGGCGCGTCCGATCCGCGCGGCGTGCTCTACGAGATCGACCATCGGTTCACGCCCGCCAAGGCCGCGGATGCGATCCCGGTCGACTACGACAACGTCGAGCTCGTCATCCGCACGCTCGCGCTCGACAAGCACTCCGACATCGCGCTCGCGTGGGTGGAGCGGGTCGTGGGCGAGCATCCGCGCTCGCTCGCCACGCTCGACATGATGTACTCGCTCGCCATCGATCAGAACGATCAGGTCACCGCCGAGCGCGCGCTGCGTCAGCGCCTCGCGATCGCCACGGATCCGCACACCACGCTCCTCCTCGCGCGCATGATCGCGAAGCGCGGCGATCACGACGAGGTGCTCAAGCGGCTCGGGGACGTGACCACGTGGCACGGGATGATCGACGATCAGCTGCAGGCCTGGCTCCTCCTGTGCGATACGCGGCTCGCGCAGAAGGATCTCGACGAGACCGAGCGCTGCTTGCACCACCTGGACGCCGCCGGGATCCTGGTCCCCGCACAGCGCGGCGAGCTCGTCCGGCGCCTCGAGGCGGTCTCGATGGCGCGCAAGGAACAGGCGCTCATCGAGCACCCGTCGACGATGATGCCGCCCGTTCACGGCGTGCGCGTCGCCCCGCACCACTGACGTGCGGATCCTGTACCTCTCGTTGTCGTACCTCCCGTCGCGACGGGCCTCGAGCGTGCAGGTCATGCGGATGTGCGAGGCGCTCGCCGGGCAGGGCCACACGGTCCGGCTCGTGGGCAAGCGCCAGCGCGGCGAGGCCGGCGAGGCCGGCGATCTGCACGCGTGCTACGGCGTGGCGCCCACGTTCGAGGTCGAGACCTTCGCGCGGCCGGGGTGGCGGGGCGGCGGGGTGGTCTTCACGCTCGCCATGGTGCGCGCGCTGCTGCGCTCCGCGCGCGCCGTGGATCTCGTGTACTCGCGTGACCTCCTCGGTGGGGCCGCCGCTGCCGAGCTCGGTCTGCCGGTGGTCTACGAGGCGCACGGCATCTTCGAAGCGAGCTGGCAGCGCACGCTGTGGCGCCGGATGCTGCGCGCGCGCTCCTTCCGCGGGCTCGTGGCGATCTCGGAGGCGATGGTGCGCGAGCTGGCCGTCGTGGATCTGTTGCCGCCGAGTCGCCCGGTCGTCGTCGCGCACAGCCCGGCCGAGCTGCGCCTCGGCACCGCGGCGCGGACCGAGCGCGGGACCCCGCCGCGAATCGGCTACGTCGGGAGCCTCTACCCGGGCCGCGGCATCGAGCTGGTGCTCGAGCTGGCCGCGCGCCTCCCGGCCTACGCGTTCGAGGTCGTCGGCGGGACCGAGGCTGATCTCGCGCGGTGGCGAGCGAGCCGGGTCGCGCCGAACGTGACGTTCCGCGGCTTCGTCGCCCCTGGCAAGGTCGCGGCGATGTACGGGACGTTCGACGTGCTCCTGATGCCGTACCCGCACCACGGCATCCACGGGCCGACCCAGCAGCTCGATACGGCCGCCTACTGCTCCCCGATGAAGATGTTCGAGTACATGGCGTCCGGGGTTCCGATCATCGCGTCCGACTTGCCGGTGCTACAGGAGGTCCTCGTGCACGGCGAGAACGCGCTCGTGGCCCCGAGCGGTGATGCCGCAGCCTGGCAGACGGCGCTCGAGTCCCTGATCGCCGACCGCGCGCTCGGCCCGCGCCTGGCGACCCGGGCGCTCGCGGATGTGGCGGCCTTCACGCCCGAGGCGCGCGTGAGGCGCATCTTTACAGGCCTCGGACTGCGGTCTGATATCGTCTGAGCATGCGGACGCCGGTTGCCCTCCTGGTCGCGCTGAGCGGGTGCAGCTTTGCTCCCGCGGCCGGCCCGACCGACGCGCAGCATGACGCCCCGCTGATCCCGGTGGACGGCGAGGGTGTGCCCGATACGTCCGCGCCGGGCCGGGTCCGTGACGGCTTGATCAGCGTCTTCGCCTTCGACGAGGGCAGCGGATCCACGGTGACCGATATCCCGCCGGCCGCGGGCAGCGCCGTCACGCTCACGATCGGCAACCCGACCACGGTCGCGTGGGGGAGTGGCGCGCTGGCGCTCGTGGCGCCCGCGATCGTGGCGTCCCCCGCCAGCGTGCAGAGCCCGATCTTCGCCGCGTGCAAGAAAGCGAACGCGCTGACAGTCGAGGCCTGGGTGCGCCCCGCGTCGATGGATCAGGACGGGAAGAGCGGCCAGTTCGCGCGCGTGGTCACGGGCTCGACGAACGCGGGCAGCCGCAATTTTTCGCTCGGTCAGCACGGAACGGCGTGGGCTCTCGAGGCGCGGACGACCGCCGCGGGGGTCGATGGCCAGGGCGCCCCCATCCTCGCGGGCGGCACCGTCGGCACGGGGCTGACGTACGTCGCGATGACGGTCGGGCCGACGACGCGCAGGCTGTACGTCGATGGCCAGCTCGTGGCAAGCGACAACCTCGGCGGCGCCCTGACGAGCTGGATGGCGGGCTATCGGCTCGGGCTCGGCGCCGAGCCGAGCGGCAGCAACCCGTGGCTCGGGACGTTCGAGCTGGTCGCGTTCTACGACCGCGAGCTCGCCGACACCGAGATCGCGACGAACTATCAGGCGGGCGCGGACGCGCGCTGACACGGCGCCTTCGCGGGCGATCCCCGACGAGACGAACGGTCAGGCTCGCTGAGCCGCGCGTTCGGCGGCCCGCGCGGCGGCGGCCGCGGCGCGTGCCTCGCGTTCGGCCAGGCGTGTGGCCGCGAGCTCGGCCATGCGTTTTCGCTTGTCCTGGTCGTCGAGGTGGCGCAGCACCATCGCCATCCCGAGCATGACCCACATGTAGGTAAATCTCAGGCCTTGATGAACCATGCCGAAGGCGAATCCGGGCCCCACGACGATCAGGATCCGGAAGCTGATGCCGCGGAGCGCCTGCCACAGGAACGCGGCGAACAGCGACACGCCGATGATCCCGTACGAGAAGAAGAGCGTGGCACCTGACGAGTGCAGCTCGTGGGAGTGGATCATCGTCGTCTCGCTGAAGCGGTAGTAGTCGCCCTCGCCGGCGCCGAACAGCCAGTACTGGGGGTTGTTGTAGACGCGGTCATACCCGCGCTCCTCGAGGAGGCCGAACGACTGGTCGTTCTCGATGCGTTGCTGCGCTTTCTCGATCGCGCGCGAGAACGGGTTCGACGTGAGGCTCAAGACGGCGAGGACAACGACGGCGAGGATCATCGTGCGCAGCCGGCCGAACACGAGCGCGACGCCGAGCATCGCGATGCTGCCGAGCGCCGCCTTCGAGGCGGACATCAGCGCGAGGTAACAGCACGCCGTCAGACCGACGGTGACCTGCAGCGTGCTGAGCTGGAGGCGCTTGAGGCCGAGCAGCAACATGCAGGCGCTGAGCAGCGCGAAGTAACCTAGCTGGTTCGGGTTGTTGAACAGGAGCGACGACCGCAGCGCGTACCCGCGCATGAAGAACGAGATCAGGACCTGCAGGCAGACGGACAGCAAGATCACGCGCACGGTGATCCACAGGAAGCGAACGCGGTACCGCTCGAACATGAGCAGGAACACGAACAGCATCACGGCGTTGTAGATGTAGAACGTGGGGCTCAGCAGGAACCCGTGCTTGAGGTCGATGGAGAACGCGACGAGCGCGAACGACCACATCGTGTTGATGAGCAGCGCGTACGCGGTGAACAAGAGCAGCATGCGGAATGGCTTGCCGATGCCGAGCAAGCTGCCCTTCCAGCGGGTCAGCAGCGTCGGCAACAACATGATCGTCAGCCAGTCGGCGGGCTGCGGCAGACCGCTCGGCACCAGGTAGACCGGGAAGAAGATCAGGAACAGCGACCACATGAGCAGCGGCGGCTCGCTGATCACCTTCTTGGCCTCGGTGAGCGTGCTGCGGACGACGGTGGGCGCGGTGAGCTTCACGGTGCCTCGAGCGGCAGGACGCTGTTCCAGGCGGGCTCGCCGGACAGCACGCGGAGCGCTTCTTCGGCGGCCTTGCGCCGCATCTCCTCGACCGCCTCGGCCGAGTAAAACGCGCAGTGGGGCGTGATCAGCAAGCGGTCGCGGACGTCGGGCGCGCCGGCCATCCAGTCCCGGATCAGCGGATCTGTCGGGTCGGCCGGCTCTGCTGGCAGCACGTCGAAGCCCGCGCAGCGGACGTGCCCGCTGCGAAACGCGGCCGTGAAGGCGGCCCAGTCGAGGACCGGGCCACGCGCGGTGTTGATGACGACGAGCCCCCGGCGCGCCGCGGCGAAGAACTCGGCTCCGACGAGGCCGCGGGTCGACTGCGTCAGCGGCACGTGCAGGCTGACGACGTCGCTGGCGGCGGCGAGCTCGGCGAGCGAGCGATAGCAGGTGAGCCCGAGCGCCTTGTCCCACCCCTGCGGCTTGTACGGATCGTAGTAGGCGACCTGCATCCCGAACGCCTTGGCCCGGAGCGCCGTGGCCGTGCCGATCCGTCCGAGCCCGACGATCCCGAGCGTCTTCCCCGTGAGCCGGAACGAGGGGGCCAGGCCCCAGCTCCACACGCCGCCCCGCGCCACGCGGTCGTTGCTGGCGAGCCCCCGCGCCAGGCCGAGCAGCAGCGCGAGCGCGTGGTCGGCGACATCGTGCGTGCCGTAGTCGGGGACGTTGCAGACCTCGATCCCGCGAGCGCGCGCGGCCGCCAGGTCGACGTTGTCGAAGCCGACCCCGACGCGGACGATGACCTTGCACTGCCAGAGCGACGCGAGCACGTCCGCGGTCCAGCCGATGTCATGCCACGCGAGGATCGCGTCGGCGTCCTCGATGCGGCCGCGGAGCTCGGCGGCGCTCGTCGCGTGGAGGGCCCGCACGGTCGCGCGCGTGCCGAACACCGCCTCCTCGACCGTCGCCGGCGCCGTGACCCGGTCCGGGATCACGACCGTCCACGGCGCGCTCACGAAGCGCCCTCCGCGACGAACTCGGTGACCAGCGTCCCGAGCCCCGCGATCTCGAGCGTGGCGCGGCTCCCGACGTGCACGAGCGCCTGGCGCGCGCCGCGCGGCGTCCCTGTCATCACCACGTCCCCCGGCTCGAGGGTCATGAGCCGCGACAAGAACAGGACCGACGCGTACGTGTCGAGGACGCGATTGGCGGTGGTCGAGTCCTGCATCACGCGGCCGTCGACGGTCGTCCGCATGTGGCGATCGGCGTCGTCGAAGCCGCGCACGAGCTCGGGCCCGAGCGGACAGAACCCGTCGAGGCTCTTCGAGCGCGCGAGGTGCCAGTCGCGGCCGAGCACGTTGAGGGCCGTGATGTCGTTGCCGACCGTCACGCCGAAGACGGCGGCCCGGGCGGCGGCGGTGTCGGCGAGGTTGCGCGCGCGCTGGCCGATCACGGCCGCGACCTCGACCTCGACCCACACCTCCGTCGCATCCGCGCGCAACGCGACGCGCGCGGTCGGGCCGGCGAGGCAGTTCGGACCCTTCACGAAGAGGACGGGCTCGAAGCCCGGGTCGGTGAAGTGCGCCTCGCGCGCGCTCGTTCGCGCGGCCGGATCTTCGAAGAGGTCGCGATAGTTGTAGCCGAGGGCCACGATCTTCGTCGGCTCGGCCGGCGCGAGCAGCGTCGCGTCGGCGGCCGCCACGACCACGCCCGTCTCGCTCGCATCTGTCCACGGCGCCTGCGCGAGCACGTGCACGCGCGCCGCCCGGCGCGTGCCCCAGCGCGGGGTCGGCACGTCGGCCGTCGTGAACCGGATGTAGCGGAGCTCGGTCATGCGTAGGGCGTGCGCGTCTCGGTGAAGCCGGCGGTGCGCAAGAAGTGCTCCACCATCGGGAACTGCCACTCGAAGTCGATGTCGCAGCCGCCCTCCTGATGCATCGGGTGCACGGTGCGCCCGATCCAGCGAAACGGGATCTCGCCGCGGCTGTAGTCGAAGCACCGCGGCCGCAGCACGAACACCGAGCAGTCGACGAAGTAGGTGTCGCCCTGGCTATCGCGGTCGCAGGTGGCCTCGCCGAACAGCGCCGGATCGACGAACGGCTTGACGAGCCCGTCCTCGATGCGCCGCGCTCGCAGCGCGCTGAACATGTTGTACTTGCTGACCGTCACGGCGGAGTCGTGGTCCGGGTGCTCGCGCAGGAAGCGGATGCCCTGGTCGATGATGCCCGGGGTGATGGTCGCGCCGTTGGCGAACAGGAGCACGACAAATTCGATCTCCCCGGTCGCGCGCGCGCGGATGGCCTCGTAGCCGTGCTTGAACGCGTCCTCGGCGAGCGCCTCGTTCGTCGCGAGGAACGCCGGGCGCTCGATGTACTGGCAGCCCTGCGCGTCGGCGATCGCGTGGATCTGCTCGCAGTCCGTGGACACGAACACGTCCGTGACCTCCCGCGCGTTCTTCGCGGCGAGGATCGGGTAGAGCGCGAGCGGCCGGCCGAGCAGCGGGCGGACGTTCTTGTCCTTCACGCGGCTTCCTTTGCGACCGATGATGAGCGTCGGGATCATGTGCGGGGCTCCTCGTGCGCGTGGAGCGCACGTTCGAGATCGGAGAGCTGAAGACAGGGGAGGCCGGCTGTCAAGGAGCGGGCTTCGTCGTCGGGCGCGAGGTAACCCCACAGGGCGAGGTGCGCGGCGATCCCGTGCTGGCGCGCCGGGAGCGCGTGCTGCACGTAGTCGTCCACGAAGAAGAGGTCCGCCGGCGCGAGCGCGCGGTCGCGTGCCGTCTCGAGCAAGATCTCCCACTTCTCCTGCTGCGCGGAGCGGGGGAGGTGGCTGGCCGGAGAGAGCGCGGCGCCGTGGTGCGCGCAGATCGCGGCGATCGAGCGGTCGTCGCGCGTGGACAGGATCGCGGCGCACCCGCGCGCGAGCCGCGCCCGGAACAGGTCCAGCGCCACGACGTGGGGCGTGATCAAGTCGAGCCAGCGCGGCTCCTGCGCGAGCACGGTGCGCTCCGCGAAGTAGGCCTCCGTGAAGCTCTCGACCGCTGGCCGGCGCGCCTGCGCCAGCGCGCGAAACGCCTCCGGCGCGGCCGGGACCTCGCCGCGCGCGAGGCACTCGAGCAGCACCGCGAACTGCCATGGCGGCCCGACGTGATAGCGATACCGCGCGAACTCGCTCGCGAGCGCGGCGGTCGGCCGCTCGGGCCAAGCGGCCGCGAACGTCCACCGCGCCACGTCCGCGCGCACCGTCCGGTACGCGACCTCGAGGCACTCGCGCGCCGAGTCGAACAGGACGCCGTCGAAGTCGAAGACGAAGAGCGTCACCCGGCCGCCACCAGATCAAGCGCGTCGACGACGCGGCTGGAGTAGCCCCACTCGTTGTCGTACCAGAGCACCAGCTTGAGCTGCCGGCCCCGGTTCAGCATCAGCCAGCGCGTGTCGATGATGCAGGAGTGGGAGTCGCCGAGGTAGTCGGTCGAGACGAGCGGCTCGTCGGTGATGCGGATGACCTCGCGCGTGCCCTGCGAGGCGCGCAGCGCGTGGAGGACCTCGAGCACGCTCTCCTCGGTGGCCTCGCGCTCGAGGTGCAGGCTCAGGTCCGCGCTCGAGACGCACGCCGTGGGCACGCGGTACGACATCGACTTCAGGAGGCCCGTGATCTCCGGCACGATGCGCTCGCACGCGCCGACGACGGTGGTCGGCTTGGGGATCAGCGAGCCGACGGACGCGCGCCCGAGCGCGTAGTGCGAGTGCGTGCTGCCCGGGTAGGCCTGCGACCGCGACGGGCCGTCCATCAGGTTCTGATACGAGAGCCAGGGGTGGAGCGTGGTGATGAAGCCGTAGTCCACGCCGAACCGCGCGTGGAGCGCGCGCATGACCGGCGCGACCGCGCAGGCGTCGCAGATGCTCGTGGAGACGATCCGGTGCTGGGCCGGATCGAACGCCTTCTCCGTGGCGCCGAAGACGAGCGTGAAGTCGGCGGTGGGCGCGGCGTGGGTGACGAGCACCGAGCGCATGCGCGGGATCAGCGCGCGCGCGTGCTGCTCGTTGCGGGTGACGCCGGTTGCCTCGATGACGACGTCCACGCCCGCTCCGCTCCAGTCGACCTCGGCGATGTCCGGCTGGTGCGTGACGGGGACCCGCCGGCCGGCGATGGCCAGGGCCGCCCCGTCGGCGCGGACCTCCCCGCCGAGCTTGCCGTAGGTCGTGTCGTATTTGAGCAGGTACGCGAGGTTCGCGACGTCCGCGTTCAGATCGTTGATGTGCACCAGCTCGTGGTGCCCGCGCGCGAGCAAGATGCGCGCGATGGCGCGGCCGATGCGACCGAACCCGTTGAGACCGATGCGAAGTGGTGGCGTCATGAAGTCCTCAGCTCGTCCAGGCAAGTTGCGATGCGCGCGGCTGCTTCGCCGCGATGAGCCATGTGGTGCTCGAGGTACGCGCCGGCCGCGCGCGTGTCCGCCGCGCCGGCCGCGAGCAGCTGCCCGACGTCCGCCGCGAGCGTGGACAGGCGGAGCGGCCGCGCGGCCCCCGACGAGACGTAGTCGAACACGTGCCCGTGCCCCGGGATCTCGAGCACGCCGAGCGGCAAGCCGAACGCGAGCGCCTCGAGGCCGACCGTCGAGGCGAGGACCACGGCGGCGTGACCCATCGCCAGCACGGCGAACAGCGGCTCGGCGCCGAGGACATGGACGCCGGGGAGATCGCGGGCGGCGGCGCGGAAGGCGTCGACGCTCTCGCGCGCGTGCAGCTTGACGACGATCGCGCGGTCCGCCGCGGCGGCCACCGGCCGTGCCTTGCGCAGGAACCGGGTGAACAGCGCGAGCTTCTCCGCGGTCGTGCAGAAGCCCTGATCGTCGATGGTGTTCGAGAGATACACGAGCGGCGCGCGGGTCAGCCCGAGGCGGGCCGCGAGCGCGCGACCGTCCGCCGCCCACGCGCGGGGCTCGACCTCGTCGAAGCGCGGGTTGCCCGTGACATGGATGCTGCGGGCCGGCGCGCCGACGGCGCGGAAGTGAGCCGCCGATGCCTCGCCCCACACGCAGATCGCGCTCGCGCCGCTGCTCCCGTACGCGTGGCCGGCCGTCGTCTCCGTCGGCAGCGGGAACCGGATGCCCTCCTGCAAGAGCGCGAACGGCGTCGTGTGCGTGCGCAGGCTCGCGGCGAGCTCGCCGTACGGGAACGCTGCGTCGTTCGGGACGGCAACGACCGCGCTGCCGCGGAGCCACCACCGCAAGCTCGGCTGCAAGGCGAGGCGCCAGAGCATCCGGGTCGCGAGCTGGCGCGCGCGCGCGCCGCGGCCGCCGTTCGTCCCGAGTCCCGCGCCGGCCGACGGACTCCGGCGGATCCGCGGGAGCGCGCTGTGCAGCGCGACGCCGGGGAGGCGCGCCGCGAGATCGGGCGTCGGGAAGCCCCGGAGGCCCGTCAGCGACACGAACTGGCACGCGGTGCCGCGCGCGCGGAGCTCGCGGGCGACGGGGACCATCATGTCGAGGTGGTGCCTGGGGTTCGAGAAGACGAAGGAGATCATGCGTGCGTCCCGGCGATCGCCGCTTCGTAGCACGCCAGCGAGGCTGCGGTCGTGAACCGTCGCGCGCTGTCTCGGGCGCGCTGGCCGAGCCCGGTCGCGAGCGCGGGGTCGTCGAGCACCTGCAGCGTCCGGGCCGCGAGCTGGGCGCTGTCACCGACGGGGACGAGGTAGCCGTCCTCGCCGGTCGTGATGATCTCCCGCGGCCCGAAATCGCAGTCGGTCGAGACGACCGGGGTGCCGCATGCCATCGCCTGCACGAGCGCGCCGGGGAGGCCCTCCGCCCGGCTCGCGTGCAAGACGAGCGTCGCGCGCGCCATGTACTTGAAGGGGTTCTTGTCGAAGCCGAGGAAGGCCACGTCGCGCGCGAGGCCGAGGGCGGCGACGCGGTCGACGAGCTCGTCGAGGAGCGGGCCTTCGCCGAGGATCACGAGGCGCGCCGAGCGGCTCGCGCGGATCGTGGCGAACGCCGCGAGCAGCGTCGGGTAATCCTTGATCGCGACGAGCCGGCCGACCGCGAGGATGACCGGCGTGCGATCGCCGGCGGCGAAGAACGGATGATCGACGGGCGCGGCGGCGAGCGGGCCGAGCTCGTCATCGACGATTGGGTTGTAGATCGTCACGACCTTGGCCGCGGGGAGCCCGAGGCGAGCCACGAGATCCGCGGCGAGGCCGCGCGAGACGGCGGTCACGAGATCCGCGCGCCGATAGCTCAGCCGCTTCACCCGGTTCTCGAGGAGCCGACGCAGATAGCCGCGGTCGGTGCGGATCAGCGCGCTGCGCTCCGACAGCACGAGCCGGGCGCGCGACCGGGCGAGCGCGTGCGCGAGCGCGACGATCACGTTCGACCCGCCGTGCATCGAGAAGACGATGTCGGGCTGCGTGGCGCGGATGACCCGAGCGAGAGCGGGCGCGGACACGGCGAGGCGCGCCGTGCCCAGCACGTGGACGGGGACATCCGCCGGCACCTCGTCCGCGAGCTGGCCGGTGCGGCGCACGAGCACGAGCTGCGGGGCGAAGCGCGCGCGGTCGAGGAGGCGCAGCAACGTGATCACGACCCGATCCGCGCCGCCGGTGGCCAGCGCCGGACAGAACACGAGGACGCGCCGCGCCGGGGGAGCACCCACCATGACTTAGATGCCAGCGCGGCGGATTTGTTCGCGCGCCGGCACGCCCACGGCCACGATATCGGCCGGGAGCGCCGAGACGACGACCGCGCCGGCGCCGACGATGGTCCGGGCGCCGATGGACCGGTTGGGCGTGACCGACGCGCCGATGCCGATGAAGACCTCGTCGCCGACCCGGACCCCACCGGCCAGGCGCGCCCCCGGCGCGATGTGGACCGCCTCGCCAAGGGTGCAGTCGTGGTCGACCGAGGCGCCGGTGTTCACGATGCCGTGCGCGCCGATGCGGGTATCGGGCTGCACGATGGCGCCGGCAAACACGACGGTCCCCGGCCCGAGCGTGACCGACTCGTGCACGACGGCGGCGGGATGGACCACCGTCGCGAAGCGGCAGCTCGCGGCGGTCCCCAGGCGGCGGCGGGTCGCGTTGTGGCCGATCGCGAGCACGCACGTCTGCGCGGGGTCGCCCAGCGCGTCCGCACATGGCCCGGTCACGGGAATGCCGAGGAGGGCGGTGCCCCAGCGCGCCGGGTCGTCGTCGTGCACGGCGGCGACGTCCCAGCCCGCCGCGCGCGCGGTCGCGATCACGACCTTCGCGTGTCCACCGGCGCCGACCACGACCAGCACCGGCATCTAGGCCGGCGTGGCCTGGACCGCCGCCACGACGCGCTCGAGGTCCGCGCCGGTGAGCCCCGAGCCGCTCGGCAAGCACAGCCCCGTGTGGAACAGGTCGGCGGCCACGGCGCCCCCGAACACGCGCGCGCCCGCGAACACCGGCTGGAGGTGCATGGGCTTCCAGACCGGTCGCGCCTCGATGTCGACGGCGGCGAGGCTCGCGATCAGCGCGTCACGCCGCGCGGGCGAGCCGACGGTCACGCACGTTAGCCAGAACGTGGAGCTCCCGAAGCTCGCCTCGGGCATGAACGTCCACCCGGGCCGCTCGCCGAGCGTCGTGCGGTAGTGCTCGCGAATCGCGCGCCGGCGCGCGACGCGGCGCTCGAGATCGGCGAGCTGGACGCGGCCGACCGCGGCGAGGAGGTTGCTGAGCCGGTAGTTGTAGCCGACCTCCCGGTGCTCGTAATGCGCGACCGGCTCGCGCGCCTGCGTCGCGAGGAAGCGCGCGCGGTCGATCCACTCCTTGCGGGCACCGAGGAGCATGCCGCCGCCCGACGTCGTGATGATCTTGTTCCCGTTGAACGAGAGCACCGCGAGGTCGCCGAACGAGCCCGCCGGCTTGCCGCGATACGTGGCGCCGAGGGCCTCGGCCGCGTCCTCGACGAGCCAGACGCCGTGGCGCTTGCAGGCGGCCGCGATCGGCTCGAGGTCCGCGCACTGGCCGTACAGATCCACGACGATCACGGCCTTGGGCAGCTCGTTCGCGCGCGCGGCCCGCTCGAGCTCGTCGACGAGGATGCCGGGATCCATGTTCCAGCTGGCGCGCTCGCTGTCGAGGAACACGGGGGTGGCCCCGACGTAGGCGATCGCGTTCGCGGTCGCGGCGAACGTGAGGGTAGAGGTCCAGACGCGGTCGCCGGCGCCGACGCCGAGCACGAGCAGCGCGAGGTGGAGCGCGGCCGTACCGCTCGAGAGCGCGAGCGCGTACGGGACGCCGAGCCGTGCGCTCATCTCGGCCTCGAAGCCATCGACGTGGGGGCCGAGCGGCGCGATCCAGTTCGACGCCACCGCCTCGCCGAGCATCGCGAGCTCGCCGCCGGCGAGGTCCGGCGCCGACAGGTAGATCCGCGGCATCAGGTCACCGCGACCGCATCGCGCACCACGGCCGCGCCGTCCGACCGCCGCCCGACCTTGCCGTTACTGTTGCCGGGCGGCGGGGCCGGTGCGCGGCTCGCGCCCGTGTACTCGGGTACTAGCGTGTGCAGCGCGGCGCGGATCAGGTCCGGCGAATCGACGAGCGCGAGGAGATCGTCGAGGGCCGCGGCCGCATCGACCCACGCGCTCGCCGGGATCCGCCCGACGAAGATCTTCGGGTGCTTCGTCGCGTCCGTGTGCTCGCCATCGGTGGCCAGCTCCTCGAAGAGCTTCTCCCCGGGGCGGACGCCACTGAACTCGATCGCGATGTCCTCGTCCGGCTTGAGGCCCGAGAGCTTGATGAGGTCGCGCGCGAGATCGACGATCTTCACCGGGTTCCCCATGTCGAGGATGAAGATCTCGCCGCCCTGGCCCATCGCGCCGGCCTGGAGCACGAGCTGGCTCGCCTCGGGGATCGTCATGAAGTAGCGCTCCATGTCGGGGTGCGTGATGGTGATCGGGCCGCCCTTCGCGATCTGCTGGCGGAAGATCGGGATCACGCTGCCGTTCGACCCGAGCACGTTGCCGAACCGCACCGTCACGAAGCGGGTCTTGCTGCTCTTGCCGCGCAGCTGCGAGTAGATCTCCGCGACGCGCTTGGTCGCGCCCATCACCGACGACGGATTGACGGCCTTGTCGGTCGAGACCAGCACCACGCGCCCCACGCCGTGGCGGTCGGCGAGGTCCACGATCACGCGCGTCCCGCCCACGTTGTTCTTCACGGCCTCGCCGGGGTTGGCTTCCATCATCGGCACGTGCTTGTGCGCGGCGGCGTGGAAGACGATCGCGGGCAGGGCGCTGATGAAGACCTGCTCCATGCGCACGCGGTCCGTCACGTCACCGATGCGGGGCTCGATGCAGAGCTCCGGGAACGCGCCGATCAACTCGCGATGAATCTCGAACAGCGCGTTCTCGAAGCGCTCCACGAGCACGAGCCGCCGCGGCGAGAAGCGGCAGATCTGGCGGCAGAGCTCGCTGCCGATGCTGCCGCCCGCGCCGGTCACCATCACGACCTGATCGCAGATCGACAGCGACACCTCGGCCTGGTCGAGCTGCACCGGCTCGCGTCCGAGGAGATCGTCGATCGCGACCTCGCGGATGCGCGAGAGATTCACGCGATCGCCGACGATCTCGTAGATGCCGGGGATGATCTTGGTCTCGAGCCCCGCCTCCTGGCAGGCGAGCGTGATCCGGCGGATGTCGCTTCCGGCGGCGCTGGCGATCGTGATCAAGGCCCGCTCCACGTGCTGGCGCCGCGCGATCTCCGCGAGCTCGGCGATCGTCCCGAGGACCGGCAGCCCGCAGATCTGCGAGCCGACCTTGCGGCGATCGTCGTCGAGAAAGCCGACCGGGTGGAGGCCGAGGTCGGGGCGGGCGGCGAGCTCGCGGGCCACGAGGTAGCCGGCCTGACCGGCGCCGATCAGGAGAACGCGGGCCCGGGCGCGCGCGGCGGCCGGGGCCTTGCGCTCGCGCGTCTCGCCGTAGACCCGGCGCAGCGCTCGGACGCCGACGAGCAGGACAAAGCTGAGGACGAGGTTCGAGAGGATGACGCCCAACGGCAACACGCCGATGGCCACCATCGCGCCGAGGCCGAACCGGATGACGACGAGCACCGCCGCGGAGACGAGCACCGCGAGTCCGATCCGCGCGGCCTCGGGCAGGCCGACGTAGCGCCACGAGAAGCGCGGGACGTTGAACGCCCAGAGCACGCCGTACGCGAGGAACACCGAGATCGGCCACTGCAGGACGGCGACGCGGAGCCAGGCATCCGGGATCTGGAGCTCGAAGCGGCAGATAAACGCGAGCCAGAACGCGAGGGACAGGACCGACACGTCCAGTGCGACTTGCACGCCTCTGTAGAGGTAGCGGGGCATGGATGACAGAGGGTTAGTGATGCAGCGCAGCGCTACGTTCAAGCCGCCGCGACGCGCCGACCCTATCACCGCTGTCTGCGAGATTTCTCTATCTATTTGACTGGCTTGGCGCGCTCGGGCTCGCTGTCCGAGCCAGTCCCGGGAGCGTGCGCGTGCGCTCACCCGGTGTGCGCAGCCTGGCCGCCCCGGCCGACCCCCGCGTAGGAGCAGCCAGCGGCGCGCGCGTCGTCGGGTGACCAGACATTGCGGCCGTCGAACAGCGCCGGCGTGCGCATCGTGGCGCGGAGTCGGGCGTAGTCCGGCCGCCGGAGCTCGCGCCACTCGGTGACGAGCACGAGGGCGTCGGCGCCTTCCGCGGCGGCGTAGGCGTCCGGCGCGAGCGCCACGGCGTCGCCGAGGAGGGCGCGGGCGCTCGGCATCGCCGCGGGGTCGTAAGCCGTGATCACCGCGCCGGCGGCGCGCAGCTGCGCGATCAGCGCGAGGGCCGGGGCGTCGCGGATGTCGTCGGTCTCGGGCTTGAACGCGAGCCCCCAGAGGCCGATGCGCTTGCCCGCCAGGGCGCCGCCAAAGTGCGCGGCGATGCGCTCGCCGAGGAGCCGCTTCTGCGCCTCGTTCGCGCGCAGGGTCGCGGCCACGACGCCGAGCTCGACGCCCGTTGACTCGCCGAGCGCGTGGAGCGCGCGCAGGTCTTTCGGCAGGCACGAGCCGCCGAAGCCAGGCCCCGCGAAGAGGCCCTGGCTGCCGATCCGGGGATCGGCGCCCAGGCCCGCGCGCACGGCGTCGATGTCTGCGCCGACGGCGTCGCACAGGCGCGCCATCTCGTTCATGAAGGAGATCCGCGTCGCGAGCATGGCGTTCGCGGCGTACTTCGCGAGCTCGGCCGAGCGCAGCGACATCACCTGCATGCGGTCGCCGGTCAGCATGACGCCGCGGTAGAGCTCGCGCAGCGCCGCGATCGCGCGCGGATCGTCCGCACCGACGAGGACGCGGGCGGGTTCGAGGAAGTCGTGCACCGCGTCGCCCTCCTTGAGGAACTCGGGGTTCGAGGCGAGCGCGAACGGGTGCGTCGTGTGCGCGGCGACAAGCGGGGCGAGGGCCTCCGCGGTCCCGACGGGGACGGTGCTCTTCGTGACGACGACCGTGAAGCCGGTCAGGGCGCGGCCGATCGCGCGGGCCGTGGCGTGGACGGCCGTGAGGTCCGCCGTGCCATCGGTGCGCGCGGGCGTCCCGACGGCGATGCATGCGATCTGTGCACCGCCGACGGCGTCCGCGGCGGAGGTCGTGAACTGCAGGCGGCCGGCGCGGAGGTTCTTCTGCACGAGCGCGGCGAGCTGCGGCTCGTAGAACGGGACCTCGCCGCGGCACAACCCCTGGATGCGCGCGGCGTCGAGGTCGACGCACGTCACGTCGTGGCCGAGCTCGGCGAAGCCCGCGCCGCTCACGAGGCCCACGTAACCGGTGCCGACAATGGCGATCTGCATGTCGCCGAGACCGCCGAGACCGCCGCGCTGTTCGCTCCGGCGCGGACGTTGCCGCGCTTGTGCGCGCGCTACCGCGAAGAGCTGTAGAAGGCCGCGATCTGCGCGACCACGTGCGCCTGCGCGTCGGCCGCGAGCGCGGGCTGGATCGGCAGCGCGAGGACCTCGGCGCACGCGCGCTCCGCGAGCGGGAACGCGCCGGCGCGGTAGCCGAGGTGTGCGAAGCACGGTTGCAAGTGCAACGGCGACGGGTAGTAGACCTCGGTGCCGATGCCGGCGGCGGCGAGGTGCTCGCGCAAGGCGTCGCGCCGCGGCGCGCGGATCACGAACTGGTGATAGACGTGCGCCGGGTCCGCCGCGGGGAGGCGGAGCTCGGCGGGGATGCGCGCGGCGGCGAACAGCGCGCGATAGCGAGCGGCGTGCGCGCGGCGCGCGGCCGTCCACGCGGCGAGGTGCGGCAGCTTCGCGCGCAGCACGGCGGCCTGCAGCGCGTCCAGGCGGAAGTTGCCGCCCAGCGCCACGTGGTGATACTTCGGCCGCGCGCCGTGGGAGCGCAGGAGCGCGAGGCGATCCGCGAGCGCCGCATCGTCCGTGACGACCGCGCCGGCGTCGCCCAGGGCCCCGAGGTTCTTCGTCGGGAAGAACGAGATCGCGGCGGCCAGCCCGCGGGGGGGGGCCGCGCCGAGGCTCTGCGCGGCGTCCTCGATGATCGCGCACGGCGCGTGGACCGGCAGCGCGGCGAGCGCGCCGAACAGGTTCACCGGGAGCACCACGCGGGTGCGCGCGGAGCACGCGGCGAGCGCGGCCGCGGGGTCGAGGGTCAGCGTGGCGTCGTCGATATCGGCGAACACGACGCGCGCGCCGAGGCGAGCGGGGGCCCCGGCGGTGGCAAAGAACGTCAGCGGCGTCGTGACGACCTCGGCGCCAGGCCCGACGCCTTGCGCCATCAGGACCGCGAGGAGCGCATCGCTGCCGGAGCTCGTGCCGATGGCATGCCGCGCGCCGGTCGTGGCGGCCAGCTCGGTCTCGAACGCGGTGACCTCGGCGCCGCCGATCAGGACGCCGCTGTCGAGCACGCGCGCGATCGCCGCGTCGAGCGCGGCGCGGATCGGCGCGAGCTCGGCGGCCATGTCGAACAGCGGGACGCGCACGCCGCGACCATAGCGTGGCGCGCGGGCGCCAATGTTGCGGCGGCGCCACGGCAAGATCTGGCACGAGCGCGGCGGACCGCGATCCAGGAGCGGCGTGGCGCTTGCTTTGGTGCGTCGGATGCGACGAGGTCTTGCTGCGCTCCTGCTCGCCGGCTGCACGTACCAGGCGGGCTCCTATCGGCCACCGGTGGGGATGGCGGGTTATCAACCCGCGCGCGGCGCGACGCGCCTGGCGATCGGGTGCGTGGACCTCGCGGTCTCCCAGCGCGTGGTCGACGACGCGGAGGGCGGGCTGGCCGTCCAGTACGAGTTCGGCAATCGCTGCGAGCAGCCGCAGGTGATCGACCTGGCGACCGTACGCGTCGTCGGTCGGACCGCCGATCAACGCGAGATCCCGCTGCACGCGTACGACCCCGACTCCGAGCTGACGCCGCTCGAGCTCGACGGCAAGAGCTGGGGCGCCGAGGCGGTCCTCTATCGCGACGAGCTCGGCGCGGACGTGCGGCAGGTGTGCGTGGACGTCGCGTCGATCGTGCATGCGGACGCGGCGCGCTTGGTGTGCATCGCGGCTGAACGGCACGCGGTCGCAACGGCGGCGGGCGCGGAGGGCGGGCGATGAGCGCCGGATGGCGGCCCGGGCTGGGGGTGGTCCTGGCGGTGCTCGCGGGGCCGGCGATCGCGGAGGCCAAGGGCGGCCACGGCGGCGGCGGCGGCGGCGGTCACAGCAGCAGCGGCGGCGGCGGTCACAGCAGCAGCGGCGGCGGCGGTCACAGCAGCGGCGGCGGCGGCGGTCACAGCAGCAGCAGCAGCAGCAGCAGCAGCAGCAGCAGCAGCAGCAGCAGCAGCAGCAGCCACAGCAGCAGCAGCGGCAGCACCGGTCACGATCGCAGCGGCGGTCGCCCGACCCACGGCACGATCACGCACGGCGGCGGCGGCGGCTCGTCCGGCGACGTCCGGCACGCGACCGTCCATCGTCGTCCGGTGCGCCATCCTCCGCGCCCGGGCGCCGAGGGCGGGGGCGAGAACTCCGGCATCGAGTACGACGAGAGCGGCGTCGTCATCGTCGACGACGCGGGCGACGTCGATGCACCCGATGCCTCTGGCGACGCGACCGACGACGCGCCGCCGACCGATACCGTCGCGCGCTTCGATCCCCCCGAAGAGCCCGTCCCCGATTGCTCGCACGGCATGCAGGGCGACTACGTCGGCCATCGCGTGTGCAAGTCGCGCTTCGGCACGTGGGCGACGCCGATGCGCGTCGCGCCGATGTACCTCGACTGGGGCATCGCCAGCCGGACGCTGACCGTCCCCGTGACCGCCACCGCCGTGCCGCTCGTGCCGCGCGCGGCTGGCCCCGGCTCGCATCGGCTGGCCGCGTCGGCCGTCACGACGAGCTCTCGCTTCGGCATCGGCGTCACGCACGGCATCTACATCGGCACCGAGCTCGAGGTCGGCATGGTGTCCAGCGACGGCGTCCGCCTGGCCGGCGGCGAGGCCACGCCCGGTCCATCGCTGTTTTTCGGCGGCTATTTCCTGACCGGCGTGCGCGGCGCCGTGGGACGGCTCTCGCTATCGACGGAGGTCGCGGCCGGCGCGCGCTCCGTCCAGCTCCAGGCCGTGGACCGCGCCGGCACGACCGGCCCCGCGCCGGCGACCGGGCAGGGCGTCGTCGAGGCCCGCGTGCGCGCGGAGCTCTGGCTCTCGCCGTGGGTCTCGGGCGGGGCCGTCCTCGGCACGAGCCTCGTGGACCGCAACGAGACGATGGTCGGCGGCTTCCTCAGCCTCCACACGCGGGCCTTCGGCGGCGACCGCGCGCGCCGTTAAATCGCCAGCTCGTCGCCCTCGCGCGCCGGCACGACCTCGATGGCCGTCCCCGCGAGCAGCGCGCGACAGCTCGCGACGATCCCGTCGACGTCGTCGTCGGTGTAGTCCTGGTCGTAGTGGAACGTGACGAGCCGGCCGACGCCCGCCGCCCGGGCCGCCGCGCAGGCCTCGTCGTACGCGGAGAAGCCGCGGTTCCGGCGCGTCGCCTGGTCCTCGGGCTTATACGTCGTGTCGTGGAGCAGCACGTCCGCCCCGCGATAGAACGCGATCGACTCGGCGTCGGGCACGCCGTCGGCGTAGCCCACGTCGCTCGCGTACACGAACACGCGGCCGGCCTCCTCGAGCCGAAACGCGAGCGCCGACGTGCCGCCGTGCGGGTGCAGGCGCGCCGTCACCGTCAGCCCCTGCACCTCGAACGGCACGCCGACCTGCACGGCGCGGATCTCGAAGCTCGCCGAGAAGTTCTTCAGCGTCTGGAGCGGCGAGAAGTTCGGATCCATCTGGCCCTCGAGGATCCCCTCGAGCACGTGGTCGCTGCCGCCGGGGCCCCACAGCGTGATCTCGTTGCCGGGCACGAACACCGGCGGAAAGAACCCGAGGCCCTGGATGTGGTCCCAGTGGGTGTGGCTCAGGAGGATCGCGGCGCGGCCGGCGCCCTTGCCGAACGCGCTCGCCATCAGCGTCGCGCCGAGGTGCATGAGCCCGGTGCCCATGTCGATGATCACGAGCCCGCCGGTCGCGGTGGTGATCGACACGCACGACGTGTTGCCGCCGTAGCGATTCGTCTCGGGCCCCGGCGCCGGGATCGACCCGCGCACGCCCCAGAACCGCACCTTCATGGTCGCTGCCTCATGCGTCGCCGACCGTCACTTCGAGGCCCTCGTACGCCGACATCACCTCGAACCGCGCCCCGGCCGCCTGGGCCGCCGCGCGCGTGCCCGCGAGGATCGCGTCGTTCGCGTCGTCGGAGCGCATCGGGGCGTGGTGATAGAGGCAGAGCCGCTTCGCGCCGGCCGCCATCGCGATCTCGATGGCGTCGTCGGGGCGCGAGTGGCCCCAGTGCGGCTGCTTCTTGTATTCCTCGGGCGTGAACTGCGTGTCGTAGATGAGCAGGTCGGCGTTCTTCGCGAGCGCCACGACGCCGGCGCGCATCTCGGCCAGCTCCTCGAGGAGCGCGAGCGGCAGGATCCCGCTCGGCGGCCGCTCGACGAACTCGTGGGCGAGGATCATGTCGGAGAACGGCGCGGTGTCCGAGCAATAGACGACCGACGCGCCATCGGCGTCCACCCGATACGCGATCGCGACCGACGGGTGGTTGAGCCGCGCCGATGTCACCTTCGCGCGGCCGATGTCGAACGACGCGCCCTCGGACACGCCGTGGAACTGCATGGTCGCGTGCATCGCCGAGAGCGGCACGGGGAAGTACGGCGCATCGTGCTGCTGGCTGAACACGGCCTCGAGGTGGACATCGCGCTCGCGCGCGAACACGTGGACCTCGTTGCCTGCGCGGTAGAGCGGCGAGAAGAACGGCAGGCCCTGGACGTGATCCCAGTGCGTGTGGCTGATGAGGATCGACGCCTTGCCGCGGCCGTCGCCGAACGACTCCTCGAGCAGGAGCTTGCCGAGCTTCCGGATCCCGGTGCCGGCGTCGATGATGATCGGCGGCTCGCCCTTGGGCCGGACCTCGACGCACGAGGTGTTGCCGCCGTAACGGTTCGTGGCCCGTCCGGGAACGGGGATCGAGCCCCGGACGCCCCAAAATCGGATCACCATCGCTGCGCGAAGGCGAACCTAACCCGAAATGCGTGGCCGGTAGCTAGAACAGCTTGCGGGAATCGAGAAGGATCGTGACGGGCCCGTCGTTGAGCAGGTCGACGGCCATATCCGCAGCGAATTCACCCGCCTCGACGCGCACGACGCCCGCGGCGCGGAGGGCGACCAGGCTCTCCTCGTAGAGCGCGCGGGCGGCCACGGGCTCGAGCGCGCCGGTGAACGCGGGCCGGCGGCCGGTGCGCGCGTCGCCGTAGAGCGTGAACTGCGAGACGACGAGGACGCCCCCGCCGATGTCGAGGACGGAGCGGTTCATCTTGCCGGCGGCGTCCGCGAAGATGCGGAGATTCGCGATCTTGTCGACGATGTACGCGAGGTCTCCTGCCCCATCGCCGGCGCCGGCCCCGAGGAAGACGAGCAGGCCCTGGTCGATCGCGCCGGTGAGGCGCGTGGCGACGGTCACGGAGGCTCGGGTGACGCGCTGGACGACCGCTCGCATGGGGAGAACTTACAGGCAACCCGCGCGCCTTGCCGATGGTCCAACCGCCCGATAGGATGCGCGCGCCGATGTCGTTCCGCCTTGCCCTCGTGTTCACCGCGCTCGCCGCCGCGGGCTGCGGGAAGCAGATCGGCGACGCGTGCGTGCTGTCCACCGACTGCGATCCGAACGGCACGCGCGAGTGCGACACGATCGAGAAGAGCGGGTACTGCACCATCCAGGGCTGCGACTACAACACGTGCCCCGGCGACTCGGAGTGCGTCCGCTTCTTCACCGGCCAGTTCGCCAACCGGCCGTGTGTCCAGGCGACCGAGGACGTCGGATCTAGCGGGACCAACGACTGCAGCCCCGACGAGCTGTGCGACCTCGACGACCACTGCGCGACGCGCAGCTCCGAGGTCCGCTACTGCATGGCCACCTGCGCGTCCACCGGCGACTGTCGCGACGGCTACGAGTGCCGCGACCTCGAGCTGATGAAGGATCACGGCGGCGAGCCCGTCCTCGCGCCCGGCAGCGTCGTCGACGACACGTCCCCGAAGTTCTGCGCCTCGCTCCCGCCGAGCTGAGCTCGGCCGGGTGAGCATCGGCTCGTTCCTGCTGCGCCGGCTCGCCTCGGGGGCCCTGGCGATCGTGGGCGTGTCGATCCTGGTGTTCGCCTTCCTGCACATCGTGCCGGGGGATCCGGTCGATCACATCGCGGGCGGCGAGGCCACGCCGGCCCAGCGCGCGGCCCTCGAGAAGTGCCTCGGGCTCGACCAGGCTCTCCCCGTGCAGCTGGGGACGTTCTTCGTTCACATCGCCGACGGCACGCTCGGCCACCAGTGCCCGGATCCCGAGCACCGACCCACCGTGGCGGCGCGGCTCGCGGTCGCGCTCCCGCACACGCTGGCGCTGGCGCTCGCGGCGATGCTCGTGGCCGTGCTGCTCGCCTTGCCGCTCGGGATGTTCGCGGCGGTGCGGCGCGGCCGCTGGCTCGACACGCTCGCGACCGTGACGTCGTTGGCGGGCATCGCGGTGCCGATGATGCTGCTGGCGCCGCTGCTCTTGCTCGTATGCTTTGTCGACCTCGGGTGGCTCCCCGGGCCGACGGACACCGGCGCCGCCGCGACCATCTTGCCGGCGCTCGCGCTCGGCGTGCACCTGATGGCGATGCTGTCGCGAATGACGCGCAGCTCGATGATCGAGGTCCTCGGCGAGGACTACGTGCGCACGGCGCGGGCGAAGGGCGCCCCCGAGCGGCGCGTGGTCGGCGTGCACGCGCTCCGCAACGCGCTGCTGCCGGTGATCACGGTGGCCGGGCTGCAGTTCGGCTCGCTGCTCTCCGGCGCGATCATCGTGGAGAAGGTGTTCGCGCGGCCAGGCCTCGGCCTGACGCTCCTCGACGCCATCGCGAACCGCGACTACCCCGTCGTGCAGGGCACCGTGCTCGTGACGGCGGTGCTCTACGTGCTCGTGAACATCGGCGTCGACCTCGCGTACGGGCTTGTCGATCCGCGGATCCGGCGGGGCCGCGCGTGAAGCCGAGCCTGGTCATCGGCGCGTCGATGCTCGCCGTGTTCATCGTGCTCGGGGTGTGCGGGCCGTGGCTCGCGCCCTCCGACCCGACGCACCTGGACCTCGCGGGCCGGTTCGCCGCGCCCTCGGCCGCGCACTGGCTCGGCACCGACACGAACGGCATCGACGCGCTGTCGCAGCTGCTCTGGGGCGCGCGCACGGCGCTGATCGTCAGCGGCGTCGTCGTCGGGATCACGGCGTGCATCGGGACGGGGCTCGGCCTCGTGGCCGGCTGGTTCGGCGGCGTTGTCGACGAGCTCGTCATGCGCGCCGTCGACATCCTGATGGCGTTCCCGGGGTTCCTCTTGAACATCGCGATCGTGGCCACCGTCGCGCGGCCGAGCCTCGGCCTCACGATCGCGGCGCTGTGCGCGAACGGTTGGGTCGGCTACGCGCGGGTCGTTCGCGGGCAGGTCCTGGCCCTGCGCGAGCGGGACTTCATCCAGGCCGCGGTCGCTCTCGGCGCGGGGCACGGGCGCGTGATGGGGCGGCACCTCGCGCCGAACGTCCTCGGCCCGGTGCTGGTCCAGGCGACCTTCGGGCTCGGCGGCGTGATCCTCGTGGAGGCGTCGCTCGCGTTCCTCGGGCTCGGCCCGCAGGTCGACTACACCTGGGGCGCCATGCTCGACCAGGGAACGCAGTTCCTGTGGAAAGCCGGCTACGCGCACTACGCGCTGGCGCCCGGGCTTGCGATCATGTGGGTCGTGATCGGAGCGAACCTGGCGGGCGATGCCCTGCGCGACCGGCTGGATCCGAAGGCGCGGGGGCGCTAGTGGCGCTGCGCGTATATGTCTGCCGCGTGGGCGACGTCGACGACGAGGCGCTCCGCCCGTTCCGCGTCGCGGGCGTGACGTGGCCCGTCATCGTCACCCGCACCGGCGGCCAGCTGGTGGCCGTGCCGGGCGTCTGCCCGCACGAGGACGTCGCCCTGTGGGACGGCGAGCTCGAGGGCGGGGCGATCATCTGCCCCGGCCACGGGTACGCGTTCGATCTCGGGACGGGGCGCTGCAAGCACGACGCGGGGCTCGAGCTGCGGCGCTACCCGATTACGGTGGTCGGCGACGAGATCTGGGTCGATCTCCTCTAGCCGACCGCTACTCTCTATTTGTCCATCGGACCCGTTCGGCGCAGGGAGAATCTCGTCGGCGAGGTACGCCGCCGAGATTTCGATCGCTAGCGCCTCACTTGTAGTCCGGCTCGATGATCTTGACGTCCTTGAGGCCGGCGTCCGCGAACGCCTTCTCGAGGTGCGGCCGATCGCCGAGGAGCACGAGGACCTCGCGGCTCGGGTCGAGCTCCTGGGCGATGAGCGCGTGGATCTGGGCCGTCGAGACCGCCGCGACCTGCTGCAGCAGCGTGTTGTAGTAGCTCGGCTGCAGGCCGTAGGTGCTGACGTACGCGAGGCGATCGGCGAGCTCCGAGGTCACCGTCGACACGCCGAGCAGCCCGGACAGCACCTTGCGGCGCGCCCGGACGAAGTCATCATCGAAGTGCTCGCCCTTGCGCAGCATCTCGAGACCATCCTGGATCGCCTTGATCGACTCGCCGGCCCGCTCGGCATCGACGCCGCCGCCGGCGATGACATACGCGCCCGGGCCGCGATGCGCGCGGTGCCCGGCGTAGAGGCCGTACGTGGAGCCGAGCTTGAAGCGCACGTCGCCGACGCGGATGTTCATCATGTCAGCGAGCACCGTGCGCGCCGCTTCCTGACCGTCGACGCCGTTGCCCGTCGGGAACCCGATCTGGAGCGAGAGCTGCGGTAGCTCCTTGCCGACGACGCCGATCACGACCGGCCCCTGCGACGGCGTGCCCTTGGCGATGGCCGCTTTGTCGTTCGAGCCCTTGGCCCAGCCGCCAAAGGTGCTGCGGGCAAGCTTCTCCGCGTCGGTGGGATCGAAGTCACCGACCACGATGAGCGTGGCGTTGCCGGCGACGAAGTGGCTCTTGCGGTAGCTTTCGAGCGAATCGCGGTGGACCTTCGCGACCGCGTCTGCCGTCGTGACGCCCGTGATGGTGTACGGGTGCTCCGCGCCGTAGAGCGCGGTCAGGAACTGGCGGCGGAACTCGATCTGCTGCTGCTCGAGCTTGCTTTCGAGGTGCGTCTTCTGGGTTTTCTGCCAGCCCTCGATCTGCTCCTGGTGGTAGTCGCCGGCCGTGATGAGCCGCTCGAGACCCTTCATCATGATGTCGAGGTAGATGTTGATGCCGCCGGTCTCGCAGGTCGTGGTGTCCGGGCCCGCATCGCAGCCGACGTTGACGCCCGTCTTCGCGAACGCCTCGGCGTCGATCGGGAGCTGCAGGAACCGCGCGCCTGCCGCGGCCAGCTGCGGGCTGTCCGGCGTGCTGGCGGTGCCCGCGTTGTTGAACACGATCTCGGCGCTGACGATCGGCATCGCGTGGAGCGGCAGGAGGATCACGTTCATGCCGTTGGCGAGCGTGAACTTCTTCGCCGCGTCGAGGATCTTCAGCTCGCCCTGCGCCTTGAGCGGGCGGTGCGCCTCGCTGGTGTCGACGTCCGACGAGACCATTTGATCATCGGACTTCGTCTGGAAGGTCAGCGTCGAGCGCGCGTCGCCCTTGATGCCTTCCTTGCTCGACTTGATGATGATGATGCGGGCCTTGTCCATATCGATGTACTTCTTGACGATCGCGCCGACCTTCGCGCCGTCGTACTTGGAGATCTTGTCGAGCGCGTGGAAGACGTAGAGGTCCTTCGAGTTGAAGTCGACGTCGGTGTTGAACTGCACGAGATCGCCGACCACGTTGGTGCGCGCCGCGAGCGGCTCGAGGCTCTCGATGTAGTCCGCCTTCGTCCGGTTCTGCTGCTCCTCGATGTCGTCGGCGGTGCCCTCGTCGAAGCCGCGGTGCGCCTGCGCGACCTCCTTCTTGACGAAGTCGAGCGCCTCGTCGAGCTTGTCCTGGCTCTTGAGCTCGACGGAGATCACGAACACCGGCGCGAGCTTGCCGCCGAGGATCTGCGGGAGGACCCGCGTGGCGAAGCCGTACTCCTGGCCCTTGCGCGCGACGCGCACGAACGCGTTCTCGATGCCGTACTCGGCCATCTCGCCGTCGGGCGTGTTGCCCGGCGGGAGGGCAAACGCCACGTGGACGCTCGGGCGCTCGACGTCGAGCGTGAAGGTCTTCGTGGTGTGATCGACCTCGAACGGCTTGACCTGCACGCGGGGCGCGCCGGCGCGCTTCTCGATGCCGCCGAACGACTTCTCGATCAGCTGGACGACCTTGTCCGGATCGAAGCCGCCGGCGATGATCACCGTCGCGCGCTCGGGGACGTAGTAGTCGTGCATGAACTTGCACGCGTCGGCGAGCGTGATGTTGGTCAGCTCCTTGTCGTCACCGCCGACGGTGTGCTCGTACGCGTGGCCCTTCGGATAGATCGACGAGGTCACGAGCTGCGGGATCTGCGCCTCGGCCGTCAGCGCGCGCTGGCGGATCTCGTTGCGGACGACCTCGCGCTCGCGCTGGAACTGGTCCTCGCTGATCGTCTTGCAGCCGTACGCCATGCGCGCGGCCTCGATCTTGAGACTGTCCTCGATGTTGTCGATGCGCACCGTGTTCTGGTAGTGCGTCGAGTCCTCGCTCGTGTACGCGTTGAACGTCACGGCCATGCCCTCGATCATCTGGAACAGCGGCGGGCCACCGTCGATCGGCCGCTGCTGGAACATCAGGTGCTCGATGACGTGGGCGAGGCCGGCCTTGTTCGGATAGTCCTCGCGCCCGCCGACGTCGTAGCGGATGTCGACCTCCGCGAGCGACGTGGTGGGATCGGGCATCAGCACGAAGCGGAGCCCGTTCGTGGTGAGGGTCCCGCGTTTCTCGGAGTGCTTGAACGCGATCTTGGGTGCCGGCGGGACGCACGACATCGCCACGAGACACGACAGCGCCACTAGCCTGACCGGCAGCTTCGACATCCGCGGATCTTTCCTATTCCATGGGGGTTTGCAAGCTCCCGCCGCACACAGCGCGCGACTCGTCGGCGGCAGTGCGACAGCCGCCATGTCGCAGTAGTTGTTCGGTCTAGTGGATCCGCCGGGACGTAGGCTAGTGTGCGCGTCGATGTCCGCCCCCCGCGATCCCGACCGTGCCTTCTTCGGGCACCCCTCGGGCCTCTCGACGCTGTTCTTCACCGAGATGTGGGAGCGCTTCTCCTTCTACGGGATGCGCCCGCTGCTGGTGCTCTACATGACGGGCAGCGTCGCCAAGGGCGGCCTGGACATGAGCGTGACGGCCGCGGGCATCGTCTACGCGCTGTTCCTCTCGTCGGTGTACATGCTGTCGCTGCCGGGCGGCTGGATCGCGGATCGCTTCCTCGGGCAGCGCCGAGGCGTCATCTACGGCGGGCTCGGCATCTTGATCGGCAACGTCCTCCTCGCGTTGCCGTTCGGGGGCGGGTTCTACCCGGGCCTGTTCGTCGTGGCGCTCGGCACCGGGCTCCTCAAGCCCAACGTCAGCACCATCGTCGGTCAGCTCTACAAGCCCGACGACATCCGCCGCGATGCGGGGTTCTCGATCTACTACATGGGCATCAACATCGGCGCGACCGTCGCGCCGATCATCTGCGGCTTCATCGCGCAGAGCGATTGGTTCGCGGGGCACCTCGCGAGTCTCGGCATCGACCCCGCGATGCGCTGGCACTTCGCGTTCGGCATCGCGGCGATCGGCATGGGCGCGGGCCTCATCCAGTACGTCCTCGGCAAGGCGCGGCTCCGCGGCGCGGGCGAGCACCCCACGATCCCGACGGATCCGCGCGAGCGCAAGAAGGGCGTGCAGACGCTGATCATCATCTGCGGCTTGCTCGGCGCCGTCGTCGTCGGCTCGGTCGGGCTCGCGCTCGCGGGCGTCGAGGTCTCGAAGGATCTGATCGTCAATGTCTTCGGCGTCGGCCTCGTGATCGGCGCGATCGCGCTGTTCGCGGGCATGCTGTCCAGCGCGCAGGACGCGGGGGAGAAGAAGCGCATCGTCGCGATGATCCCGCTGTTCATCGGTGCCATCGCCTTCTTCGCGACGTTCGAGCAGGCCGGCTCGACGCTGAACCTGTTCGCCGAGGAGTGCGTCGAGCGGTTCGTGCCGTCGAGCTACTTCCAGTCGATCAACGGCCTCTTCATCGTCGCGATCGCGCCCTTCTTCGCGGCGCTGTGGCTCGCGCTCGCGCGTCGCAAGAAGGAGCCGTCGAGCGTCAACAAGTTCGCCGTCGGCATGGTCTTGACGGCGTGCGCCTTCGTCGTGCTGCTGCCGGCGCTCGGCGCCGTGGCGCAGATCGACACGATCACCAAGACCGGCCTCAAGGACGCGGCCCTCGACGCTGCGGTCGCGCCGCTGCGCGTCTCGCCGGTGTTCCTGCTCGCGCTGTACTTCTTCCAGACCGTGTCCGAGCTCTGCATCTCGCCGGTGGGCCTCTCGAGCATGAGCAAGCTCGCGCCGAAGCGCATGGCCGGCATGGTCATGGGCACCTGGTTCCTCGCGGTGGCGATCGGCGACTACCTCGCCGGCCGCGCGACCGCCTTCACCGAGTCGCTCGGCTATGGCTCACTCTTCACGATGCTGATCGTCGCGTCGCTCGTGGTGGCGGCGGCCCTGTTCGCGGTCGCCCCGTTCATCAAGAAGATGATGGGCCCCGAGCCCGCGCCCACGCCCACCACGGGAGCCGAGGAGCGCCGCGCGGACGCCGCCGAGCTGCCGGTGGCGAAGGTCACGAAGATCGGCGACAACGACTAAAAGGCCAGAGGACCGCGGCGCTCGCGCGTCGGCGCGAGGTCCCCGAGGCCTCGAGGGCGTTGGCGTCGCCCGCAGCGCGCCCGCTACGGCGCCGCCACGGCGTCCGCGGTGGCGCACGGCGCCGCTCCTAGATCACCGGCCAGGCCGTGAAGTACGCGCGGTCCCGCGGCGGCAGGCGCGTCATGGCCCACTCCCACGTCGGCTCGGCGACCAGCACGAAGCCGTTGCCGTAGCGCGGGTGCAGGCCGAGCGGCGCCTCGAGGGCCGGCTCGCGGCGCGCGTCGTCGAGGGCGCGGTCGAGCGCCGAGCCCGGCCCGATGAACGAGAGCGGCAGCAGCCGATAGCGCCGCGCGCGGTCGAACGCCTCCGGCCGCAGCGCCACCGGCGCCTCCGTGTACCAGGCGACCATGAACGCCAGGTGCCGCTCGGGCACCACGAGCTCCGCGCCGCGCGGCAGCTGCCCGACGAGCGCGAGCGCCGCCGTCACCAGCGCCGGGTGCATCTCCACCCGCCCGGCCTCCGCCCGCGCCCGCGGCCCCGGCAGCACCAGCGCCAGCGCCGCCAAAACCAGGCCTGACAGGGGCCTGGCCCCTTTGTTAGGGGCCGGTAGCCGGACAGCGGCGAGGAGGGCGCGCAGGGCGACGGCGGCCAGGAGGGCCATCGGCACGAACGCCGCGACGCGCAGGCGGAAGCCGAGGCCCTGGCCGCGCTCGACGTCGAGCCAGGGGATCGCGATCAGCAGCGCCAGCACCACGAGCACGCCCGCCGCCGCCCGCTCGGCCGGCGAGCCGGGCAGGGCGCCGCGCCGGTCGCGGCCGAGTCGCCGCAGCAGGAGCGCCCCCGCGACGAGGAGCGCGAGCCCGCCGCCGAGCAGCGCCTCGTGCCCCATCGGGAGCGCCTGCGGATCTCCGACGAGCGCCGGCAGCTCCCAGCGCGGCGTGGCCGACACGAGCCCGTGCACCTGCGCGAGGTCCGCCGGCGACAGGAACCGCTGCGGCATCGCGAGCCCGAGGCCGAGCGCGACCACGACGGTCACGGCGCCGCCGCCGATCACGTACAGCAGCCGCCGCCCGCGCAGCGCCCCGCGCCCGACCGCCTCCGCCAGCGCCGCCGGCACCAGCACCCCGACCGCGATCGCCGCCGCCATCTTGTGCGTCGCGATCGCCGCGAGCACCGCGACCACCGCCGCTGCCACGCGCCCGCGTGCCGGCCGCTCGATCGCGCGCAGCCCGAGCCACACCGCGGCGAGCGCGACCGTCAGCCCGATCCCGTTCTTCACGAACTCGATCGTCATGTACGTCGAGCCCGCGCTCTGGGTCGCGAGCACGGCCGCGAGCAGCCCCGCGCCGACCCCGCCGCCGAGCCGCCGGCCCACGCCGTACGCCGGTACCCCGACGAGCGCGCCGAGCACCGCTGCCCCGATCTTCGCGCCCACCAGCGGCCCCGCGATCGCCGCGAACGGCGCCAGCAGATAGAACGCGAGCGGCGCCGCCGGATACTGCAGCCCGCCCGTCGCGAGCAGCGAGCGCAGCTGCACCGGATAGAAGTACCCGTCGATGCCGAGGGGAAACGGGCTGCTATCGAGCAGCTGCCACCGCCGCCACGCCGACCACACCACCAGCACCCCCACCACCAGGGACGCTGTCACTTCTGTCACCTCTGGCCCCGCGGCCCTTCCGAACAATTTCATCGGCCTACCCGGGGACGGTGTCACTTCTGTCACCTCTGGGCACCTCTGGCCACGTGACGTCTGCTGGCAAAAGTGACATCACTCGGCCCCCATGCCCGACGCCGTCGTCCTCCTCTCCGGTGGCCTCGACTCGACCACCGCGCTCGCCCTGGCGCGCCGCGACGGCTTCACCTGCCACGCGCTGACCGTCCGCTACGGCCAGCTCCACCAGGTCGAGCTCGCCGCCGCCCGCCGCATGGCGACCGCCCTCGGCGCGGCCGAGCACCGCGTCATCGACATCGACCTCAGCTTCGCGACGTCCGCGCTGACCTCGGCCAGCGTCGCCGTCCCCAAGGATCGCTCGCTCGCCGACATCGGCGCCCCCGGCGACGTCCCCTCGACGTACGTCCCCGCCCGCAACACCGTGCTCCTCTCGCTCGCCCTCGCCTGGGCCGAGACCCTCGGCGCGCGCGACCTCTTCGTCGGCGTCAACGTCCTCGACGCCAGCGGTTACCCCGACTGCCGCCCCGAGTTCATCCGCGCCTTCGAGGCGCTCGCCCAGGTCGCCACGCGCGCCGGCGGCTTCCGCGTCCACGCCCCGCTGATCGCCATGACGAAGGCCGACATCATCCGCGCCGGCCTCGCGCTCGGCATCGACTACGGCCTGACCCACAGCTGCTACGACCCGTCCCCGGATGGCGCCGCGTGTGGGCGCTGCGATGCGTGCGCGCTGCGCCGCAAGGGATTCGCGGAAGCCGGTGTCCCCGATCCAACGCGCTACGTTACACTCGCCCGCGGATGAAGCTCGGCACGCTGCTCTTGCGCAACGCGGCGATCGGGCTCTCGCAGCTAGAAGCCGCGCTCCGCAACCAGGTGCTGTACGGCGGGCGGCTCGGCACGAACCTCGTCGAGCTCGGGTTCGTGGACCTCGAGGTCCTGTCCGGCTACCTCGCGGAGATGAGCGGCATGCCCGTCGCCACGCCCACCCTCCTCGACAGCGCCGACCGCGCGCTCCTCGACAAGCTCGGCGGCGACGAGGCCCATCGCCTGCGCGCCGTCCCGCTCGGCCCGTACATCGACGGCGCCATCGCCGTGGCCATGGTCGACCCGACGGATCAGCCGGCGCGCGAGGCTCTCGCGGCCGCGCTCGGCGCCCCGATCGTCGCGCACGTGGTCCCCGAGCTGCGCGCGCTCTATTACCTCGAGAAGCACTACGGCCTCCCGCGCCGCGCGCGCTTCGTGCGGACCGGCCGCGCGCCGAGCGACCACGACGCGAGCGCCGAGCACGAGCGCCGCCGGTCGCAGCCCGCGGCGGGCATGGTGATGCCGCCCGCCTTCACGCTCGAGCCGCGGCGGCGCCGGGCCTCGTCGCAGGTGCCCATGTCGCGCAGCGGCGAGCCGACGGCCCTCGCGTACGGCGCCGCGTGCGAGCGCATCGACACCGCCACGGATCGCGACCAGATCGCCGACACCTTCATCACCTACGCGAAGGGCCGCGCCGACGCGCTCGTCGTGTTCCTCATCCGCGACGGCAACGCGATGGGCTGGCGCGGCTACGTCGCGGGCGCCGGCCCGGCAACGGCGCTCGACGAGCTGTCGCTTCCGCTCGGCGGCGCGTCGGCGCTCCAGTCGGCCCACGACGCCGGGCAGCCGTTCGTCGGGCCGCCGCCGTCGGTCGCGCGGCCGGTCGAGACGCAGCTGTGGCAAGCGCTCGGCGCGGTCCCGGCGCCGGTCGAGGTGCTGGTCGTTCCCGTGCTCGTGAAGGCCCGCGCGGTGAACCTCATCTACGCGCACGTCCTCGGGTCGGCGCCGAGCCGCACGCTGGTGACCGAGCTGTCCGACCTCGCGCAGCGCGCGCAGACGTCGTACACGCGATTGATCCGCCAGGCGCGTGGCTCGTAGATCCTGGGTCCGCGCCACGCATCGGGACCGCGCTCCGTCAAGCGCGGTACGAGGTGACTTTGGCGGCGTAACAAGCCTAGATCGCTCGGAAACTTGGCATCGCTCGAAGGCCGGACGAGTAACTTGATTTCGGCCGCCAAACAGGGAAAGTGCCCCCGTGTCGCAACGCCTGACCCTCACGAATACCGCTCCGAAGATCGGCGCGGGCACGATCGCTGCTGCTCTCGCTGCCCTGTCGATGGCGGTCCTCGGTCACTTCTTCATCTAGCCCTGCTGCTCGGTCCAGTACCGCACCCAGTCCCCGTCCGGGATCCGCGTGGCCAGCTGGACCGCGCCCGGGTCCGCCAGCGTGTAAATCCACGCCCACATCTCGCCGGACTCGATCACGACCTGCTTGATGACGCGCACGAACTCCTGGCCCTCGTAGGCGTCCAGGAGCCCGAACGTCGCCGCGAGGTCCGATAGCCACAGCACCTCGCCCAGCACCGGCCCGCGGCCGTCGCCTTCGGTGAATGCCGGGAAGCCCATGGGGAACGAGTACAGCTCGCCCGTCGTCCGGGCCGGCACGGTGCGGGTGATCTGGTTCGCGATGATCGACCGCGCCGTCTGCCCCTGGCGCAGCGTCCCGTACACGAACAGCCGGTCGAGCACCTCGTGCGTCCCCGTCGTCCTCTCCACCTCGAAGCTGCCGGTGGTGCGCTTGCGCGTCGGCGTCGTCATGCCTCGTTGTAACCCGCCGCGAGCGCCGCCACCTGCAAGACCAGCGGCAGCGCCATCGCGGCGCCTGTTCCGTCGCCGTGGCCGAGGCCGACCTCGAACAACGGCGCCAGCCCCAGGTGCGCGAGCAGCGCCGGCTGCGTGAACGCGCCGCGATGCGCCGCCACGAGGTAGCCGCGCGCCGCCGGAGCCAGCGCGCACGCGATCGCGGCCGCCGCGCCGGTCGCCTCGCCGTCGAGGATCACCGCCGCATCCAGCGACGCCGCGCCGAGGATGAGCCCGGCGAGCACCGCCGTGTCCGGCCCGCCGTACGCCGCCAGCCACGCCAGCGCGCCCGCCCCGTGCTGCGTCGCCCCGAGCGCGCCGGCCGCCTCGGCGCCCGCATCGCGCAGGCCCGTCGGTGCGCTCCCCGTCGCCGCGCCGAGCAGCGCCGCGCTGGCGACCTCCGCGCCCACGCCGAGCGCGCCGAGCGCGATGACGTCGAGCCCGCCGCCGGGCTCTGCCAGCGTTAGCGCGAGGGCGATCCCCGCCTCGAGCCCACGCATCGCCTCGTCCGCGTCCAGCGCCGCGCCGCGCGCCAGATCGCGCGACGGCCCGCCGCCGAGCGCGACGGCCGTGGCCGGCGCGTGGGCCCGCTCCGCCATCCCCGCATCGACGAGCACGACCGGCGTGGCGCTCGTGCGCGCGACCGCGACCAGCGCCGCGGTGCCCTCGGCGATCGCCCGCGCGGCCCGCGCCGTCGGGTGCTCGGCGCCGAGCGAGACCCCGGGATCCCCGCACCCGTGATCCCCGGCCACCACGACGATCGCCCGCCGCGCCACGCGCACCGTCGCGGCGTGCTGCGCGCCGCCCAGCGCCAGCGCGAGCCGCTCGAGCACGCCGGCCCCGGCCGCCGCCACGCGCCGCCGCGCCCCTTCGGCGTGCGCCGCGCTCGCGGGCGAGATCGACTCGATCACGTGCGCGAGGACCGCCGATACCGACACGGCTAGCTCCACATCGCCGCCCGGCGCTTCTGCTTCATCAGGATCACCACGAAGAACGGCGCGCCGAGCACGGCCGTGACCGCGCCCGTCGAGAGCAGCACCGGCGACACCACCAGGCGCGCGAGCGTATCGCACGCCACGAGCAGCGCGCCGCCCGCGAGCACCGACGCGGGGATCAGGGCCCGGTGCGCCGGCCCGATGAGCGCCCGCACCGCGTGCGGCACGATGAGCCCGATGAACCCGATCGGTCCGGCGAGCGCGATCGCCGCGCCGACGAGCAGCGACGCCACGCCGAACACCACGATCTGCGTCCGCCCGACCGACACGCCGACCGACGCGGCCGCCTCCGTCCCCGCCGCCAGCGCGTCGAGCTCACGCGCGTACGCCCCGAGCACGAGGAGCCCGGCCCCGATCGGGATCGCCGCGTAGCCGACCGTGACGAGCCGCATCGAGTCGAGCCCGCCGAGCATCCAGCGCAGCATGCGGCTGGTCTCCGCGAGCCCGCTCGTCGACTGGATCAGCACCGACGCCGCCGAGCAGAACCCCGAGATCGTCACGCCGGCCAGGATCAGCGTCGCCGGCGGCAGCGTCCTCCCGACGCGCCCGAGCTGCGAGACCACGACCAGCGTGACGACCGCGCCGACGAGCGCCGCGCCGCCGACGCCGATCCCGCCGAGCGCGCCCTCGAGGCCGAGCCGGATCGCGATCACCGCCGCGAGCGAGCTGCCCGACGAGATGCCGAGCGTGAACGGCTCGGCGAGCGGGTTGCGCAGGAGCGCCTGCAACGCGCATCCCGCGCCCGCCAGCGCGCCGCCGACCAGCAGCGCGCCGAGCACCTCCGGCACGCGGATCCACAGGAGCGTGTGCGCCATCGTGTCGGGCGCGAGCGCATCCGAGCCCAGGAGCTCGAGGTGGCCGTCGAGCGACACGCCGAGCACGAGCGCCAGCAGCGCGAGCCCGGCCGCGAGCGCGAGGCACCCGAGCAGCACCACCGCGCGCCGGGTGCCGCGCCCGCCCGTGACGAACCCGCGTGTCACAGCGGCACCGCGAACTTCTCGCCGGACGGCAGCGCGCCGACGTGCACCGCCACGCCGAACGCGGCGCGCGTCGCCGCCGAGCCGAGCACGTCCGCCGGCGTCCCGCGCGCTGCGAGCCGCCCGTCCGCGACGAGCCACATCGTGCCGCCCCAGCGCAGCGCCAGGTCGAGGTCGTGCGTGACGACGACCGCCGTCGCGCCGCCGTCGCAATGCGCGCGCACCACCTGGAACACGCGCCGCGCGTGCGCCGGATCGAGCCCGGCCGTCGGCTCGTCGAGCAGCACGCACTTCGCGCCCTGACACAGCGCCTGCGCGAGCAGCACGCGCCGCGCCTCGCCGCCCGACAGCTCGTCGAACGGCCGCGCCTCGAGGTGCAGCACGTCGCACGCCGTCATCGCCGCCCGCGCCGCCTCGAGGTCCGCCGCGCTCGCCGTGCCGAGCCCCGATTGCCGCGCGTAGCGCCCGAGCAGCACGACCTCGGCCACCGCGAACGGGAACGCGAGCGAGTACGCCTGCGGCAGGTACGCGAGCTCGCGCGCGATCGTGCGCCGCGCCCCCCGCGCCGGATCGTGACCGAGCACGCGGATCGTCCCGGCCCGCGGGGCGACGAGCCCCGCCAGCGCGCGCACCAGGGTCGACTTGCCGGCGCCGTTCGGGCCGACCACCACGACCATCTCGCCGGCCCCGATCTCGGCGGACACGCCGCGGAGGACCTCGCGCTTGCCGAGCGCGACATCGACGCCGCTCAGCTCAAGCCACGCCATCGGGTTGGGCGTACCATGGGCGCGTGCGGCGTCGTAACGATCGTGTAGCCATGAACCTGCCGATCGAGCTGATCACCGGCGGGAAGAAGATCCGCGCCGTCTCGCAGGACATCTCGCCGTTCGGCATGTTCGTGCGCCTCTCGCCGCCGCTCCCCGTCGACACCGTCGTGCAGGTCGTGATGTCGCCGAACGGCGAGCGCCTCCTGACGACGGGCATCGTCACGCACTCCCTGACGGAGGTCGAGGCGCGCACGCTCGGGCGGTTTCCGGGCGTCGGCGTCGTGTTCCGCGATCCGGTGCGCCCGAGCGACGAGGCCTTCTCCGACGCGGTCACGCGCCTGCTGCAGCACACGGTCCCGGCCAAGCCGGCCGCGCAGATCCGCATCGTCGTCGGCGATCCGCAGACGCGGCTCCTCGAGCGGCTCTCGACGGCCCTCGGCAGCGCGGGCTTTTCCGTCGCCACGGCCACGAACGGCATGGAGGCGATCGGCGCGTGCCTGTCGCGGACCCCGGACGTGGTGCTCGTCGAGCGCGACATGCCGGTCGTCGATGGCCTGCACGTGCTCCAGGAGATGGGCCGCCACCCCGAGCTCGCCGCCGTGCCCGTGATGCTGATGTCGACGAACGCGACGGATCTCGTCCGCCTGCAGGCGTTTCAGCTCGGCGCGATGGACTTCATCCCGAAGCCGTTCACCGTGCTCGAGATCATCCTGCGCGCGCGACGCTGGGCGCGCGCGAGCCAGCACGACACGGCGCGCGTGGTGCTGCGCGGGGCGCTCGCGGATCTCGCGCTGCCGGCGTTGTTGACGATGTTCGAGCTCGAGCGCAAGACGGGGCAGCTGTCGCTCACGCGCGCCGAGCTGGTCGCGTGGGTCGACTTCGTCGACGGCCGGATCGTCTCGGCGCGCGCGTCGGACGCCGACGGCGACACGCATAGCGTGCTCATGCAGGTCCTCGACTGGACCGACGGCTTCTTCGAGCTGGTGGCGGGCGCGCCGGCCCCCGCCACGACGCCTCCGCTCGCGAGCATCACGCACCTCCTGCTCGAGCACGCGCGCCGCCGCGACGAGCAGGCCCCTCACTGACCCGACGCGGCGAGCTCGTCGCGCAGCGCGGTCAAGATCGTGCCGAGCAGGTTCGTCCCGCGCCACTGCCCCGGGTCCTGCGCGCGTGGGTCCGTCGCGCCGAGCCCGATGCCCCAGATCTTGTCGAAGGGGCTCGCCTCCACGAGCTCCGTCCCGCGCGTCGCCAGCAGCGCGTCGCGCAGCACCGGGTTCTGCGTGAACTTCGCGCGATTGCCGGTCGCGACGATCCCCTGCCGCGCGGCCCGCCACGCGCCGTCGTCGAAGCCGGCCACCTTGCGCCCGAGCGCCTTGTGCGAGCGCGGGTGCCCGGCCGCGAGGATCTGCTCGGCGATCGCGGCGTCGGCGAACAGCCTCGCCTTGCCGTGCATCATGAACTGCTCGGCGCAGCCGAACGTCACGCCGGTCACGGTGAAGGCGCAGCGATGCCACTGCGAGAACGGCGACTCCTCGCCGAAGAACATCGTGTATCGCGACATCGTGTCAAGATAAAACTATCTAACGGGCGGGGACAGCGCATGGAGCAGCGTCCCGAGCGCCTGGCCAACGCGCGGCGATGGCGCCGTGAGCGTCTCGTCGCTGATCGCGAGCACCCGGTGGTCGTGGGCGGCCGGCACGTCGAGGGTGTCCCACGCCGTGACCCCGCCGCGCGCCGCGAAGCTGAGGTCGAGGACCACCTCGGGCCGCGCGCGCAGGATGTCCTCGATGGAAATTTTCGGGTAGGGCAGCGCCGAGGCGGCCAGCACGTTCGCGCCGCCGACCACGGCGAGGAGCTCGTCGACGTAGCTGCCGGGGCCGGCCGCGACGAGGTTCCCGAGCCCGTCGGGATCGCGGTCGAGGACGAGCAGGACGCGCGGGTGACGCGGGGGGGCGGCCGCGCGCGCGGCGGCGATATCCGCATCGATCTTCGCCGTCACCCGGGCCGCGACGTCCGTGCGCCCGAGCGCGGCGCCCACCTGCCCGAGGCAGGCCTTCACGTCGACGAGCGTGTGGATCGGGCAGCTCGCGACATGCACGCGCGCGTCGGTCAGGACGTGCGCGATGTCGACGTGGACGTCGTCGGCGATCACGAGCGTCGGCCGCATCTGGAGGATGATCTCGGCGTTCGGGTGGAGGTAGTCGCCGACCTTTGCGACGCCGGTGACCGCGGCCGGGAACTTCGAGTACGTGTCCACGCCGACCAGCAGCGGCACCGCGCCGAGCGCCGCCACGACCTCGGTCGCCGACGGCGAGAGCGACACGATCCGGGCCGCGGGCGCGACCGGCGCGGGCGCGGGGGCCGGTGTAGGTGCGGGCGGGGCCTCTCCGGAGCCACACGCCGTGACGAACAGGGCCGCGATCGCGAGCGCGCGCATGCACCCAGCTACCACGCCGCGCTCCGTGCTGTAGACTGGCGCCCGTGCCGGAAGCCGATCTCGTCGGCGAAGTGCTCGACGGGCGCTATCGCGTGATCGAGGAGATCGGTCACGGCGCGATGGGGATTGTCTATCGCGGCGAGCGGATCAAGCTCGGGCGCGCGGTCGCGATCAAGGTCCTGCACGACTCGCTGCCGCACGAGCTCGCGGGCCGCAAGCGGTTCGAGCTCGAGGCGCGCGCGATGGCGCAGCTCGAGCACCCGCACTGCGTCGCCGTCCTCGACGTCGGGCTCCACGAGGGCCGCCCGTACGTGGTGATGGACTTCGTCAGCGGCACGGACCTGCGCACGCTCATCGGCACGGGGCGCGTGGAGGCCGCGCGCGCGGTCGCGATGGTCAAGCAGGTGCTCTCGGGGCTCGCGCACGCGCACGAGCTCGGCATCGTGCATCGCGACATCAAGCCCGCGAACCTGATGGTCGGCCACAAGACCGGCATCGGCGACCAGGTGAAGATCCTCGACTTCGGGCTCGCGCGCTCGCTCGACCCCGACGCGAAGCGCCTGACCGGCGGCATGGTGCTCGGCACGCCGTCGTACATGGCGCCGGAGCAGTGCCGCGGCGGGACGATCGATGGCCGCACGGACCTCTACGCCGTCGGGATCCTGCTGTTCGAGCTGCTCACGGGCCGCAAGCCGTTCGAGTCGCCGGCGGACGACCCCGTCGAGGTCGTCGGGATGCACCTGCACCGCGTGCCGCCGCTCCTGCGCGACATCGTGCCGGACGTCGAGTGGGGCGCGCTCGAGGGCGTCGTGGCGCGCGCGCTCGCGAAGAAGCCGGAGGACCGGTACCCGACCGCGGCCGAGCTGGCGGCCGCCCTCGGCGCGGCGGTCGAGCGGAACGAGGAGACCGTGCCCTTCGAGCCGGTGATGCTCGACGACCTCGCGGCGTACGCGGCGGCCTCGACGGCGGCGGCCGAGGCGGCGGCGGCGAGCGTGCCCGCGCCCGACGCGAACGACGTGTCGATGTCGACGACCCTGCCGCGGACCGTGACGCCGCTGCCCTCGGTGATGGTCGAGGCCGGCCTCCGCGCGGACGCGACGCCGCTCCCGGTGCGCCCGTCGCCGCAGCCGGGGAAGCGGCCGACGCCGCAGCCGACCACGCCGCTGCCGCCACCGCACGCCGCCGCCGCCGCACCGGCGTCCGAGCCGCCCGCCCCGCCGGTGCCCGTCACGGTCTCGTTACCGCCGCCGAGGAGCGCGGACCCGCGCCTGGCCACCGAGCCGGTCCACGTGCAGCAGCGCCGCCTACACATCGCGGCCGGCGTGGTCGGCGGCGTCCTGATCCTCGCCGTGATCCTGCGCGCGTGCACGGGCAGCGGCACGAGCACGCCGCCGGCCCCCGGCGCGCTGGCCGACGCGGGCCCGCCCGTCTCCCATCCGATGGTCTCCGCGATCCCGCCGGACGCCGCCGTGGCGGTGGTGCCGAGCCCGGCTCCACCGGTGGATGCCGGGGCGGGGGCGAGCGGCACGATCGATCCCGAGGACCCCGCCGGCGCGGCCCTGATCCACGCTGCGGAGCGCGTCTCGGCGCACGACGTGGATGGCGCGCTCGAGGTCCTGGCGGACGCCCATCGCAAGTTCGTCGCGAACCCGGACATCCCGTACATGGCGGGCCGGCTCCAGATCGCCAAAGGCCAGTACACGCAGGGCCTCGCGTCCCTGCGCACCGCCATCCACCTGTTCGGCGGCTACGCGGACGATCCCGAGCTCGCGAAGATCGTGGTGGAGGCGTTCATGTCGACACCCTCCCGTCACGCCGACCTCGCGCGCTTCATCCATGACGATCTCGGCCACGCCGCGATCCCGCAGCTCACGGCGTCCCGCGATCACGCGGCCACCCCGGCCCTCCGGGCCCGCGCGGCGGCCGAGCTGAAGCGCCTCCACTAGCTGCGGCGATAAGCCCCGAAAAGGGTTCGCTGATCAGGGAAACCGCGCCCCGATCGTGGCGGATTCACCGCGCCTTGACACGCTGCGTTACGCTCCGGAATCAGCAAGTTTTGCGGCCCGAAAAAAACCTCCGTTCAACCGCACTCCGGACCGCCGGACAACTTTTTTTCTGCCGAGATCTTCTCTCATAACTCGACGCGTCAATGCGCCGGTTTCGCGCTTCACAACCTTATCCACAACCCCGGCCAAGAAACGAAGATCCCTCAAGAAACCACACGGGATTCCACGCTCGTCCACTCTCAATCCACAGCTACTCCACCTTCCTGTCCTACCCGGGAGCACACTAGGGGTAGCATGGCTCCTCCAGTGACCCCCCAAATCTAGTGGCGCTTTTTCTTGCCCACACTGGGTGCCCTCAGTACAACGGACACCCGTCGCGTTCTCCCACTCGGATCACGCCAGGTGACGCACGCCGCCGACGCTCTCCGTCACAGCCACCTGGTAAGCAGCTTTTCCGAGTCCACGAACGCTCCAGCTTTTCCGCTCTCGAAACGAAGCGCATAGCGCCCCGGCCCGCCGGGACGCGAAGGGGTTCAGGCAGATGGGTCGTCTGCCAGCAGGGGCCTCGTGCGCTTTTTTCTACCCAGTTCAATCCACGTCGTCGAGTCACAAGGAGGGGTCATGCTCGTGAAGTCTGCCGCCGTCGCTACCAGCCAGTCCGGGTCGCATCCCAGTGTCCACGAGAAGAGGGCGAACGCCATCAAGGTGAGCCGCGTGATCAAGGACCAGCGCCCGGGCCTCACGGTCGAGCGGTACTTCACCCGTCAGGGCGTCGACCCGTTCGAGACCGTGCAGTGGGAGCTTCGCGACGCCGTCATCAGCGGCGCCGACGGCAAGATCTTCTTCGAGCAGCGCGGCGTCGAGTTTCCGACCACGTGGTCGCAGACCGCGACCAACGTCGTGGTGCAGAAGTACTTCCGCGGCACGCTCGGCACGCCGACCCGTGAGGACTCGGTTCGCAAGATGATCGCCCGCGTGGCCGATACGATCTACGGCTGGGGCAAGACGGACGGCTACTTCAAGAGCGAGCAGGACGCGAGGGCCTTCCGCGACGAGCTCGTGCACCTGCTCCTCCACCAGAAAATGGCGTTCAACTCGCCCGTCTGGTTCAACGTCGGCGTCGAG